>BHES01000058.1 GCA_003864575.1 Enterobacterales bacterium
TCCCGGTTGTTCTTATGCAGCATTTTCAGGGCTATCCGTTGTTCCGAAGTCAGATGTATTTTCATGACGAGTAGCATGGTCCTCATGGTTCACAACATCAAGTATCTTCATTAATTATGGGTATAGACCGTCATAGTTTGCGTACCGGCCTGAATACGTTTAATGGCGGCAAGGTCAGCATCTTGCCCTGAAATCGCCACTTTCCCTGCCAACCCCTGTGCAGATAACGCCTGAACTGCGCCGCCCGCCGTTGCATCATTAGAAGCCACCACCGCATCAATTTTGTTATTGTTTGCCGTGAGCGCATTTTCCATTATTTTCAGTGCATTTTCCGGTAACCAACCATCAGCCCACTGATCGCCAACAATTTTAATTTTTCCATCTTTGATAAGAGGATTAAGGACTTTCATCTGCCCGGCGCGGAACATTTTGGCATTGTTATCGACCGGCGATCCCCCCATCAGGAAATAATTCCCCTGCGGTACGCGGTCAACCAGGCTTTGCGCCTGTAGTTCGCCGACCTTTTCGTTATCAAATGAAATATAAAAATCGATATCTGCGTTGTTAATCATTCGGTCATATGCCAAAACTTTAATGCCTTCCTGTTTCGCTTCGGCGATGACATTGCTCAGCACCTGGCCGTTATAGGGGATAATGACCAGGACATCGACACCGCGGTTAATCATATTTTCAATCTGCGCCATCTGCGTTTCTTCATTACCATTCGCAGATTGTACAAAAACATCGGCTCCCAGCGTTTTGGCTTTCGCCACAAATATATCCCTGTCTTTCTGCCAGCGTTCCAGTCGCAAGTCATCGATTGCCATACCAATTTTTATTTCTTTTGCCAGACCAGACTGGCTGAAAAGGAGGAGTGCGGTGCTGGCGGTGAGTAAAAGTGTTTTCATTTTCATCTTTTAAGACCTTTTTTATATAAAGAGGCAGGGAAAGAGAAATAAATCATTAGCAACCACAGGGAAATCGTTGCGGATGAATTGTTGTCGCTCAGCCATTATTCAGCAATTGCAGATTTTAACCGCAGCGTTACGATTTTTAGTTTCTTTTCTAAAATTTGATGAAGATCATGGTTTGATTGCAATACACCTATTTCGTGTGCGGACTCTTTCGCGTCATCTCGACTTTATTAAAAAATAGCGCCCTGAAAAGGCTTATTTATGAGATCCACCGCACAGTTAATAATTAAGTTAATTTGAGTGTTAAATAACGTAATTGTGAGTCGTCTCGACAACTCCGAAGATAACGGCTCTCACTTCCCAGCAGATCTGGGCCAGTTTCCAAGGAGTTTTCAATGCACGCTTATTTCGACAAGCTTGACGCGGTTCGCTATGAAGGAATTAACAGCAAAAACCCTCTTTCATTCCGCCACTACAATCCGAATGAAGTGATTCTCGGTAAAACCATGGCAGAACATCTGAGATTTGCCGCTTGCTACTGGCATACCTTCTGCTGGAATGGGTCCGATATGTTTGGCCTCGGCGCATTTGACCGCCCCTGGCAGCAACCGGGTGACGCACTGGAACTGGCAAAACGTAAGGCCGATGTGGCCTTTGAATTCTTCAAAAAACTCAACGTGCCTTATTACTGCTTCCATGATGTCGATGTTTCCCCGGAAGGCAATTCGCTGAAAGAGTACGTGAATAACTTTGCGGTGATGACCGACGTGCTGGCGCAAAAACAGGAGAGCAGCGGACTGAAGCTGTTGTGGGGCACTGCAAACTGCTTCTCTAACCCGCGCTACGCAGCTGGCGCCGCGACTAATCCGGACCCTGAAGTGTTTGCATGGGCGGCGACGCAGGTATTTACTGCGATGAATGCGACCAAACAGCTGGGCGGTGAAAACTACGTGCTCTGGGGTGGCCGCGAAGGTTACGAAACCCTGCTGAACACGGATTTACGGCAGGAACGCGAACAAATTGGTCGTTTTATGCAACTGGTGGTCGAGCACAAACACAAAACCGGTTTCCAGGGGACGTTGCTGATTGAGCCAAAACCGCAGGAACCGACTAAGCATCAATATGATTACGACGTCGCCTCAGTTTATGGTTTCCTCAAGCAATTCGGGCTGGAAAAAGAGATCAAAGTTAACGTTGAAGCTAACCATGCCACGCTGGCTGGTCACTCTTTCCATCACGAAATTGCTAATGCCATTGCGCTGGGTCTGTTTGGTTCCGTGGATGCCAACCGTGGCGATCCTCAATGTGGCTGGGACACCGACCAGTTCCCCAACAGCGTTGAAGAGAATACGCTGGTGATGTATGAGATCATCAAAGCCGGTGGTTTCACCACCGGTGGGCTGAACTTTGATGCCAAAGTTCGTCGCCAAAGCACAGACAAATATGATCTGTTCTATGGGCATATCGGCGGTATGGATACGATGGCGCTGGCGCTGAAAGTGGCCGCAAAAATGATCACCGACGGCGAACTCGACAAACACGTGGCGCAGCGTTATTCCGGCTGGAATGCTGAGCTGGGCCAGCAAATTTTGCAAGGTAAAATGTCACTCGATGAGTTAGCGAAATTTGCCCAGCAGCATCAGTTCGCACCGGTGCATCAGAGTGGTCGTCAGGAACAGTTGGAAAATCTGGTAAACCGCTACCTGTTCGGCTAAAGGCAGCGAAAAGTGAAAGTTTGCCCGGCGAATAATGGCCGGGCCTTGTCGTTCTTCACCCTCATCCACCATTTCAGGGAAAGGAGTGCTCATGTATCTCGGTATCGATCTCGGTACATCCGGCGTAAAAGCCATTCTGCTCAGTGAAGCTGGGCAAGTTATCGTCACGCACAGTGAGCCCCTCGCCCTTTCCCGTCCGCACCCGCTTTGGTCAGAGCAAGATCCCGCCGATTGGTGGAGCGCCACCGATAAAGCAATATTGGCGCTGGGCGCGGTGTCGGACCTCAGCCAGGTCAAAGCACTTGGCCTGACAGGACAGATGCACGGTGCCACGCTGCTTGGTAAGCACGGTGAAATATTACGCCCGGCTATTTTGTGGAATGACGGGCGCAGCTTTGCGCAATGTCAGGCGCTGGAAAGTGCCGTGCCAGACTCACGCCGTATTACCGGCAACGTGATGATGCCGGGTTTTACCGCCCCAAAACTGGCATGGGTAAGACAGCATGAACCTCACGTGTTTAGCCAGATCGAGAAAGTCTTATTACCTAAAGATTATCTGCGCTGGCGTATAACCGGCACCTTCGCCAGTGACATGTCAGATGCCGCGGGCACGATGTGGCTGGATGTCGCTAAACGCGACTGGAGCGATGTCATGCTTAACGCCTGTTGCCTGCGCCGTGACCAGATGCCAGCCCTGTATGAGGGGAATCAGGTAACGGGTGAAGTTTGTGACGCGCTGGCAAAACGCTGGGGCATCGGTCGGGTTCCTGTGATTGCCGGCGGTGGCGATAATGCGGCGGGTGCTGTGGGCGTTGGGGTCTACCGTGCGGGTCAGGCAATGTTGTCGCTCGGGACGTCAGGTGTCTATTTTGCCGTCAGCGACGGCTTTCTCAGTAATCCACAACAAGCCGTCCACAGCTTCTGCCATGCGTTGCCTGCGACCTGGCACCTGATGTCGGTCATGCTTAGCGCCGCCTCTTGTCTCGACTGGGCAGCAAGATTGACCGGCATGGCGTCGGTCGGTGAGTTGCTCACGGCGGTTGAGCAGTCCACCCCAGCTGAAACCCCGGTGTGGTTCCTGCCCTATCTTTCGGGTGAACGGACGCCGCACAACAATCCACAGGCGAAAGGCACGCTGTTTGGCCTGACCCATCAGCATGGGCCAGCAGACATTGGTCGCGCCGTGCTGGAAGGGGTCGGTTTTGCCCTGGCAGAAGGCATAGACGCCCTGCATGCCACTGGCCTGAAACCCGATTCCATCACCCTGATCGGCGGGGGGGCGCGCAGCAGTTACTGGCGGCAAATGTTGGCAGACATCAGCGGTCAGACGCTTGAATACCGTACCGGTGGAGATGTCGGCCCAGCCCTTGGCGCTGCACGGCTGGCGCAAATTGCCATGAATCCGCAAAAATCACTGGAGCAACTCCTGCCCGCCTTGCCTCTGGAACAGACTCATCCACCGGATGCGGAAAAACATCACGCCTATCGCGCCCGCCGTAAAGTGTTCAGCGAGTTGTATTCACAGCTGCTGCCTTTAATGAGTTGAATTATGACAGGGTCTGGCTTGCGGATAACCAGACCCTCCCAGTGAAATCCACCGTAAATTCCCTCATTACACGACGCTCACCGTTCCAAAATGGCATACACTTCATTCATTAATTTCATACTCTGCTTTGTGGCACAGATCACGGTTTAATTGTATGATGAATGCGTCACCTTATTGGAATGAAGGCCATGCGCAACGCCATAACACTACTTTTACAATACGTTCGGGCATTTATATTAATTTACCTCTGCCTGTACGCCGGTATCGGTATTTCATCTCTTTTGCCTCTCACGATCCCCGGCAGCATTATCGGTATGTTGATCCTTTTCACCTTGCTTTCTACCCAAATTTTACCTTACCGCTGGGTGAAACCGGGTTGTAATGTGTTGATTCGCTATATGGCGTTGCTGTTTGTACCGATCGGCGTTGGCGTGATGAGTTACTACGACGTATTGCGCACTCAGTTTGGCCCGCTGGTTGTCTCTTGCCTGTTTAGTACGCTGATTGTGCTGCTGGTCACTGCTTATTGTTCCCACTACGTTCACCGGGAACGTCCGGTCACTGGCGAACCGGAGGAGAAACCATGATCGACATTCTGTGGTCGCTGCCTTTAACGTTGCTGGTCTTTTTCGCTTCGCGCAAACTGGCCGTTAAGCTCAAACTGCCTTTACTGAATCCCCTGCTGATGTCGATGGTGATCATCATTCCTCTGCTGCTGGTCACGAATATTCCTTACGCACGTTATTTCGCTGGCAGCAAGATCCTCAATGATCTGCTGCAACCGGCAGTGGTCGCGCTGGCCTTCCCGCTGTACGAACAATTGCATCAGATCCGCGCCCGTTGGAAGTCCATCATCAGTGTTTGTTTCATCGGCAGCGTGGTCGCGATGGTTACTGGCACCGCGATTGCGTTATGGATGGGGGCCACCCCTGAAATTGCGGCATCGGTTCTGCCGAAATCCGTCACCACGCCGATTGCCATGGCAACGGCGCAGTCTATTAACGGCATTCCTGCCATCAGTGCAGTGTGCGTTATTTTCGTCGGGATTTTGGGCGCGGTGTTCGGTCACACCATTTTGAATATTCTTAAGATAACCACTAAAGCCTCACGTGGTTTGTCGATGGGTGCCGCCTCTCACGCACTCGGCACTGCACGCTGTGCCGAGATGGATTTCCAGGAAGGCGCATTCAGTTCGCTGGCGTTGGTCATCTGCGGGATTATCACCTCGCTGCTGGCCCCCTTCCTGTTCCCGGTGTTATTGGCTGTATTTGGCTAGAGACGAAGGGTTTTACGTTACGTAAGCTTTTAATCTTGGGGCAAAAAAAGTATGTCATCCCGCTCTTAGCAAAACGGGATGACATACAAAACTGAGTACACCCGGTTTAAGTATGCTCAGAAAAACGTGTCAGACCGGGGCTTTTCAGCCCCGATTGAGAAAGGCAGTTCGGTGTGGAAGGGTTACGAATTCATCTGGAAGAGTGACATACCCTGCATATTGCTGAAGGTTTTGTAAGACGCCTGCAATGCCACCTGCTGGAGAGAGTATTGCGAAATAGCGGCAGTCCAGTCGGTATTCACCAGCGCACTCAGCTTGTCACTGTTGTTCAACGTACGGTCATCACCCAGCGTATCGAGCTTATCAAGCTCACTCAACTGAGTACCCAACTCCGAACGTACTGACAGCACGTTGTTGAGCAAGTTACGCAGACCACGGTTGCTTTTATCAATCGCGTCGGTGTAATCGGTATCGTTGGCGAAATTTTCCTTTGGCGTTTTCAACGCCGTCAGCGCCGTATCAATCGTCTTAAACGGATCAGATTCACCCACCGTGCCGTCCGGCTCTTTGACTGCATCCCCCGTCAGCGCATTAAATACCTGCGAACCTGTATGGTTGATAGTCATAGTACGGCTGGCGTCAACCTGCTGGGAAATGGCTTTATCGCCGCCGTTATACGTCACGGCACCGGTAGTTGGGTCGCTGGTGAACGGGGGTTTATCACTGTTATAACCGGCAAAAATGTAGCGACCGTTCCCGTCTGTGCTGTTGGCCAGGTTCAGGATCTGATCTTTAATCCCCTGCAATTTTGTCGCCAGTGAATCACGGTCATCGTTACTCAACGTTCCGTCGCCCGCCTGAACAATCAGCGTCTGCGCATCTTGAATACTTGAGGTCACGCTCGACAGAATCGACTCTTCCTGGCTCATGCTTTGCGTGGCAAAGGTACGGGCAACGCCATACTGGTCGTTCTCAGCCTGGGCCTGTTGCACCAACACGGCCTGAGACGCCGCCAGCGGATCATCGGAAGGTTTATTGACCCGCAGCCCTGTCGAGAGCTGTACGCCGGTATCCTGCCAACGCGACTGACCATTCAGGACACTGTCCATATTTTGCTGATAAATCAAATTAGTACTAAGGCGCATGGCATCAGTTCCTTATCGCATCAAAGGGTTAAATTAACGGATGTTGATGATCGCGTCGAAAATGGTAGACGCCGTCTGAATTACCTGCGCATTCGCCAGATAATATTGCTGATAGCGCTGCAAGTCGCCGTACTATTCATCGGTATTCACACCGGAAATTGACTGCTGCTGAGCATTCAGCTGCGTGACGATATTGCCCTGCGCCGTCGTGTTGGTTTTCAGGGTTGAAACCTGATTACCCACGTTACTGACCAGGCTGGCGTAAGCGCCTGACAGCGTCGATTTACCTTCAACCAGTTTGGCTGTTTGCAAATCCAGTAATTTCTGCGCATTGCGGTTATCGCTGGCACCTACGGCACCGGTCACCGGATCCACTTCGCTGGCGGCAGCAATTTTAGACGAATCGGTGATCGCTAAATTGAGACTACCCGCGACGCCGCTAACGGTTTTGATGGTGAAGCTGTCTTTGGTATTTGGCGTGCCGGTAACGGAGACAGATAAGCCATCGAAATTCATCGTCGGGTTACCTGCTGAGTCAGTCCCCGCCGTTGGCGTGATCACTGCACCATCAGACACGCGGGTCGCAGACCAGGCCGTGCCGTCGTAGGACATCACGTAATCGCTGGCTTTGACGGCTGAAGCATCGCTGAAGGCGGCACTGACCACGGCATCACCAGTATTTTTGGTATTAGAGACGGTGGACGGTGGGTTGAAGGTGAAGAAATCTCCCCCTTTGGCCCCGTTCATGTCATAACCACCTTTGTTGACAGTGTTGAAGCTGTCGCCGAGCGACAGAGCCAACTGACCTAACTGGTTGATGGCCGGTTCGAGGTTGTCTTTACGGAAAGTCAGTATACCGCCCAGTGCGCCGGTATTAATACGGCTTTCCGCCAACTCGGTGATGGAACCGTCCGGTTGGACCACGCCCACGGTCAGTTTGCTGGTGTCCGCACTTGATGGCGTCGCCACGATAGTGCGGGTATTGGAACCTTGCACTAACGGCACGCCATTCGCGAAGGAGACGTTATAGGCATCGCCGTCCTGCTGGGTAACCGTCACGCCTGCGATATTATTCAGTTGGCTAACCAACTGATCGCGTTGGTCGAGAAGCGCGTTAGGCTCCTGACCCGTGGTGCCACGGGTGGTGGTGATTTGGGTGTTCAGCTTGGCAATCTGCGTCGCGAAATTATTGATCTGATTGACGTTATCCGTGATCTGCTGATTTACGCCGCTGCTCATGTCCGCCAGATATTTCGCGGAGCTGTTGAACTGCGCCGTCATGCCCTGCGCCTGGCCGAGAACCGCCTGACGCGCGGCGCTGTCGCCGGAGTTGCTGGTCAGCGTTTGCAGGCCGGTGAAGAATTTTTGCATCGTGGTGGCAAGGCTGGTCGTGGTATCAGAAAGCAGGTTATCAATCTGTCCGGCCTGCGCATACTGGGTAGACAGCGCGCTGTTCACCGTGCTTGCGCCCATCAACTGATTGACCACAAACGCATTGTATTCGCGGTTGATGCTGCTGACGTTCACACCGTTGCCGATATAACCCGCTGCCGTATTGGTGCCGTTACTCTGACCAATAATTGCCGTCTGGCGGTTATAACCGGCCACACTGACGTTGGCGATGTTGTTACTGACCGTACTGAGCGCAGCCTGCGCCGCATTCAGCCCGCTCATGGCGGTATTGATTAAGCTGTTGGACATGAGTGTTTTATCCCGGTGTGACGCCGCTGACGTTGTTATCGATGTAGAGGTTATCGGCGTGAGTCGCCGGAACTTGAGCGTTAATGATCAGAAAATCTTACTTAAATCTGTGCTGTAGGCTTTGACCGCCTGCTCGCCTGCGCCTTTGATTTTCTGGATAACGCTGACCAGTTTGTTGGCATAGTTCGGGTCTGTCGCATAACCCGCCGCTTGTAAGGCATGAGCCGCCTGCTCCGGCGTGCCCGCCGCCGTTACCTGGGCGTAACGCGGGTTGTTAGTCAGCAGTTTGACGTAATCGGCTATCGCCTCGACGTAGGAACCATAAACACGGAATGTTGCCTGTACTTTTTTCGCCACGCCGTTGCTGTACTCGGTGGTGGTGATATCAGTGGTGGCCCCGCTCCAGTTACTGCCAGCTTTGATGCCAAACAGGTTGAAGCTCTGCTTGCCATCCGTCGTCGGAATTTCCCGCTGGCCCCAGCCTGACTCCAGCGCGGCCTGCGCCACAATCAGCTGATGCGATATGCCGCTTGCTCTACTGGCAACCTGCGCAGGAATGCTCAGACGTGACACAAACTGCCCGCTGTCCTGCCCGAGAGGTGCGCCGCCGGTAGTCCGGTCAGGCGCATTGGGAATCGCCTTGCGGATCATCTGTTCCATCGCCAACAGCGGCATAGTACTCAGCACTTCTTTATCCAGCGCCATCGGCACGGTACCCGCCGTTTCGGCAGGCTCCGTGTTACCGCCGGTCAGCTGTTTGACCATCAGGTCAGCCATCCCCAGACCTTTTTCAGACATGTTGGTGGCAATTTGCTGATCGTACATCGATGTATAAAGCCGGGTCTGGTCGCTGCTCATCAGGCCATCCTGCGGTAAGGCAGAGCGCATACTTTTGAGCATCATCTGCACGAAGACGCCTTCAAACTGCTTGGCGACCTCCTTGATGTGCGCCTGCGGGTCTTTTTGCACGGCCAGCTTCAAACCATTTAGCGACTGCGCGTCATACGCAGCGCCTGACATCGACATCAGATCACTCATCAGATGATTTCCAAATCAGCACGTAAACAGCCCGCGGTTTTCATGGCCTGCAAGATAGACATCAGGTCAATTGGCGTCGCGCCCAGCGCGTTCAGCGTGCGCACCACATTGTTCAGACTGGCACTGGACTGCACCTGCTGGAGCGCTCCACCCGACTGGCGAACGGAAATATTGGTGTTCGGCGTCACTACCGTCTGCCCGCCGCCAAACGGCGTGTTCGGCTGGCTGACGTCATTTTGCCTGTCGACCACCACCGACAGATTCCCCTGCGCCACGGCACAGGAGTCGAGCGTGACATCGCGGTTCATCACCACCGAACCGGTACGTGAGTTGATGATCACTTTGGCGTCCATCGGCCCCACATTCACTTCCACGTTTTGAATTTGCGCCAAAATACGCACCTGCGAACTGTTGCCACGCGGCACCATCACCTGAATGTTGCGGGCATCCAGCGCAGTAGCCGAGCCCATTCCGCCCTGGCGGTTAATCGCGTCACTGACCTGCTGTGCCAGATTGAAGTCTTCATCATTGAGTTGCAGATTGATCACACCTTCGGTACCAAAGGTGCTTGGCAGTTCGCGTTCAATGGTCGCGCCCGCAGTGATACGTCCGCCGGAAAGCTGGTTAACGGTGACGCTGCTGCCACCGGCAGAGGCGCCTGCCCCGCCGACCAGAACGTTACCCTGCGCCAGCGCATAAACCTGGTTGTCCACGCCTTTAAGCGGGGTCATCAACAGAGTGCCGCCGCGGATACTTTTGGCGTTACCCATCGAGGAGACCACGACGTCAATGGTTTGGCCGCTTTTGGAGAAAGGCGGCATTTTGGCCGTCACCATCACCGCCGCCACGTTTTTCAGCTGCATGTTAGTGCCCGCAGGCACCGTGATGCCCAACTGGGACAACATGTTGGTCAGCGTCTGCGTGGTGAACGGGGTTTGGGTCGTTTGGTCACCGGAACCGTCAAGACCGACCACCAGCCCGAAGCCGATCAGGGCGTTATCACGCACGCCCTGAACGCTGGCCAGGTCGCGAATGCGCTGGGCCGATGCGGGCAATGCCATCAGGGCACACAGCGTCAGGCACAGAATTCCGGGAATAAGTTTTCTCATGATTGCCCCATTAGTACGGCGAGAGATTAAGGAAGAACCGCTGCAACCAGCCCATGTTCTGCGCTTCATTGATGTAGCCGTTACCGACATATTCGATACGGGCATCCGCCACCTGCGTTGACACCACGGTGTTCGAGCCGCTGATGGTGCGCGGATTCACGACGCCGGAGAACCGGATGAACTCGGTGCCCTGGTTGATTTCGATCTGTTTCTCACCCACGACGCGCAGGTTACCGTTCGCCAACACTTCGTTCACGGTCACGGTCAGCGTACCGCTGAAGGTGTTGTTGGCCGCCGCGCCGCCCTTACCGCCAAAGGTGTTGTCGCCGGACATATCCATGTCTGCGCGGGCATTGCCGAATAAGCCTTCGAGATAGCGCGGCGCGACGGCGGTGCTAAATTTACTGGAACCATTGCGGCTGGCGTTAGCGGACGAGCTTTTGCTGGCGCTGACGTTTTCTTGCAGCACGATGGTCAGGGTATCGCCGATATTACGTGGTCGACGATCTTCAAACAGGGGCTGATAGCCATAATTCATCGGCTGGACGGACTGGAAAATCGAGCCGTTTGGTACCGGTGGCGCCGCAGGAGCCGGTTGGGCCGACGTCGTGCCTTCAACCAACGGCTTATGCGGTAAATACGCACAGCCGTTAAGCAGCAAAGTCACTAAAAGCGGCAGAGCCAACACGCCGTGTCGGTGAAAGTGCGCGCTGTTTACCGACGTAAATTTCATGGTCACCACAGATATCGCCTTAAAAGTATCGACATTTATTACTCAGGGCGCCGCGCCTGAACTCCCCGCAGCGCCCTGCTTTTACTGTCTTATCGGAATTACAATTGAGTCAGTTTTTGCAACATCTGATCGGACGTAGATACTGCTTTACTGTTGATCTCGTACGCGCGTTGGGTCTGAATCATGTTGACCAGCTCTTCCGCCACGTTGACGTTTGAGGTTTAGGTTTGAGGTTTCAACGTAGCCCTGATAGAGCAGGCCCGCACCGTTGAGGCCCGGCGTACTTTCGGTCGGTGCGCCGGAGCTTTGGGTTTCCTGATAAAGGTTTTCACCCGTGGCTTCCAGACCACTGTCGTTGATAAAGGTGCTCAACGTGATTTGCCCAACCTGTTGCGCCGCCGTCTGCCCCTGTTGGGTCACGCTGACGATACCGTCACGGCCCACGGTGATAGACAACGCGTTAGCCGGGATGGTGATCGCCGGGATCACCTGATAACCACTTGAGGTGACCAACTGACCATTTTGGTCAACCTGGAACGAACCGTCACGGGTGTAGGACGTGGTGCCGTCAGGCAACTGTACCTGGAAGAAACCCTGTCCTTTGATGGCGATATCTTTGCTGTTGTTGGTCTGTGACAGATTGCCCTGCGCGTGCAAACGCTCAGTCGCCACCGGACGCACACCGGTACCGATTTGCAGGCCGGACGGTAGATTGGTCTGCTCGGACGACTGCGCACCCGGCTGACGAATTGTCTGGTACAACAAATCTTCAAACACCGCGCGCTGACGTTTAAAGCCGTTGGTGCTGACGTTTGCCAGGTTGTTGGCGATCACGTCCATGTTAGTTTGCTGCGCGTCCAGGCCAGTCTTCGCAATATAAAGCGATGGGATCATGTTGTTATTCCTTAGCGAATTAGCTCAACGACAGCAGTGCGTTAGCGCGTTGTTCGTTTTCATCCACGCTGTGGATGACCTTCATCTGCATTTCGAAGCGACGGGCGTTGGCGATCATGTCAACCATGGTTTCGACCGGTTTGACGTTACTGCCTTCCAACGTCCCCGGCATCACGTGGATGCTCGCATCAGCCTGTAACGCATTGCCTCTGGCCTGCGCCGTGGCCGGGGTAAGACGGAACATCCCGTCATCCCCACGCGTGACTTCATTCCCTGCCGCTTTTACCAACTTCAGCTTACCCAACTGGCCCATGGTATTCGGGTCAGCGCCTGCTTCGAGCACCGCAATGGTGCCGTCAGAGGAAATAGTCAGCTGCGAATTCGGTGGCACTTCGATCGGGCCGTTATCGCCCATCACCGGATTGCCCTGAATGGTCAACTGGTTGGTTGGCGACACCTGAATGTCGCCGTTGCGGGTATAGGCTTCGGAACCGTCAGGCATCTGCACCGCAAGAAAACCATCCTGCTGCAGCGCCACGTCCAGCGGGCGTCCGGTGTAGTTGAGCTGTCCCTGTGTCATGTCAGCACCCGGCGTTGAAGCCGTTACCATGGTGCGTGTTTCAAGACTTGGCCCGTTGATCGGCACGGCCCGCAGTGCCATCAGCTGGGCGCGAAACCCCGGCGTTGAGGCGTTTGCCAGGTTACTCGCGGTGACCGACTGCTGGTTGAGCGTCTGGCTGGCGGCGCCCATCGCGGTGTAGATTGCATGATCCATAATGTTCCTGCTCCGTCTGTCAGTGCTGCACGTCGCTTAATGCGATTAGCGCAGGTTGACCAGCGTGTTCAGGATGGAGTCCTGAGTTTTGATGGTCTGCGCATTCGACTGGTAGTTACGCTGAGCAACAATCATGTTGACCAGTTCTTTACTCAGATCGACGTTCGACGCTTCCAGCGCACCGCTGGTCATGTTGCCGAAACCGCCCGCACCCGCCAGACCAGTAATAGGCTGGCCGGAAGACTGGGTGGAGGACCACACGTTGTCGCCTTCAGATTTCAGACCTTCAGGGTTGGAGAAGTTACTCAATACGATCTGGCCTAACAGCTGGGTCTGCTGGTTGGAGTACACGCCAGCGATAGTGCCGTCATCGTTGATCTGATAACCGGTCATCTGACCTGCGGCATAGCCATTTTGCTTGAGCGTACCGATGCTGTTGCTGCCGGTGTTTTGCTGAATACTGCCCTGGAAGCTGAGGGAAACCACTTGCGGCGTGGTCGCGCCGTTGGTGGTGGTGTTCATTGGCAGGTCGAAGGCTAATGGCGCGGTGGTCGCTGTGCCGTCGGCATTCGTTGTACTGGTCAGGGTGCCACTGGCGCTGAAGTTCAGGTTACCGATTTGAGCGGCCGCGGTTAACGGGGTGGCACTGGTATCCTGCGCGTACACCTTCCAGGAGTTTTCCGGCGTGGTGGACTTCACAAAATAGACATTGTTGTCGTGCGAGTTACCGAGCGAATCATAGGTAGTGATGGTGTTGACGTAGTTGTAGCTACTCGGGTCTGAACTAGAGAACGTTGCCGTTGCCGGGATTTTATCGCTGGAGTTCAGGTTAGCGGCCATGGTGCCCGTCGTAGACGCTTTGGCGATCATCATGGTGTTTGGAATGTTCAGCGGTACCGGCTGCGCACCCTGCGCAATGGTCGGTGGTGTACCGGTGGCCGGATAACCGGTCAGGCTCAGACCCTGCGAGTTCACCAGATTGCGGTTCTCGTCGAGTGAAAGCTGGCCGTTACGCGAATAGAACACGCCGCCGGTGGCGTCAGTCAGACGGAAGAAACCGTTCCCGCTCAGCGCAACGTCCAGACCACGGTTAGTCGTGGTGGTGGTACCGTCGCTGAAGTCCTGAGTAATGGCGGCAACTTTCACGCCCATACCGGTTTGTGAACCGGCAAACATGTCGGCAAAAGAGGCGGTGGCTGATTTAAAACCCGACGTGGCGGAGTTGGCAATGTTGTTACCAATGACGTCCAGGTTTGATGATGCTGCGTTCAGGCCGCTGACTGCTTGAGAAAAGCTCATATTCTGACTCCTCTATGCTCTTCATTCTTCAAACCGCAAGCGGATTGGGTACACCAAAAGTAGGCATACCCAGACGATTTGAATGATTCCGAGCACAGTTAAATGGTTAGAATTCTTGAAAAAAAGGTTTTATGCTGCCGTTTAAAACCGAAAGCGATTACAAAATCTGTCGTACATTGGCCAGCGTACTGGTGCCGCGAACGCCAAGATCCAGCACCGCGCCGGAACTGTCGTTAGTCACGCCGTTAACCAGCGCGTAGTTCAGCGACGTGGCGACCATCTGCTCGCCGCCGTTGGTGGCGTTAATGCTGAAGCTGTAGCTGCCATCCGGTGCGGCGGTGCCGTCATCCTGCGTACCGTCCCAGGTATAACTGTGAACGCCAGCCGTCTGCGCGCCGAGGCTAATGGTTTTCACCACTTTGCCGGTCGAATCGCTGATGGTGACATTCGCGGTATCCACGGAACGCTCCAGCTCCAGACCAAATGGCGTGGTGCTGACTTTTCCATCGGCGCTGCCGACCAAAATCGCTTTGCCCGCGACCATCACGCCATGACCAATCAGGGATGTCGCCTGTACGGACTGGTTGCTGTTGATCTGGCCGGAGATGCTGCCAAGCGTGGTGTTGAGCTTTTCAATACCGCTGACGGTGTTGATCTGCGCCAACTGGCTGGTGAGCTGGGCATTGTCCATCGGATTGGTGGGATCCTGGTTCTTCAGCTGCGCAACCAGCAGCGTCAGAAAGTTACTCGACAGATCATCGGCCGTGGATTTCGGGGGCGTTGCGCTGCTGCCTGAAATCGTGTTGTCGGTGGTGTCGTTGATCGAGCTTAAAACTGACATATGCGGCTCCGTTATTGACCCAGTGTCAGGGTTTTCAACATCAACGATTTGGTGGTATTCAGCACCTCAACGTTGGCCTGATAGCTGCGGGACGCCGAAATGGTGTTGACCATCTCACTGACCACATCGACGTTGGGCATCTGCACGTAACCTTTGGCATCCGCCATCGGATTGCCGGGCTGGTACACCATGCGCATCGGTGACGGGTCATCGACAATTTCGGCCACTTTCACGCCACCGGTTTCCTGCCCCGGTGCGGCGTTAACCTGAAATACCACTTGTTTGGCGCGGTACGGCTGACCGTCCGGGCCGGTGACGCTGTCGGCGTTGGCCATATTACTGGCGCTGACGTTCATGCGTTGAGACTGGGCTGAAAGCGCTGATCCGGCGATATCAAAAATACTGAGCATCGACATGCGGGTTATCCTTGAAGTACTGACATCATCCCTTTCACCTGGCCGCCAAGCACGGTCAGGTCGGTCTGATATCGCACACTGTTGTCGGCGAAGGATCCATATCGACCGTGTTGCCATCCATCGACGGCTGATCGGGGATGCGGTACATCAAGTCCAGATCCGCACCCGCGCTGGTAGACGCAGGGATATGACGCGTATTGGTCAACTCCAGCGACATGCCGCTGCCGTTGGCCCGTCCGGCTTCCATCACCTTCTGTAACTGGCTGGCGAAATCGATATCCCGCGCCTGATACCCTGGGGTATCCGCGTTGGCAATGTTCGCCGAGAGTATTTCCTGCCGCTGGGCGCGCAAGTTGAGCGCTTCCTGTTGGAACTGTAGTGCGGCGTTCAATTTGTCGAGCATGCGCCCTCCGCAAAATGAGAATTTGGAGCCGACAGCATAAATCCCCCCATCAACAACCTATCGCAGGAATAAGCGCAAAATGCCCCGCTATTTATCGCATTGGGAAATCAACACTGCGGGTAGACTTAGGGTCAGAAGTGGGAATTCCACGGCACTACTCATAGCGATAAGCATGGCGGGGCGAAGAGCAGAATGAACAAGCTGACGATCGGGAAATGCGGGCTGTTAATGGGGTTATGCCTTGGCATTATGCCCGCACATACACGGGCTGCACCGGTCGATGCGATGAGTGCGTCATCCAATAGCGATACGCTGTTTGCCGGTCAGATTCAGCAGTTTTTTCAGCGGCAATATGCCAGCAGCGGAATGCAGGTAAAAACGGCAGTGACCACCCCTGCCGCCCGTCAGCCACAATGTCTGTCGCCGCAATTTTCCCTGTCACCGAATGGCCGCACCTGGGGCAATGTGTCAGTAGCGGTGAACTGCAACGGGCAAAAAAGCTACGTACAAACGAAAGTGCAGGTCAGCGGAACTTACTGGGTGGCGGCACGGAATGTCTCTTCCGGCGCCCACCTCAGCGCTGCGGATATGCAACAAAAGAGCGGAAGGCTGGATTTATTACCACCACGGGCTATCCTTGACAGCCAGCAGGCGCTGAACGCTGTCACACTGCGCAATATTAATATCGGTCAACCGCTGACGCTGTCGATGCTGCGCCGTCCCTGGATGGTCCATGCCGGACAACAGGTTCAGGTTCAGGCCACGGGCAGCGGTTTTAATGTCTCCAGCGCTGGCAAAGCCATGAACAACGCCGCCGCTTCAGAAACCGTGCGGGTCAGAATGCCTTCGGGTCAGATTGTCAACGGTACGGTGGGTGCTGACGGCACGGTGAGTATTGCGATTTGACGCGGGTTTCCCCCAACGTTGGCCGACAAGAACTATCCAATATGGACTAAAGTTTTTGCCTGAGATGCCGATAACCTACTATCAGAGCCGCATTTTGGCGGTGTAAAAGTCAGTTATCTGCGCGATATAACCCGCGTCATTCGAGTCGCTGGATGCATGAAGGTTATCGCTTTTTGGAGAATTACTATGAGCATCGAACGTACCCAGGCATCACAACCTGTCAGCCCGATCCAGCAACGCGATCCTTCTGACGTTGCCGCACAGGCTGCTAAAAAAGAGAACAATGTTGCGGCACCGGCCAGCGGTACCGCGGTAACCCTGAGTGACGCGCAGGCTACTCTGACGCAATCAAGTTCTCAGGACATTAATACCGCCCGCGTGGAAGAGCTGAAACAGGCTATTCGCGATGGCAAACTGACGATAGATACCGGCAAAATCGCCGATGCGTTGTTGCAAGACACCCAGGACTATCTGAAAAATATGTAGTCCGCAGGTGTCGGTGTTGAAAACAACTTATGTGGAAAACTACTGTGTTGAAAGGTCATAAAGCACGATGAAGACTTTTATCAAGACCATGCAGTCACTGGTTGAAACGCTGCAAGCCCTGGATTTGATCATCCATCATGAACAAACCTTGCTATGTTCCGGGCGCGTTAACGGGGTCGCTTTGCAGCACATCACCGAGCAAAAAAGTTCATTGCTGACCACCGTAGACTATCTTGATAAACAGCGGCGCGAACACGACGTCAGGCTTAAGCAAACTGCGCCCTATTCACGTCAGCCTGAGATCGCCAACATGTGGAAGACGGTGGTGCAACTGAGTGAAAAACTCAGCCACATTAACCGCCACAATGGCATGTTGCTCGACAAACAGCTGGCTTATAACAACCAAGCGATGGCGATCCTTAACGCCAGCCAGACCCAGAAACTGTACGGGCCCAACGGACAAACCTCCGTCAGCGGACAAGCCGTGCGTAAGATTTCGGTGTAACCCCTTCCTACTGTTCTTTACTTCTGCCGTGATCCAGGCAAAAAAATATCGCTGAATCAGCGATATTTTTATCAGTCTTCTCGTTTTCTCTGCGCGTTCTTAACGGTAATTCACGATCACCTGCTGGCTGACGATGCGCAAAGACGGGTTCAATCTGCCCTGACCTTCTACAAAGAATACCATCTGGAAAGCGGACTGCGCTGATTGTCCGTAGAACGCACGGGTCTGGCCGCTGGCGCCGTCCAGCGCGGCACAGCGGTTGTTGGTATTGCACAGTTTGACCTGCAAACCGGCGGGCTGTGGCCCATATAAACGGTAGTTCCAGCTGACTGACTCGATAGTCGCCGACGGCGCCTGTCTGACCGGCGCACCCGCGGGGGGATTAAGCGCCGGGGCAGAACGCATCACGCCCCGGTTTTGTAAAGTCACGCCCTGCTGACTGTCAGACCAACTTCCCGCCGCGTAGGACGCAGTGCTCAACAGAGAAAGTATACCGGTGAAAATCATCGCCGCACGCTTGGCCATTACTCGCCCCCGATGGTCGCTGTCATGCGAATCTGGCGGCTGTCGCTCATTTCCAGATTCGACATCACGGCAATCTGCGGCAGCGAGCGGCGAAGGAAGCGGGAAAGCAGTGCGCGAAGGGCATGATTAACCAGCAGCACCGGCGGCGCACCGTTTATTTCCTGACGCTGTAATGCCGTCTGAGCCTGCGTCAGCAGGCGCTCGGCCAGCCCCGGCTCCAGGCCGCCGCCGCCCTGTAACGCCTGTAATAACAGACGCTCCAGCGCAGTATCCAGCCCAATCACCTGCACTTCTCCGGTCCCCGGGAACCACTGCTGAGTAATGGCGCGGCCCAGTGCCACGCGCACAACGGAGGTCAGTTCGTTCGGGTCATTCTGGTTCGGTGCGTGTTCGGCCAGCGTTTCAATAATGGTGCGCATGTCGCGGATAGAAACCCGCTCCGCGAGCAGGTTCTGCAACACTTTGTGCAGCGTGGTCAGGGTGACCACGCCCGGCACGAAATCTTCGGTCAGCTTCGGCAGATCTTTCGAGACGCGTTCAAGCAGCTCCTGCGTCTCCTGTCGGCCAAACAACTCCTGCGCATGGAGGCTGATCAGATGGTTAAGATGGGTAGCCACCACGGTGCTGGCTTCCACCACGGTAAAGCCCTGAATCTGCGCCTGTTCACGCAGCGCGGGTTCGATCCAGACCGCCGCCAGTCCAAAGGCCGGATCCTGCGTCACCTCGCCCGGCAGTTCACCCATAGCGTTGCCCGGATTGATCGCCATCCAGCGGCCCGGATGCGCTTCACCGGTCCCAATTTCCACGCCTTTCATCATGATGCGGTAACCGGCCGGAGGCAGTTCGAGGTTGTCTCGAATGTGGATCACCGGTGGCAGATAACCCATCTCCTGGGCGAATTTCTTACGGATACTGCGAATACGCCCCAGCAGCTCGCCGTTCTGCGCGTAGTCCACCATCGGGATCAGTCGATAACCCACTTCCATGCCCAGTGAATCTTCCAACTGAACGTCAGACCAGCTGGCTTCGACCAGCTGTTTGTTATCCGTATTGACCGGGACGACTTCTTTCGCCGCTGCCGGTTTTTGTTGCTGACCGCGAGTCCACCATGCCAACGCCAACAGGCCGCCGGTGAATAGCAGGAAGACAAAGTTTGGCATGCCAGGCACCAGCCCAAGCAGGCCCAGAACCCCGGCGCTCAGCATCATGACGCGCGGATTACGGAACAGTTGGGTGACCATCTGTTCGCCAACGTCTTGGTTGGTACCGACGCGGGTCACGATAACACCCGCCGCCGTGGAGATAACCAGCGCCGGGATCTGCGCGACCAGACCATCACCGATGGTCAGCAAGGTGTAGCTCTCCGCCGCGTGGCCGATGTCCATATTGTGTTGCAGTACACCGACCAGCAAACCTCCGACGACGTTGATGATCATGATCATCAGACCGGCGATGGCATCACCGCGCACGAATTTACTCGCCCCGTCCATCGAGCCGTAGAAGTCCGCTTCCTGCGTCACTTCGGATCGGCGCTGCTTGGCTTCATCTTCACCAATCAGACCGGCATTGAGATCGGCGTCGATAGCCATTTGCTTGCCGGGCATTCCGTCGAGGACAAAACGCGCACCGACTTCGGCAATACGTCCGGCACCCTTGGTGATCACCATGAAGTTGATCAGGACCAAAATGATAAACACCACGATACCGATGGCGAAATTACCGCCCACCAGGAAGTGGCCGAAGGCTTCTACGACGCGCCCTGCCGCTGCGGTACCGGTATGGCCGTCCAGTAAAATGATACGGGTTGAGGCCACGTTGAGCGACAGACGCAGCAACGTGGAGAACAGCAGGATGGTCGGGAACGCCGCAAACTCCAGAGTTCGTTGGGTGAACATCGCGACCAGCAACACCATGATCGACAGCGCAATGTTGAAGGTAAACAGCAGGTCGAGGATAAACGGCGGTAAAGGCAGCACCATCATCGACAGTATAATCAGGATCAGGATCGGTCCGGCCAGCACCTGCCACTGTGTGTCTTTAAAACTTGGTAAGCGCAATAGCGCAGCCAGATTACCCATGTGTTTCTGTTTCTCCAGCAAAGTCTAGTGCTTCAGGCACTGGTAAACGTTCAGGTTTCTTCGGAGCTAATCCGCCCTCACGCTTCCAGCGTTTCAGCTGATAAACCCATGCCAGCACTTCGGCCACGGCTGCGTAGAGCGCCGCGGGAATTTGCTGACCAATGTCACTGTGACGATAAAGCGCACGCGCCAATGGCGGTGCCTCCAGCATCGGAATTTTGTGTTCAACGCCAAGTTCTTTAATGCGCAGGGCCACGTCACCGGCCCCTTTTGCCAGCACTTTTGGCGCACTCATTTTGTTTTCGCTGTATTGCAGCGCGACGGCGTAGTGCGTTGGGTTGGTGACAATCACGTCGGCTTTGGGCACGTCGGCCATCATGCGGCGTTTCGCCATGGCACGCTGTTGCTGACGGATGCGCCCTTTCACGTGCGGGTCACCCTCCTGACTTTTAAATTCGTCGCGAATATCCTGCTTGCTCATGCGCAGCTTTTTAATGTGCGTCCAGATCTGCCAGAAGACGTCAAAACCCACCATCGGCGTCAGCCCCAGCACAATCATCAGTCCGCAAAATACGATCATATTCAGCGCTTCACCCAGCGCCGGGATTGTCGGTTGCGCCATCAGGCGCATCATCTCTGGCCAGTGATGCCACAGGTAAAGGCCGCAAATCCAGCCGACAATTGTGGCTTTCAGTATGGCTTTGAGCAGTTCGGCCAGCACCTGACCGGAAAACATACGTTTAAGCCCGGCTATCGGATCCATACGGCTTAATTTCGGCGCAAAGGATTTACCGCTAAAATTCAGTCCGCCCAGCAGCAACGGAGCGGCCAGTGCGACCAGAATCAGGCCACCGATCACCGGCAACAATGCCCAGACGGCGCGCCCGAGCAAAGAAGCCATTTGTTGCAGCATTTGCCGGTCATTACTGATGATGTCATGGTCGAAATTCAGCCCCTGGGCGATCATCGCCGCCAACTGGCGCGCCATCGACTCACCGGACATCCACAGTAACGACAAACCGGCTCCCAGCATCAGCATAGAAGTCAGTTCGCGAGATCGCGGGATTTGCCCCTCTTCGCGGGCTTTTTCAAGCTTGTGGGGTGTGGGGGCTTCGCTTTTTTCGAGATCGCTTTCTTCAGCCACCGTTCGGTTCCTGTCTGCTCTGCGGGCATAATTTCATGCATAGCATGCCAAAGCTGGGGAAGTCTCATGGAGGGAACAAAGGGAATAAATGGGGGCTATTCAGGTGATGAAGGAATTGCGGTTAAGCAACATCCTCCGTTTGCCCGAAATGCGCAAACGGAGGAGATACAGCAGAACGCATCAGAAACCTAAGGAATCAAGCAAGTCATCAACCTGTTCCTGGCTGGCAACCACGCCCACGCCCGCCGTATTGAGCTGCGGACCATTGAGCAAACCGTCGCTCTCTTTTTTAATTCTGGTCTGCTGTTCAGGGATGTTCTCCATCAGCACCATGAGTAGCTGATTTTCGATCTCCTGAACCACGGTCATCATGCGCTTGATCACCTGACCCGTCAGGTCCTGGAAGTCCTGCGCCATCATGATTTCCAGCAACTGTGCATTGGTAAAGCTGGTGTGTTCCGGCACCTCTTTCAGGTAGCTGCGGGTATCTGTCACCAGTTCGCGGGCATCTGAAAGCTCAATAGGATTTTCGAACCACTGGTCCCAGCGCGCATCCAGCTTTTTGGCCGCCGACTCCAGTTTGTTCTGGCGCGGCTGTGCGGCTTCCACGCAGTTGAGCGCACGCTCAGCCGCCTGAGCCGTCATGGTCACCACGTAGTCCAGACGATCGCGGGCATCGGGGATGGCTTCCGCCGCCTGAGCGATGGCCTGATCCAAACCCAATTCACGCATACTGTCACGCAACATGCGGGTCAGTTGCCCAATGCGGGCGATGATTTCGCCCGCGGTTGCCGCATCATTTGCGGGCATTATGATCCCCGGAGAATTTAAGTCATCCATATCTGCTCCTACATGCCCAATTTTTCAAATATTTTACCGAGCTTCTCTTCCAGCGTTGCCGCCGTAAATGGCTTCACGACATAACCGCTGGCACCGGCCTGTGCTGCCGCCACGATGTTCTCTTTCTTGGCTTCGGCGGTCACCATCAGCACGGGCAATTTCGCCAGGACTGCATCACCACGAATGGTTTTCAGCAGGTCCAGACCGTCCATGTTCGGCATGTTCCAGTCGGATACCACGAAGTCAAAACCGCCACCACGCAGTTTGTTCAGCGCATCAACGCCGTCTTCCGCTTCTTCTACGTTCTGAAAGCCCAGCTCTTTAAGCAGGTTGCGTACAATGCGACGCATGGTGGAAAAGTCATCTACAACCAAAAATCGCAGGTTTGGATCGGCCATTTTTATGCTCCTAACATTCTGTTTTAGTTCAGCCCTGTTCGGTCTGAAAATTAAATACGTAACGCCTGCCCGGCTGATATTTGTGCCAGCATGCGCTGGCTGATTTGGCTGAGGTCGAGAACCTCATTGACCCCGCCGGTGGCAATGGCCTCACGCGGCATCCCGAACACCACGCAACTGGCTTCGTTCTGCGCCAGGGTATACGCCCCGGCGCGATGCATCTCCAGCATACCGGCGGCGCCGTCATTGCCCATTCCCGTCAGGATCACCCCGACGGCATTGCGTCCGGCGAACTGCGCCACCGAACGGAATAACACGTCAACCGACGGGCGATGGCGGTTGACCGCCGGTCCGTCGT
>BHES01000059.1 GCA_003864575.1 Enterobacterales bacterium
GCCTTGTTGTAGGCTGTCCAGTTGGTGATTTTGAACTTTTGTTTTGCCACGAGAGACCACGATGCCATCAGGAAGATAGAGTTTTGATTTTGATCACAGACAAAAGTTCGATTTATTCAACAAAGCCACCGGCTCATCAAGCAGAATCGGGTCAAACTGCGGGCGCATGCTATCGGCATTCGGTGACGTCATCAGGAATTCACTGAACGGCGTATTGGTGAAGGTGATCACCGCGTGGTGCGAGTAAACCGACGAACCGTGCGGCACCACCAGCTGGCCTTTGGCTTTGGCGATAGCCGCGACTTCCAGCAAAGTTGTCAGACCGCCACACCAGCCCACATCCGGCTGCATGATATCGATGCCAGTTTCAGACAGCGTCTGGAAGGACTCCAGCGTGCCGTGGTGTTCGCCCGTGGTCACCAACATCCCCACCGGGGCATTACGCTTGAGTTCGCGGTAGCCCTCGTATTGTTGTGGCGGTAAACATTCTTCTATCCATTTAAGGTTATAAGGTGCACAGGCATGGGCGACTTTGGTGGCGAAATTCACGTCCATCGACATCCAGCAGTCAAGCATCAACCAGAAGTCCGGGCCACACTTCTCACGCATATCAGCGACCATGGCAGCCGTTTTGCGCACGCCCTCATCGCCGTCATGCGGACCATAATGTGTCGGCATCTTACCGCCAATAAAACCCATCTCTTTGGCTAAATCAGGGCGAGAACCCGTCGCGTAGAACTGGATCTCATCGCGCACGGCACCGCCCAGCAGTTTGTAAACCGGCAGGTCGGTACACTTGCCAAACAAGTCCCACAGCGCCAGATCGACACAGGAAATAGCGTTCATCACCATACCGCCGCCGCCGGAGTAGAACATGGTTGAACGCAGCATCTGGTCGTGGATCAGTTTGATGTCCGAAACGCAGCGCCCTTCGATAAAGCGATTCAGGTGTTTTTCAACAATAAAACAGCCCATTTCACCGGCGGTGGATACCGCAAAACCGGTCACACCATTCTCGGCTTCCACTTCGACCACCAATGTGCCCAATACGTTAATACCGAAAGACTGGCGGGATTGTTCATATTCTTTATATTTGCTCATCGGTGTACATATTTTATCGTCGATCCAATGCTTATCTTTTTGATCATGATAATCTGCGCCGCCATGACCTTTTTCTGCGGTAGCTCCGCCCATGAAATAAGCACGAACCTGCTTTATCTTAGGCAATACTATTGATTGAAGCATGATAAGACTCCCTTTATTTTATGTTGGATAACAAAGAGGTTATTTCTTTATTCAGCGGTTCCCGCAGTGCGGCTATTTTTTGTTTTACGTCCCCGGTGAGCGGAACCTTATTTTCGCCCATATTAAAACCACGTAATGACATGGCTAATTTATACCCTTGCGGGAATGGCAGCGATGCCATCATGCTCATCACGGGTATGGCGGCAAGCTGTAATTCGCTGGCTTCCGGCAAGCGGTGAGCGGAGAAAAGATCATAAATACGCCGCATCACTTCGGGCAGCACGCCTGCGGTTCCCGTGACACTGCCTTTTCCACCTGCGCATAGCGAGGCAAAGAAGAACTCTTCCCGTCCGGTCATCAGGGCAAAGTCTGGATCCGCCTGCGGGCAGGTTGCCATCATTTTCATAAACCCTACGCCGTCACCGCTGGAATCTTTGATACCCACGATATTGGGATGTGCGGCCAGCTCCGCGACCGTTTCTGCACTCAGGGCATCGGCAAAGAACGGAATATTGTAGAGGCACAGCGGTAAATTAACGGCGCTGGCAATCTGGCTGAAATATTGGGCGTGCGTTGCGGCGTCGTAATGGTAGAAAGAGGCCGGCATCAACACCACGCCGCTGGCACCGGCGCGCTCTGCGGCATGGGCCAGTTCAATGCTTTCTTCGGGCGTCGTCGCCGGGATCCCGGCCCAAACAGGCATACGACCTGCGGCTTGTTCGACCACAGCAGCGACGACGGCACATTTCTGCTCAAAGGTCATATAACCCGCTTCACCGACAGAACTGACCGGGAACAGCGCCGTCAGACCGCCGTTGATCTGGAACTCTGCGATTTCCTGTAACGTTTCCAGGTCCGGTTTACCGTCACGCCACGGTGTTAGCATGGCGCTAATAACGCCTGATGGTCTTAACAACATAATGTTTCCCTCATACTTTATAGCCCAGAGCCTGAGAGATTTCCCAGGCCGTTTGTTTAACCTGCTCCGCCAGAGCGACAATGTTCTCCGGCCCAATTTGCAGTGATGTACCGACGATAGAAATTGCCGCACTCACGTCACCTGCTGCGTTAAATACCGGGGCGCTGACACAGCGGATGTTGGCAACGTCCTCTTCGTTATCGTAAGCCCAGCCCAGCTGGCGAATTTCCTGTAATGCTGCTCTCAGTGCAGGTTCATCCGTCAATGTGTTGGGTAATACAGGCAGAAATTCTATCGAGCTGATGAGCTGGTTTTGTCTTTCGCGGTCACACCACGCCAGAAGGCATTTGCCCAACGATGAGCGGCAAAGCGAGAGGCGCTTTCCCTCCCAGGTCCGCACCTGAATACTCGACTGGCTTTCCACTTTAAGCAGGTAAATCGGCGTATTGCCGTCGAGCACGCCAAGGTGGCATAAGTGTCCGGTCTCATTCATTAAACGCGTCAATGGCGGCAAGGCAATCGTACGCATATCCAGTTGAAGCGACACCTGACTTCCCAACTCCAGCAATTTCAATCCAAGGCGATAATTCCCGCTGTGTGATTGCGTCAGCAGACGCAGGTTTTTCAACTCTTCCAGCAGCAGATAGACGGTGCTTTTCGGCATACTGCTTTCAACCACCAGCTGATTAGCGCTGCACTGACCGTCGCGGGAAATGATCTCCAGCAGCGCAAACGCGCGGGTCAGGGCTGGCACTTTCGACTTCACATTCAATTCCATCATGTTGGAATCCATTCTGCTTGGGTGGACAAGTTATAGGTCTAAAAATAGTCAACTGACAGCGGTAAAAGCGTTGTCTGTGAAGCGTCTCTCTTTAATATTTTGGATTCCAAAATGCTGGAAATTTTGTGCGGATCGGCGAGGAATTAATCAGTGGGATTCTAAAATACTGGAAGGGTTGTACGCGGCAAATGGGCATAAAAAAAGCGACCCGCAGGTCGCTTTTTTACTTTGGAAGCCCGGTATTATCAGGCTTCAATCGCCAGACGAAGTTTCTTCATGGCGTTTTTCTCAAGCTGACGAACACGCTCTGCGGAAACACCGTATTTATCGGCCAGTTCCTGCAGGGTGGATTTGTTGTCATCATCAAGCCAGCGTGCGCGGATGATATCCTGGCTACGCTCGTCCAGACCTTCCATTGCATAGGAAAGTTTGTCGGTGGCGTCTTTGTCCCAGTTATCTTCCTCAATGCTCTCTGCAAAGTCTGAACTTTTATCCTGCAGGTAAAGCATTGGCGCCATCGCAGCACCGTCGCGTGGCTCGTCGTCCGGGGTTGGGTCAAACGTCATGTCCTGTGCGGCCATGCGTGATTCCATCTCCAGAACGTCTTTGCTGGTAACACCCAGTTCGCGGGCAACGTGCTCAACTTCGTCGTGACTGAACCAGCCCAGACGTTGTTTGTTTTTACGCAGGTTGAAGAACAACTTGCGTTGCGCTTTCGTGGTCGCGACTTTCACGATGCGCCAGTTACGCAGCACGTATTCGTGAATTTCCGCTTTAATCCAATGCACCGCAAAGGAAACCAGACGCACACCGACTTCCGGATTGAAGCGGCGTACCGCTTTCATCAGGCCGATGTTACCTTCCTGGATAAGGTCAGCCTGTGGCAGACCATAGCCTGAATAGTTGCGGGCAATGTGTGCCACAAAGCGCAGGTGAGACAGGATCAGATGTTTCGCTGCTTCCAGGTCACCGTCGTAATGCAACCGTTCAGCCAGCGCCCTTTCTTCCTCTGCGGTCAGCATAGGATAAGTATTGGCTGCCCGAACGTAGGCTTCCAGACTACCTTGGGGAACTAAAGCTAAAGTGCGCATTTCGTTGGTCATTCAAAGCCTCTCATGTATGACGTCATGCAGGTTTTATACTGCGTTGCTGCGGAGTGAATACCGCTTCGCATTAGTGGCGTACAAACAAAACAACGCAGAGCCCTTCATCGTTTACTGCTTTATTACTGAATTCTTTTCTACCCAATATTTCGCTGTGCCGGCGCATGTTTTTGCCGTTTTTTCGACCGCGAATTTTACATAAAGTTCATTATTCAATGCAAGAGCCTAGCGACTTTATGTGACGGTCAGGCTATCGGATAGGGAATTTGTGCTTTCGGGGAAGAAGAGATGTAAGGCGACGTGATAGAGCAACCAAACTTGCTCTCCCCCTGTGCACAAGATCCTGTACAGCAGGGGAAGAGTATATCAAAGAATCGCTATTGTGGTGTAAATCGCCGTAAATGTTGTACCGTTGCCAGCCATGCGGCAATCCAGCCAATCATCGCGGAAATCAGCAGCAGCAGCAGGCTTTCATCCCACGCCAGACCGTGTAGATCAAACGTCGTACCGAAGACTTTCGCCACCTGCGTCACCACGCTCTCCAGACGCAATACCAGCGCTTCGGAAAGGATCAGTGACAGCAACGCACCGCAGAAGCCGAGCATCGCGCCGCCGTTGAGGAATGGCCGCAGAATAAAGCCATCGGTCGCGCCAATCAGTTTCATGACGTTAATGGTGTCGCGACGGCTGAAGATACTCAGACGCACGCTGTTACCGATCACCAGGAAGACCGCCACGATCATCAGGACACCGATCATCGCCGCCACCTGCCCGACCAGCCCGGTCAGCGCCGCCAGCCGTGCAAACCAACTGTCATCCATGCGAACTTCATCAACCCCCTGAACCGCAGCAACACGGTCACGCAGGGTATTGAGCGTCGCGGAGTCCTGGAAATTCATTTTCGGTGTGATGATAGCCACGGCAGGCAGCGGGTTCTGCTCCAGCATGTCCATCGCACCGCCAAAACCTGACCAGTTGCGGAACTCGCCCATGGCTTCGTCACGCGACAGATAGTTGACCTTCTCGACACCGGCTTCCGCTTTCAGTGACTTAACGACATTTTCAGCCGCGTTATCGTCCAGCGCCTTATCGAGATAGACCGTCAGCTGCGGCGTCGGATACCACTGTTCAGCCGCCGTACTGACGTTTTTCCACACCAGATAACAGACGCTCGGCAGCGTGAGGGAGATAGCGATCACCATCACCGTGAGCAGCGTCGCCAAAGGCTGGCGCATCATGTCAGCGAGCGCGTTCATCCACGCATAGCGCCACTGTTCACGCCAGCCACCCTGCAGGGCTTTGCTTTTAGCCGCGCGGGCACTTTTGGCAGTTTTTGCCGGGTTCGGGCTATTGGCCATGATGTGCGCCTCCCACCATGCGACCCTGACTCAAAGTCAGCGTGCGATAATTACGACGGGCAATCAGTGCCATATCATGGGTTGCCATTAAAACGGTGACGCCGACGCGGTTAAACTCTTCAAACAGGCGCAAAATGCCTTCTGACAGCGCATCGTCAAGGTTACCGGTCGGTTCATCCGCCAGCAAAACTGCCGGTTTGTTCACCACAGCGCGGGCAATTCCCACGCGTTGCTGTTCACCGCCGGAGAGCTGGATCGGGAAGTTTTTGGCTTTATCAAGCAGGCCCACTTTATCCAGCGCCGCAGAAACACGACGACGGATATCTTCGCTGCTGGCACCCGCGATAATCAGCGGCATGGCAACGTTGTCATACACGGTGCGGTCCAGCAGCAGGTGGTGGTCCTGGAAAATCATGCCAATCTGGCGGCGCAAAAACGGCACTTCGCGCCCTTTCAGACGGCTGATGTCATGGCCGCCGAACAAAATGTGTCCGGCGCTCGGGCGTTCAATTCCGCATATCAGTTTCAGCAGGGTACTTTTACCCGCACCGGAATGACCGGTCAGAAAGGCCATTTCAGCCTGCTGGATGTGAAAATCGACGCCCTGAAGCGCCTGTCGCCCGCCTAGATAAGCTTTACTGACCTGTTCAAAGCGAATCATCCGTATTAATCCTCTCGGGCAAAAAGTGCCTCAATAAAATCGTCAGCCTTAAACGGCCGTAAATCTTCAATGCCTTCACCCACACCGATATAGCGGATAGGGATTTCGAACTGATCGGCAATGGCGAATATCACGCCGCCCTTGGCGGTACCGTCCAGTTTAGTCAATGTAATACCGGTCAGACCCACGGCTTCATTGAATAATTTCGCCTGACTCACCGCATTCTGGCCGGTGCTGGCATCGAGCGTCAGCATAACCTCATGGGGGGCGTCTTCGTCCAGTTTTTTCATGACCCGGACAATCTTCTTCAGCTCTTCCATCAGGTGCGCTTTATTCTGTAAACGCCCGGCAGTGTCGGCAATCAGTACATCGACGTTGCGGGCTTTGGCTGCCTGAATGGCATCGAAAATTACCGAGGCAGAATCTGCACCCGTATGCTGTGCGATCACCGGGATCTTATTACGCTGGCCCCAGACCTGAAGCTGTTCTACGGCGGCAGCGCGGAAAGTGTCACCGGCCGCCAGCATGACCGTTTTGCCCTGCGCCTGGAACTGACGCGCCATCTTACCGATGGTGGTGGTTTTACCCACGCCGTTCACGCCAACCATCAGAATGACATACGGGGTTTTACCACTGACATCCAGCGGCTGGTCAACTTTCGCCAGGATTTCAGACATTTCTTCCTTCAGCTTACCGTACAGCGCATCCGCATCTTTTAACTGCTTGCGGCTGGCGTGTTCCGTCAGCGAAGTGATGATTTTACGCGTAGTTTCAACACCAACGTCGGCGATAATAAGCTGTTCTTCCAGCTCTTCAAAAAGATCGTCGTCGATCTTCTTACCACGGAATAAACCGACAAATCCGGATCCCAAATTCTCTTTGGTTTTAACCAGACTGCGTTTCAGGCGGGCAAAGAAGCCTTCTTTTGTCGGACGTTGCTGTTCAGTTTCAACGACAGGCAGGGTCACAATCGGGTCGAATGCCACCGGCAGAGGTTCTTCAACAACGCTGTCGTCGATAGCATCGATGGCATCCTGACGTTCATCAGCGATGATCTCCGCCTCTGACTCAACGAATTCTGGCTCTACAAATTCTTCCGCGACAGATTCCTGCTGTGCAGCGGCAACCTGTTCGGTGACCACGACGATCTCTTCAGCAAGCTCAACGGAAGCCTGTTCCTGGGCGACAGGCTGTGGCGCAACCACAGGGGTGGGGATCTCGTGCAGCGGCTCGGCGACAGGCTCTATTTCTGCGGCGGCTTCAACGGTGGCGGTGGCATCCCATTCGCCGGGAGAATGTTCAACCGTCGCTTCGACGTGTTCGACTTCAGCTTCTGTCGCGACCGGTTGTGCGTCTACACGCGCGGTTTCATACGCAAGGGGTGCCTGTTCTTCTACAACTGGCTGCTCAACGCTGGTCTCTTCTTTCTGCTGTTCTTCTTCCTGACGGCCGCGGCCAAACCAGGAGAAAAACCCGCGTTTTTTATCTTTTGCCATTTTACAACTTCACTCCTCGCCGTGAATTCAGGGCGAACGGATTATTAATAGGATAATGCTTCGCAGTCTATCACTTTCCTATTACGCCTACACACCCGCGTGTTGATTTGCGTAGGGTATTCCGTCAGGAATGTTAAATATTTGCCGCAGGCCAACACACCGGTAGAATAGCCCCCAATTGATTTACAACGCTGCCATGATGGTGGCGAATGAAGAAAGCGAGCTATGGCTAAAAAACCCAACACTCCCGCCGCAGGCCAGATCCGACTGATTGGCGGCCAATGGCGTGGTCGCAAACTGCCAGTGCCTCACAGCCCAGGTCTGCGCCCAACGACCGATCGCGTTCGCGAAACGCTGTTCAACTGGCTGGCGCCCATCATCCGGGGCGCGCACTGTCTGGATTGTTTCGCAGGCAGCGGGGCGCTGGGTCTGGAAGCGCTGTCTCGCTATGCGGCCAGCGCCACCTTACTGGAGTTCGAACGTCCGGTAGCTCAGCAACTGGAGAAAAATCTGGCGCTGCTCAATGCCAGCGATGCGAAGGTGTTCAACGCCAATACGCTGAACTGGCTGGCGAAAAAAGGGACACCGTTCGATGTAGTATTTGTCGATCCGCCATTCCGTAAAGGGATTTTGCAGGAGACGCTGACGTTACTGGAACAGCAGGGCTGGCTGGCGGATGAAGCCTGGATTTACGTAGAAGCAGAAGTGGAACACGGTGCAATTCCGGTTCCCGCCAGTTGGCGCTTACACCGCGAGAAAGTGGCCGGACAGGTCGCCTACCGTTTATATCACCGTGATATTTCGCCGACCTCCGGCGAACAGAATCCCGAACAGGAGCAGTATGATGTTAATTAATGTTGGCCGGTTACTGATGCTGTGCATCTGGGGTTTCTTGTTGTTCAATATTATTCATCCATTTCCAAAACCGACGAAATATTTTCTGGATGTGGCGATGGTCTTTATGTTCTTCATGCACGGTTTGCAGATGATGCTGCTCAAAGCCACGCAGGGCAAAGATCAAACCAAAATTGGCGGCTGGCTACAATTTCGCATTTTCCTGTTCGGCGTGTTCGAACTGATGGCCTGGCAGAAGAAACAACCCCCGCTGCCAACCCGCAAATAGAACCGGTGTAAGTACGCGAGTTTATGGTTTTTTGGCGGCATCCTGCGGCTTAAAAGCGATAAACCGCGTTCCTTTCACGCTCAAAACCCCCCGCTGCCCTTTGGCGACATCGTCATAATCTTTCTGTTCAAGTTTCAACCTGAACTCTGCGCCGCCGTTCACCGGTTTGAAATAGGCCTCATACTTTCTGTCTTCGACCGGGATATGTTCCCGCTGGCGCGAACGTCGGTTTGGCGATAGCCAGTCACGCTTGGCGGTGACGTCAACGACGATGTCACGCTGCGGCGCGGCGTCGTTGTCGGCATTTTCACGACGTTGATGGAGATACTGGCGGGTGGCAAAGATGGCAATGACCACCACCACAACCAGCAAAATAATCACCGGCAGTTTGTGCATATTCGGTATTCATCTCAGATGACAGGGGATTCTGATTGTAGACGAAGGGCCCGATCTCCTACACTGAAAACCATCCAGGAAAGCAGGAAGTCCTTTCCTCACAGGCAGAACCTTGCTTACGTTTTATTTTTTAAAAAGGATAAACAATGAGTTGGCCATTTCTTGCCGTATTTTTCTCAGGCTGGTTGTTCGTCGATGCCAGCTACCGCGGGCCGCGCTGGCAGCGTTGGCTATTTAAACCTGTCACTCTTTTGCTGTTGCTGCTTTTAGCCTGGCAGGCACCGGTCCTGAACGTTTACAGCTACCTTATCTTGCTGGGTCTGGCAGCAACGCTGGTGGGCGACGGCCTGCTGTTGCTACCGGAAGAACGTTTCCTTTACGCCATTGGTGCCTTTTTCCTGTCACATCTGCTCTATACGTTGAGTTTTGCCAGCCAGATGACGCTGACCTTCTTCTGGCCGTTGCCACTGGTGTTGATCATCATCGGAGCGGTGTTGCTGGCGGTGATTTGGTCACGGCTGGCGGAGATGCGCTGGGCGGTATCCACTTATATTGCGATGACGCTGCTGATGGTGTGGCTGGCTGGCGAGCAGTATTTTGCCCGCAGCACCGACCTGGCCTTTTCACTGCTGTGCGGGACGTTTTTACTGCTGTTCGGGAATGTGGTTTGGCTGCTCAACCGCTATCGCGTCAAATTCCGGGCAGCGGACGCTATCGTCGCCGCCTGTTACTTCGGTGGTCATTTTCTGATTGTGCGTTCGCTCTACCTTTAACTCACAACGCACTCATCACGCTTATCAGGCGAAACCCTTCGGTTTCGCCTTTTTTTATCACTCGCGATTATTTTCTCTTGACCCTGGAGTTGACTCCAGACTGTAGACTGAAGGCAATTCCACTCTGTTACGACAGGAGTCCGTATGCTTCAGCCACATAAACAGACCTCTCACGGTTGCGGTTGCCAGTCCGGCAAGTGCGCAAAACCGACGGCTCTGCGCATCAACAAAATCTCTGAACCCACCCACAGCGAACCACATCCGGCGACCTGTTGCAGCGACAAAGCGCCGCTTGCCGCATCGGCGTGCTGTGCATCCGACACCGGCAGTTCGCAACCCAGTGAGCACTCACCTACAGCGAAGAGTGATGATGACGGTTCAGGCGACGGCGATAGCGATCCCGCCGCATTGCCTGCCGGTGCCTGCCAGCTCAGTTGGAAAGTTTCAGGGATGGATTGCCCATCTTGCGCCAGAACCATCGAAACGGCCGTCAGCAATGTAGCCGGTATCAACGGTGTGAAAGTGCAGTTCGCCACAGAAAAGCTGGTCGTCAGCGCCAACAGTGATATTTCTGCAAAGGTTGAACAAGCGGTGATCAAAGCCGGTTTTACCCTGCAATCCCTCAATCAGCCACATACCGCGCCTGCCGAAGAAAAATCATGGTTGAAGGAGTACGCACCGCTGCTGATCCTCATCGTGCTGATGGCGATAAGCTGGATAATCGACCAGTTCAGCCAGCCACTGGGCGAGGTGGCCTTTGTACTCACTACGCTGGTAGGCCTGTGGCCGGTGTTGTTGCAAGCCATCCGGGCTACCCGCGCCGGATCCCCTTTCACCATTGAAACTCTGATGAGCGTGGCGGCGCTTGGCGCATTATTTATTGGCGCCACGGCCGAAGCGGCCATGGTGCTGCTGCTGTTTATGATCGGTGAACGGCTGGAATCTTTCGCGGCTAACCGTGCGCGCAGCGGTGTCAAAGCGCTGATGGCGTTGATCCCGGACAGCGCCGTGCTGATGGTTGACGGTAACGCCACCCGTGTCCCTGTTGCCGATTTACGTCCTGGCGATGTGATTGAAGTGGCCGCCGGTGGCCGTCTGCCCACCGATGCCCTGTTGCTTGATCATGCCGCCAGCTTTGATGAAAGCGCCCTGACCGGCGAATCGGTTCCGGTTGAACGCCAGCCGGGTGAGAAAGTCCCGGCTGGCAGTCTGTGCGTAGATCGCGTGGCCCGGCTCAACGTCGCCTCCGCACCCGGCGCCAGCGCGATTGACCGCATTCTGCAACTGATTGAAGAAGCTGACGAACGTCGTGCGCCTATTGAACGCTTCCTCGACACCTTCAGCCGCTATTACACCCCGGTCATTATGCTGATGTCGCTGCTGGTGATTTTGATCCCGCCGCTGGCGATGGGTCTGCCGTGGGAAACTTGGATTTATCGCGGTCTGACGCTGCTGCTGATCGGCTGTCCTTGTGCACTGGTGATTTCTACTCCGGCGGCGATCACTTCGGGTTTGGCGGCTGCAACGCGTCAGGGAGCATTAATCAAGGGCGGTGCTGCACTGGAACAGCTGGCGTTAATTCAGACCATTGCACTGGATAAAACCGGCACACTGACCGAGGGCAAACCGGAAGTCACCGACGTTATGGCACTGGGTGGCGTGAGCGAAAATGAGCTGCTGAGTCTGGCCGCGGCGGTGGAAGCCGGTTCACATCATCCGCTGGCGCTGGCGATTATTGCGCGTGCCAGAGTCGAAAATCCGCTGCCGATCAATGCCCAGGCGCGCCGCGCGTTGGCCGGTTCAGGCGTTGAGGGTGAAGTGGCCGGTAAGAAGATTCAGGTACTGGCACCCAAACGTCTGGCGGCTAAAGGGGTGGAGGAAGAACATCTGCGCCAGATAGCCGATTGGGAATCCGCAGGTAAAACGGTGGTCGTGGTCTTGCAGGAAAGCAACGTTATCGGGCTTATCGCTATGCAAGACACACTGCGCGAGGACGCAGTCACCGCGTTGGCGAGCCTGAAAGCGCTGGGGGTTTCAGCGGTAATGCTCACAGGCGACAACCCGCGCGCCGCCAAAACCATTGCCGAACGGTTGGGCATTGAGTTTCGTGCCGGGTTACTGCCAGCGGATAAAGTCGAGGCCGTCACCGCCCTCAATGCCATTCATCCGACAGCCATGGTCGGCGATGGTATTAATGATGCACCGGCGATGAAAGCGGCGCAGATTGGTATTGCGATGGGAAGTGGCACTGACGTCGCGCTGGAAACCGCTGATGCAGCGTTAACTCACAACCGCCTGACCGGGCTGGCGCAGATGATCAGCCTGTCGCGGGCAACGCGAGCCAACATCCGTCAGAACATTACTATCGCGCTGGGGCTGAAAGTTATATTTTTGGTCACCACGCTGATGGGGCTGACCGGACTGTGGCTGGCGGTACTGGCGGACTCCGGAGCCACTGCACTGGTCACCGCCAACGCGCTGAGATTATTGCGTAAGAAAACGCAGTAAGCCGTCACTCCGATTTCACGATACCTTTTGCCAGCAAATAGCGGTACGGCAGTTGTTCAGTGTCGGCTGCAAGCAAGGTGTGCTCCATAAAACGGCAGAAGCCTGGAATATCGCGGGTGGTCGCAGGGTCATCCGCAATCACTAGCAGGGTTTCGCCGTCTTTCATGCCACGTACCATTTTGCGAACCATCATGACGGGCTCAGGGCAGCGTAGCCCCAGAGCATCCAATTGATGGTCCGGGTTGATAAAGGTATCGGTCATTTCATTTCTCACCTCTTTTGCGTTAATGCGCGACAGTTTAACCCGCTGGTTCCGTGACGCAACCAACGCAAACCATTGCGTTAAAACTAACCATTGCAATAGCGACACAAACGGTTATTATGCGCGCCGCGCTGAAAAACCAGCGCCAGCTGTACATTTAATGCGTATCCATTGGGTTCCCTCACCCCAATTCAACACCAAAAAGGCCACAATTTATGTTCTCGTTTACCGCTCAACAGCGCTTTTTGGCGCTGGTATGGCTATCGTTATTCCACATTGCCATCATCACTTCCAGTAACTATCTGGTGCAGTTGCCAATCTCCATTTTCGGTTTCCATACCACCTGGGGTGCATTCACTTTCCCGTTCATTTTTCTCGCCACCGATCTGACCGTGCGCATTTTTGGCGCGCCACTGGCCCGACGCATTATTTTGTCGGTCATGATGCCGGCACTGCTCATCTCTTACGTGATTTCCGCGCTGTATTTTGAAGCCGAATGGCAAGGGTTTGCTGCGCTCAGCAGCCTGAATGTCATGGTCGCCCGCATCGCCATCGCCAGCTTTATGGCTTACGTGCTGGGTCAAATTCTGGACGTTCACGTTTTCAATCGCCTGCGCCAGAAACGCAGTTGGTGGGTGGCACCAGCCGCCGCCATGTTCCTCGGTAATATCAGCGACACGCTGGCATTCTTCTTTATTGCGTTTTACAAAAGCAGTAATGAATTTATGGCCAACAACTGGGTAGAGATCGCGCTGGTAGATTACACATTCAAGGTACTGATCTGCCTGGTGTTCTTCCTGCCAATGTACGGTGTGCTGCTCAATATGCTGTTGAAGCGCCTGTCACAAAGCGGCAGTCACGCGCAGTTTGAGCTAAATTCTCACTGAGTGCAGCCAACACAAAATGCGCCATAATCTGACTTGCATTTGAGACGTTAATAGGTTGCCATACGTGCAGTGAAATCAAGTATCTATCCCCAAAATAATTTGCGTCGCCTGGAGGCACCTACTTTTGGTGCGACAGGCTGGCAATCTGAAGAATGGCGGGGGTATAGCGCGTTAAAATCAAAGGAAGAACTATGCGTAATTTAATGAAATTTGCAGGTATGGGCGTGCTGATCCTCGGTCTGGCAGCGTGTGATGGCAAAACTGACGACAAAGCGGCCGCGGGTAAAGGCGCTCCGGCGGCCTCTGCGACCGCTGCAACGGTTCAGGTCAGCCTGCTTGATGGCAGAGTGACCTTCACACTGCCGCAGGGTATGAGCGACCAGAGCGGTAAGCTCGGCAATCAGGCAAATAATATGCACGTTTATGCCGACAGCACCGGTCAGAAAGCCGTGATCGTTATCCTTGGCGATAACGCCACTGAGTCGCTGGACGTTCTGACAGCCCGTCTGCAAGAGCAGCAAAAAGCCCGTGACACCAACCTGCAGGTCGTCACAGACAAGTCGATTCAGGTCGACGGTCAAACGCTGCAACAGTACGACAGCGTGATCACTTCCGCGGGTCAGAAAGCGTATTCATCTATCGTTTTGGGTAAAGTGGACAGCCATCTGCTGACTCTGCAAATCACCCTGCCGGCGGATAATCAGCAGCAGGCGCAGACTGATGCCGAAGCGATCATCAATACCCTGAAAATTAAGTCATAATTCTGCAATAACTCTCTTCAGAGCGGGGCTTGTCCCGCTTTTTCATTTCTGACGCGTACTGATACACTAAACACCCCCCTCCCTATGGACTTATTCGCTCACAAACGAATAAATTCGCGCCATTGCCCCAAAATGTCGCAATGAAAAACCAAAAATGTGATCAATAACAGCTAAAATGCGCAATTACGTATTTCAAAATGTTAACCAATGCCGCAAAATCCGCCTCCAGTTTCATAAAACTGTAACAATTCCGTCATTTATCACAGTTCGCTTGCGCTCATACGATTAACATGACGCTCGTTATGGAACATTTCACGTTGATTTTAGTCTTTGTCAGCCACTCAGGGTGAGTGAACTGGCCCATGCCATTGGAGGCGTTAATGCTCAGTATCTTTAAGCCCGCAGCCCATCAGGCTCCCGTGGCAGCCGACCATGTTGATCCTATGTACCGCCGCCTGCGCTGGCAGATCTTCATGGGGATTTTCTTCGGTTATGCTGCCTACTATCTGGTACGTAAAAACTTTGCCCTGGCTATGCCCTATCTCATCGATCAGGGCTTCTCTCGTGGCGACCTCGGCTTCGCGCTGTCCGGTATTTCCATCGCTTACGGTATTTCCAAATTCATCATGGGGTCGGTATCAGACCGCTCCAACCCACGCGTTTTCCTTCCCGTCGGTCTGATTCTGGCAGCGGCAGTGATGCTGTTCATGGGCTTTGTTCCCTGGGCGACATCCAGCATTGCCATTATGTTCGTTCTGTTGTTCTTGTGCGGATGGTTCCAGGGGATGGGCTGGCCGCCGTGCGGGCGTACCATGGTTCACTGGTGGTCGCAGAAAGAACGCGGCGGCATCGTCTCCGTATGGAACTGCGCCCATAACGTTGGCGGCGGTATCCCTCCGCTGCTGTTCCTGTTGGGTATGGCGTGGTTTAACGACTGGCACGCGGCGCTTTATATGCCTGCCTTCGGCGCGATTGCGCTGGCCATTTTTGCGTTCATTATGATGCGCGATACCCCGCAGTCCTGCGGCTTGCCGCCGATTGAAGAATATAAAAACGACTATCCACCAGACTACGTGAAAGAGTCCGCTGAGCAGGAACTGACGGCGAAGCAGATCTTCATGCAGTACATTTTGCCGAACAAACTGCTGTGGTACATCGCCATCGCCAACGTGTTTGTCTACCTGCTGCGTTATGGCATCCTCGACTGGTCCCCGACCTATTTGAAAGAGGTGAAACACTTCGCGCTGGATAAGTCCTCATGGGCTTACTTCCTCTACGAATATGCCGGTATTCCGGGCACGCTACTGTGCGGCTGGATGTCGGACAAAGTGTTCAAAGGCAACCGTGGCGCCACCGGCGTGTTCTTCATGGTGTTGGTGACTATCGCTACCGTGGTGTATTGGCTGAACCCGGTCGGTAATCCGGGCATCGATATGGCCTGTATGATCACCATCGGCTTCCTGATTTATGGCCCGGTCATGCTGATTGGCTTACACGCGCTGGAACTGGCACCGAAGAAGGCGGCAGGGACGGCAGCCGGCTTTACCGGCCTGTTCGGATACCTCGGTGGTTCGGTGGCGGCGAGTGCTATCGTCGGTTATACCGTTGACTACTTCGGTTGGGACGGTGGCTTTATGGTGATGATTGGTGGCTGTGTGCTGGCAGTGATTTTGCTGGTGATCGTCATGCTAAGTGAAAACAAGCACAAAGCCCAACTGGCTAAAGGAGCATAAGTATGCACAACCTTTTCGCTAACGTGCTGAAAAGCAGCCTGCTGGCGAGCCTGATTGCCGCCTCATGCTACGCCAGTGCCGCCGAGCCGGTGGTCATCGCTCATCGCGGTGCCAGTGGCTACCTGCCGGAACACACCCTGCCCGCAAAAGCCATGGCTTACGCACAGGGTGCCAATTTTCTCGAGCAGGATCTGGTGATGACGAAGGACGACCAGTTGGTCGTTCTGCATGACCACTATCTGGATCGCGTGACCGACGTGGCGCAGCGTTTCCCTGACCGCGCACGTAAAGACGGGCGTTATTACGCTATCGACTTTACGTTGCCTGAGATCAAATCGCTGAAGTTCACCGAAGGTTTTGATATCAAAGACGGCAAGCGAGTACAGACCTATCCGGGACGTTTCCCAATGGGTAAATCTGATTTCCGCGTGCATACCTTCCAGGAAGAGATTGAATTTGTGCAGGGTCTGAATCATTCGACGGGTAAAGACGTCGGGATTTATACCGAGATCAAAGCACCGTGGTTCCACCGTCAGGAAGGCAAAGATATTTCCGCCAAGGTGCTGGAGGTGCTCAAAGAATATGGGTACACCAGTAAAAGCAGCAACGTCTATGTCCAGTGCTTCGACCCCAACGAGCTCAAGCGCATTAAAAATGAGCTCGAGCCTAAACTGGGTATTAACCTGAAGCTGGTACAGCTGATCGCCTACACCAAGTGGGACGAAACGCAGGAGCAGAAAGACGGTAAGTGGGTTAACTACAACTACGATTGGATGTTCAAGCCGGGCGCGATGAAACAAATTGCGCAGTACGCTGACGGCATCGGGCCTGATTACCATATGCTGATCGAAGCGGACTCTACGGTCGGTAAAATCAAGCTGACACCAATGACCGCAGAGGCTCACGCCAGCAAGCTCGTCGTGCATCCGTTTACCGTTCGTGCGGATGATTTGCCGAAGTATGTCACTAACGTCAATTCGCTGTATCAGATCCTCTACCAGCAGGCGCACGTTGACGGTTTGTTCACTGACTTCCCAGACAAAGCGGTGAGTTATTTAGAGCACCAGCAAACGCAGCCACAGAAGTAAGTTCTTCTTCATGGCGCTGAAGCCATAAAAAGCGGGCAAGGTTTTCACCCTGCCCGCTTTTTTATGCTTCAACGTAACGGAAAATTAAGCCGGTTCGGAGAGATACATTTTGCGCAGATAATGCGGCACCGCGTCGTCAGCGTTCGAACCGATAATTTCGGCATCCGGCATCGCCGCTTTCAGGCGCGGCAAGGAGCCACTCATCAGGCAGCCTTTACCGGCCATGGTCAGCATTTCCAGGTCATTAAGACCATCGCCAAAAGCAATACAGTCGTCCAGCGAATAACCCATCAGTTTTGCCACGTGCTCCAACGCATGTCCTTTGGACACCCCACCGGCCATCACTTCCAGACAGGTTGGTAGCGAGAAGCTGACGTTAACGCGATCGCCCCAGCGGGCGTTGATGGCATCTTCCAGCGGTATCAGTTCTTCATGGCTTTCGCAGGTAAAATAGACTTTGCAAATGCCGTCGGTTTCCAGCAGACCGGGTTCATACAATTTATATTTGAAGACAGATTCACGGAAGAACTGGTCCTGATCGTCACGATCGCGGTTCATATACCAGTCATCATTGCGGTAAACGTTGGTCAGAATGTTCGGGTTGTTATGCATGATACCGAACAGGTCGCGGGCGATGTCTTCGTCAACGTTGTGGGAGAAGATCAGTTCGCCTTCGGTGTTATGCACGCGCGCGCCGTTGGAGGTGATCATGTACGCGCTGATTTCCAGGTTGTCACGGATCTGCGCCACATCAATGTGATGGCGGCCAGTGGCAAATACAAAGTGCACGTCGCGCTGGGTCAGCATCTTCAGCGTTTCTTTGGCGTATGGGCTGAGGGTATGGTCGGGTGACAGCAGAGTGCCATCTAAATCGGAAGCAACAACATGATACATAGCGGTAGGTTCTAACCTCTGATGGAGTTGTGCGCGGCAGTTCGCCGCGAGTTAATGCCGCGCAAAAAAGCGCATGATGGCATCGAGCGCCTGTGCCCTCAGGTCGTCCCGTTCGAACAGGATCTCATGGCGCGCGCCTTCGATGACCAGTGGCTTCTCCCCTTCACAAGGGTGTCCGGCAACGGCCATCGCCTGACAAAAAGCAAGATGCGACCGATTATCAACAACCCGGTCTTCGCTTGCCTGTAATAATAGCAGGGGCGTGGTGATATTTTCGGCCTGTCGCAAAATATGCATACCCGCCTCAATACTCTCCCGCACCCAGTGATAGGTCGGACCGCCAACCTGCAGTTCAGGGTAATCGGCATAAAATCGCAAGTTACGGCGATAACGCTCGCGGCTGTGCGTCAGGCGGTTAACCACAAACGGCAGTGCTCGCCAGTGGCCGGTCCCCAACGCATAACCGTCACGGCGCAGCGGGCGGTTCTCTGCCCAGTTGAGTATCCGCCGTGAGATCCAGCCCGGCATCGGCAGGTAAATGCCGGTCATCGGTGCACAGAGCGCGGCGGCATCAAAACTTTGCGGAGACTTCGCCAGGAAAAGTGCGGCAATCGCACCGCCCATAGAGTGAGCCAGAACATACTTTTTGTTGTAATGTCGTGGCGCGATTTCTCGCTCGTATAGTCGGTGAAAATCCTCAACGTAGTCATCAAAGTGCTGCACGTGCCCACGGTGCGGATCATCAAGCATACGCCCTGAGCGTCCCTGACCACGGTGATCAACAATGATGACATCGTAACCGCTGTGGAACAGGTCATACGCCAGTTCAGGGTATTTTACGTAGCTTTCGATACGGCCCGGTGATACCAAAATGACACTGTCGTGCTCAAAGGCGCTAAAGCGGACGTAATGAATCGGTACGTCATCCACACCGGCAAACTGCCCTTCTTCCCGTTGACGCCAGAAATCCAGCAACGGCCCGGTCGCAAAAGCAGAAAATTCTTTCTCGCGCGTTAACCATTTTGCAAAATTCGAAGACATGAAAGGGTTCCGAAACCGTGTTACAGGAAGATAAGTAAGTTAATTGTGGGCTCATAAACAATAGCGTATTGTGCCATAAAATGGTCTCTTCAGGGAGTAGCGCAATGACGTTGGACTGGTGGTTAACCTATCTGCTTACGACTTCAATTTTAAGTCTTTCACCTGGTTCAGGCGCTATCAATACCATGAGCGTTGGCATCAGCCATGGTTATCGCGGCGCCGTCGCGTCCATCGCCGGTTTACAGCTCGGGTTGTCGATTCACATCGTGCTGGTCGGCATTGGCCTCGGCGCTCTGGTGTCACAATCCCTGATGGCCTTTGAAGTGCTGAAATGGCTGGGCGCGGCATATCTCATCTGGCTCGGTATCTGCCAGTGGCGAGCAGCCGGCGCCATCGACCTCAACGCACTCGCCAGCAGTATGCCACGGCGACGTCTGTTCAAACGCGCAATTTTGGTTAATCTCACTAACCCGAAAAGTATTGTGTTTCTGGCCGCACTGTTTCCGCAGTTTATTATTCCGCACCAGCCGCAGGCCGCGCAGTATGTGGTGCTCGGTGTGACGACCGTCGTGGTGGATATCATCGTGATGATTGGTTACGCGACACTGGCGACGCGCATCGCCGGTTGGGTCAAAGCCCCCAAGCAGATGCAATTGCTGAACCGTATTTTCGGCTCACTGTTTATGCTGGTTGGCGTATTGCTGGCAAGCGCACGGAAAGTTTGAGTCTTCAGAATACAAAAGGGTCTGGTATTGAGCCAGACCCTTTTGTATGCCGGTTTGATACGCCGCCCTTGCGCATCAAATATCAAAATAGCCGCAGCATTGAATCCAAGCGTCAGCGGCGTACCCGGCTCAAACCGCAACTGTTTTGATGACTTGAGTCGTAGTACATGATCACCGTAGCTGGCATAAACCAGCGTAGAATCGCCCTGTAATTCGGTGAAGTCCACGCTGACTTCCAGCGGGAAATCCGTCGCTTCGTTTAACCGTAAATGTTCCGGCCGCAATGCCAGAGAGACAGGTTGCGCAGGTAAATGAGCGAAAGGCGTATTGCGCAGCGAAACAGGCGCCTGCCCCTCCAGCAGAAGATTTCCAGCCTCAATTTTCGCAGGAAGGAGATTAATTTTCGGCGTACCGATAAATTCTGCCACAAAGAGCGTATCGGGCGTGTTGTACAACTCAACCGGCGTACCAATCTGTTCGATGTTGCCTTTATTGAGCACCACAATTCTGTCGGCCAGCGTCATGGCTTCCACCTGATCATGCGTGACGTAAATCATGGTGTTTTTCAACCGCGTGTGTAGCCGGCTGATCTCCTGCCGCATCTGGACGCGCAATGCGGCATCCAGGTTAGACAGCGGTTCGTCGAACAAAAATACCTGAGGTTGCTGAACAATAGAGCGCCCAATCGCCACTCTCTGACGCTGACCGCCGGACAAATTCTGCGGAAGGCGATCGAGCATCTCCGTCAAACGTAAAGCCTGCGCCGCCTGCGCAATTCTTTGTTCGATTTCAGCCGGTGGTGTGCGCATATTTTTCAGGCCGAAAGCCAGATTTTGCCTGACGGTCATATGCGGATAAAGTGCGTAAGACTGAAACACCATCGACAGGCCGCGCTGCCCGGTAGGCAGTGTCGTAACATCGGTATCACCAATACTGATCTTCCCTCCCGTCATCTCTTCCAGACCGGCAATCATGCGCAATAACGTCGATTTCCCACATCCAGACGGCCCTACCAGCACCAAAAACTCACCGGATTTTATGTCCAGTGAAAGGCAGGGAATGACCGGTACTTTCTCATAATATTTTTGAACTTTGTGCAACGTTAAACCTGGCATAACAGTGTCCTGTGCAGCAAACGAAGGGGGATTACGCACTGATAAGCGTCAGCAACGCCTGGGTTGATTGTGCTAACAGCGCGGACGAATGTCGGCTTTCAACATTCAGGCGCAGTAACGGTTCAGTATTGGAAGAGCGCAAATTAAACCGCCATTGCGCAAACTCCAGACTCAAGCCGTCAGTTTCACTGAGGGTCAGCGCCTGGTGTTGGTAATGTTCCCGCACTCTGGCGATCACCGCAGCAGGGTTGCTCACGGACAGATTCAGCTCGCCTGACACCGGAAAAAGCGCTTGTCTCGCCGCGATAAGCTCGGACATTTTTTGCCCACTCTGACTCAGATGCTGCAATACCAGCAATGCCGGGATCATCCCGCTGTCGCAGTAACCAAATTCACGAAAGTAATGGTGCGCACTCATTTCGCCACCATAAATCGCCTCTTCGCTGCGCATTCTTTCTTTAATAAAGGCATGGCCGGTTTTTGTTTCCATGGCAATACCCTGATGCGCCTGAACAATCTCACGGGTATTCCATACCAAACGCGGATCATGGAGGATCTTCTCGCCGGGCGCATGTTGCAAAAACAAGGCGGCCAGTAAACCGACGATGTAATACGCCTCGACGTAATGCCCCTGTTCATCAAAGATAAAACAGCGGTCAAAATCACCGTCCCAGGCAATACCAATATCTGCGTGGTGCTCCAATATCGCAGCCTGCGTGGCATGACGATTTTCAGGCAGCATGGGATTAGGAATGCCATGCGGAAAAGTGCCGTCCGGCGCATGGTGAATTTTGATCAACGTTAGCGGGATGTCGCATGCACGGAACGCCTGTTCCAGCGCGTCGAGAGTCGGCCCGGCCGCGCCGTTTCCGGCATTGACCACCACTCGCAGGGGTTTCCATATTTGCGGCTTGAGATAACTGAGTAAATGGCTGATATAGGCGTCACGGTTAGAAATGAGTTGATACTGGCCTGCGTGGGCCGCCTCACTAAAAAGATTTCGTTCTGCCAGCCGTTTAACATCGTTGAGTCCACTGTCACGGCTAACGGGTCTGGCATCGCGGCCCACTATCTTCATTCCATTGTAATTAATAGGATTGTGGCTGGCAGTGATTTCAATGCCACCATCGGCTTGCAAAAAACGGGTCGCAAAGTACATTTCTTCGCTGCCAGTCATACCGATATCAATAACGTCGGTACCTTGTGCCATCAGTCCCTGCGCAACGGCGTGTTTGAGCAAAGCCGACGTCGGGCGGACATCGCTGCCAATAACAACCCGCGCAGGGTGGTAATGATCAGCAAAAGCGCGGCCAATGCGACGGGCTATTCCTTCGTTAAGTTCAGAACCCAGAACACCACGAATGTCATAAGCGGCTTTGTTGAATAAATCAGATTTTGATAAAGGTGCTCCTCATTGCTCATTTTCTCAGGCAACTCTTACACTCTTCGGCATTCCTGCAAGCGTCATTTTATTTAAAGCCCGGATCATCGCCATAGC
>BHES01000060.1 GCA_003864575.1 Enterobacterales bacterium
GGCCTGCCATGCGCAGGAAAAAGGTGCACAGATGGTGGGAGTCCGCCCTTCTCTGGCGCTCAATACCAATCTGTATGCCGCGACGCCGGACAACGCCATCCGGGTGATTCTGGACGGTATTCAGAACCCGGCCAAAGCCGATCTCGGTTTTATGCCGGCCTTCAGATATAACCTGAGCAATGCACAAATTGCGGTACTGCTGAATTATTTACGTGAAGAGTACGCGGGGAAAACTCCGTGGACAGACTTGCAAAAGCGAGTAGCGGAACTGAGAGCGGAAACTGAAAGGAAGTAAAAACAACGAAGCCCTGAGTTATTGCTAACTCAGGGCTTCTGAATGTTGGCGGAACGGACGGGGCTCGAACCCGCGACCCCCTGCGTGACAGGCAGGTATTCTAACCAACTGAACTACCGCTCCGCGCTGTGTTCTGGTTAAGAACGGAGCGGATATTAAGGAATGGCCCACATTACGTCAATGCTTTTCCTGACATTTTGTGCCAATCGCGCAGTTTTTCTACAAGCCGCGCACTTTCAAGGCAATCGCTTACTCTTCAGCCGCCGGTTGAGGACGCCACAGGCAACTTCCCCCCTTCTTCACCACCAAATCCAGGCGCTCTTCGTGCCAGATAATTTCCTGATCGCTTGCACGTATCACTTTAAACCCGGCTTCCGGTCGGGTGACGCGCTGAGTACCTTGCCCATCCGCTCCGGTTTTCTGGTCGCCTTCATGGGAGAATTTCATGATGGTCTGACCACCGGTCATCATCAGATAGACTTCAGAGAGGATCTCGGAGTCAAGCAACGCGCCGTGCAAAGTACGTTTGCTGTTGTCTATCAGATAACGATCGCTTAATGCGTCGAGGCTATTGCGCTTGCCGGGGAACAGCTTGCGCGCCATCTGCAAGGTATCGGTGACTTTGCAGAAGGTGTCGGTTTTCGGGATATTGCGCCCAAGCATACCGAATTCGTAGTCCATAAAGCCGATGTCGAACGAGGCGTTATGAATGACCAGTTCGCCACCGCGAATGTACTCGATAAAGTCGTCGGCAATGTCGGCGAATGTCGGTTTATCGGCCAGAAACTCATCACTGATGCCGTGAACGCCGAAGGCTTCGGGATCCACCAGACGATCAGGTTTGAGATAAACGTGGAAATTCCGTCCGGTCAGGCGACGGTTGATCACCTCGACGGCACCGATTTCAATGATACGGTGTCCTTCGTAATGGACACCGAGTTTGTTCATACCGGTAGTTTCGGTATCGAGAACGATTTGTCTGGTAGGGGAAGAAATCATATTGCAGTGCTCGCAGCGCTCGTTTATGTCAGACTTGGCTTTTACATTCTGCGGATGAGTCTACCAGAGATGACCAAACAGGTAGAAATTTTCACCGACGGCTCTTGCCTTGGCAACCCAGGCCCCGGTGGTTTTGGCGCAATTTTGCGCTATAAGCAACACGAAAAAGAGTTCAGCCTCGGCTTTCGTCTGACCACCAATAACCGCATGGAGATGATGGCGGCGATTGTGGCGCTGGAAGCCCTGAGCTCGCCGTGCGAAGTGACGCTCAGTACAGATAGTCAGTATGTGCGTCAGGGCATCACCAGTTGGATCCACAACTGGAAAAAGCGTGGCTGGAAAACAGCGGACAAAAAACCGGTGAAAAATGTCGATTTATGGCAGCGTCTGGACGCCGCCATTCAGGGACATACGTTGAACTGGATGTGGGTTAAAGGTCACGCCGGACACCCGGAAAACGAACGCTGCGACGTGCTGGCGAAAGAAGCGGCGGGCAATCCGACGCAAGATGACGTCGGTTACAAACCCGAAAGTTAAGCCACGTTCGTGCAACCGTAACGCCTTCGCTTTACCCTTCTCCTCTGCCGGGGAGAAGGGGCATCTCAGATCAATATTACTCTTTATGATCTTTCCGATAACTTTTGCTGCTCGCCCCAACGGCCTGCTGAATGGTCTGGCGTCGCGCCGGTATTTTTTTGGCCGTTGGCGTCAGTGGCAGCGTGCGCTTACGGGCAACGATCACGGTCATGCATCCCAGTGCAGGAAGGTGCGTACTGAGCATCTTTCCGCCTTTCTGACACCATGGCAGTACCTGGAAACGGGTTTTGAACATCACTTCGTAATTGAGTAATCCCAGCCAGTCGAGCAGCCGCATCTGGGTAAACATCCGGCTGGCATAAGGCTGACGCTTACGGAAAAACGGCATCATTTTCCCCATGCCCAGCAAGCTCAGCGGGTTGAAACTGCTTATGACCAGCCAGCCATCGTCAATCAGTACGCGATCCACTTCGCGCAATATCCGGTGCGGATCTTCGGCATAGGCTAAAGTATGAGCGAGCAGGCAGGCAGGCATCCACCGATTTATGAGCAAAGGGCAACTGATACGGATCACCCTGTACGTGGAGGTTGGGTCCCGTTTCGTCGATATTGACCTGATGCGAAATCGGACAACTGCCGGTATCAAGCTCTGCACTCAAATTGCCAATCTTTAACAGGTGAAAACCGTATAGCTTGCCCCACCAGGCTTGCAGATGTTGCTCAAGCGCGGCACGGTAATACTCACCACAGGGGATATCTTCCCATGAAGTCGGTGCGGTGATTTTTTTACGTGTGCGGGCTGGTTGCATATTTATTCCGTCTTTCAAGCGTTTGCCAAAGAGAGCTACCTATGAATCTTATCAGTATTCCCGCATTGCAGGACAATTACATTTGGTTATTGGATGACCAAAACGGCCACTGTCTGATTGTCGATCCCGGTGAAGCGGCCCCTGTGCTGACTGCCTTAAAAGCGCACAATTTAACGCCCACCGCTATCCTGCTTACCCACCACCATCATGACCATATAGACGGTGTAAATGAACTTGTGGCGCATTTTCCTGCGCTAAAAGTGTACGGTCCGGCTGAAATTCCCGACAAGATTGATAGGATAATTCTTAAAAATGGCGATGAAGTGGAAATTGGAGGGGTAAAGTGGCGCATTTTTGCTACGCCCGGGCACACGTTAGGTCACATTTCATACTATAGCGCCCCTTATCTGTTCTGCGGGGACACGATGTTTTCTGCCGGATGCGGCCGCCTGTTCGAGGGCACACCCGAACAAATGTACCAGTCGTTTCAACAGTTAGCCCAGCTCCCTGATGAAACTTTAGTCTGCGCCGCCCATGAATATACTCTCTCAAATCTTAAGTTTGCCCGGTCCATACTACCCGATGATGATGATATTGATTCTCATGAGCGGAATGTGCAGGAAATGCGGAAAAACGGACAGCCTTCTCTGCCTGTAACCCTCGGTTTAGAGCGTAAAATTAACCTTTTTTTACGATGTGATGATATTGATTTACAAAACAAATTAAAGCTTAACGATCCGTTAAAACATGCTTGGCAAGTTTTTGCTCATCTAAGGCAACTCAAGGACAGCTTCTGATGCCAAAGGTTGCCTTTTTGGACTGAGCAAAGTATTATCGTCTGTCTTTTAAGCAACTGTTGACACATACATGAAGGCAAAAGCGATAATATTCGCCTCCGTGTTGCTGGTGGGTTGTCAGGCGTCCAGGCAGGACGTGAAGATACCCGAACAGCATGCACAGAGTTTGTCTTCGGCAAGTCAAAGTGAAGCAGGAGAGTACACAGATGATGGCCGAGTGGTCTCGGCGCGATGGTTGAACAGTGACGACTCCATTGCGCAAACAAATCTGTGGAACTTCATTGGCGACGAGCTGAAGATGAAGGTTCCGGAAAATGCCCGGATCCGAGAACAAAAAGTAAAATATTTAAAACATAAGAGCTATCTCCACGATGTAACATTACGGGCAGAGCCGTACATGTACTGGATCACCGAGCAGATTAAGAAACGTAATATGCCGATGGAACTGGTACTGCTACCCATAGTGGAGAGCGCTTTTGATCCAAAAGCCACCTCATCAGCAAACGCTGCGGGGCTGTGGCAGATTGTGCCCCAGACGGGTCGCAATTATGGTTTGAAACAGAACCAATGGTATGACGGTCGTCGCGATGTTGTCGCTTCGACAACGGCAGCCCTTGATATGATGCAAAACCTGAACAAAATGTTTGGTGGTGACTGGTTACTGACCATTGCCGCGTATAACAGTGGTGAAGGCCGCGTAATGCAAGCGGTTAAAGCCAATAAAGCTAAGGGTAAACCGACAGATTTCTGGTCGTTGTCGCTTCCTCGTGAAACGTCAATTTACGTGCCGAAAATGTTGGCTCTGAGCGATATTTTAAAAAACAGTAAAAAGTACGGAATTAGCTTACCGACGCCGAGCAAAGACCGCGCATTAGCGCGTGTTGAAGTGGGGCAGCAGATGCAGTTAACTCAGGCGGCTGAGATGGCGGGCATGTCACTGACTAAGCTGAAGTCATTCAATACTGGTTACAAACAGAATGTAACGGCGCCTAACGGCCCTCACTACATTGTGTTACCGAAGGCGCATGCTGCGCAGTTAAAAGATTCTCTGGCTGATGGCGATATCGCTGCGGTTCAGGAAACGCGACTGGCCAGCAACACACCATCGGGTGCAAAAGCCTACAAGGTTCGCAGTGGCGATAGCTTGTCTGGAATAGCAGCCCGACTGAATGTGAAGACCCGTGATTTACAGCGTTGGAACAATTTGCGCTCAGCAAGCGCGTTAAAAGTTGGGCAAACCCTGCAAGTGGCGGACAACAGCGTCAGCTCTGTAAGCGGTAATGGTGGCAGCGTTACGTATCAGGTTCGTAAAGGTGATTCATTGTCGAGTATTGCCAAGCGTCACGGCGTCAACATCAAAGATGTGAGGCGCTGGAACGCCGGTGCCGATAATCTTCAACCTGGCAATAAACTGACGCTTTTCGTCAGCAATAAATTAACGCCAGATACCTGATGCGCTATGCGCGTTACCCATAAAAAAGCACCCTTCGTGGGTGCTTTTTTTTTGTCCGAAGCCGACCGTTATAGCGCGAGAGGGATATCACTATTTTCTGCCAAAAACTCCACCAGCAGCGGGTTGTGATCAGACGCCTGAGTTTCCATTACCGTAGCATTGGTCACGTTCAAATCGCGGTAGAAAACAAAGTCCAGCGGCCGTCCAAACGCGCGACGCCGTAAATCAGAGGGGAACCTCACTTCCAACAAGCGGATGTTATTGGCAAACCCAAACAGGGCATTGATACGCTGACGGCTCCAGGCGTTGAAGTCCCCCGCCATCACCACCGGCCCTCTGTGATGTGCAATCTGCTCACCAATCGTCTCCAACTGCTTACTGTAGACGTCAACACCGATACTGAAATTCACCGCATGAATGTTCACGACCATCAGCAAACGCCCGTCCAGCAACGGATAAACAGTCACCAGCGCGGATTTCGCCAGCCGAAGCAGTGGTTCACGCTCACGTAGCGGGCAACAGTAAACAGGATGCGCGGCAGAGAGTGTCATGACGCCTGAGGGATGCTGAGGCAGCATATAGGCCGGAACCTGATCAGCGGCCAAATAATGCGACGTGGCAAAACGGATCAGCTCAGGCGTTGTTTGCGCTTCCTGTAGCAGCACCAACTGAGCATCTTTGCCGAAGCCTTGCAGCACTGAAAGCCAGTCGGCCCGTTGCTGTTTGAAAATGTTCCACACCATAATGCGCAGAGTGTTTGAATTTGGCAGCGCGGCGCCGGGAGGTAATCCAGATCCTAAATGTGCCAATGCACCTGGAAATATTTGCTCAACCGGTTGACCTGCAACATACCGCATTGCATATGTTCTTTTCGGCACGCTTATCGCCTATTCACCCATTAAAAATCATGCTGTTCGGGTAGCACCGACAGCGGAAGGTTCAGTATACGCCCGTCAGTGCTCAGACCAAATCTGTTTACAATCGTATACAACCTGGTCACATTTCACGTCCACGCTCTGTTATCAGGCTAGCATAGATCACTGAGGAAGCGTGTTAGTGGCGCAAGTGGCTTGCGAAGCAAATAATTGATAAAAAATGGCCCATCGCAAAGATGAGCCATTTTAAACAAGAGCGAGAGATATCAGGCGATAGCCGCAGCCTGCGATTTTTTGTCCAGATAGCCGCTGAGACGGGTCAACAGCAGCGCTCCGAGAACAATCACTGCACCAATCCACGGCGTCTGCGCCAGACCGATAGTGGCTACCACTTGCCCGCCAATCACCGAACCCAGGGCGATGCCCACGTTAAAGGCGGCAATGTTCAGGCCGGAAGCGACGTCTATGGCATTCGGCGTCACCTCTTCCGCTTTCTGTACCACATAGACCTGCAAGCCTGGGACATTGCCGAAAGCGAACACCCCCATCACCAGCAGCGTAAGCAGTGCCGGGATGCTGAAACCTGACGTAAACTGGAACACCATCAGCAACGTTGCCAGCGCCGCAAAAATTATACTCAGGGCTTTGACTGCACCGTGCTTGTCAGCCAGTTTTCCTCCCCAAATATTACCGATAGCCACCGAAATCCCGTAGGCCAGTAAAATCCAGCTCACCATACCCGCCGAAAACCCTGCCTGTTCCTGCATCATCGGCGCCAGAAAGGTGAAGGTGGTGAAAACGCCACCGTAGCCGAGCGCGGTAATGGCGAAGATCAGCATCAGACGCGGATTCATCAGTACCTTAACCTGATCGGCAATCCGCGCTGCCGGGCTGTTTTTAATGGTATTGGGCACCAGGATTGCGCTCGCAATGATAGCGATCACGCCAATCAATGACACAGCGAGGAACGTCTCCCGCCAGCCGAAGTGCTGCCCGATAAAAGTCCCGAGGGGTACACCAGTGACCAACGCGACGGTCAACCCGCCAAACATCAGGGCAATGGCCGACGCGGCTTTCTCTTTCGATACCAGACTGGTGGCAATCGTCGAGCCTATCGAGAAGAACACACCGTGCGCCAGCCCCGTCAGCAGCCGTGCGGCGACCAGCGTGCCATAGTTTGGTGACTGCCATGCCAGCAGATTACCGAGGGTGAACAACACCATCAGGCCAATCAACAGCGCTTTTCGCGGCACGCGGCCGGTCAGCGCGGTCAGTACAGGTGCGCCAACGGCCACACCTACGGCATAAATAGACACCAATAAACCGGCGGACGGAACGGAAATTGCGAGCTGCTGCGCGATGGTCGGGATTAACCCGACGATCACAAACTCGGTGGTTCCTATCGCAAAGGCACTGATGGTCAGAGCTAATAATGCAAGCGGCATAACCTTACTCCACAATGAATATCGATTTGATAGCGGCTATTATCTACTTATGGTTAAATGACAGAAACAGCCAAAGTATCAAATTATTTATGCTGGAGTAACAACAATGAAAGCCAGTTCAGAAGAGTTAATGACTTTTGTCACCGTCGTGGAGACCGGTAGTTTCAGCCGCGCCGCTGAGCAACTGGAGCAGGACAACTCAGTGGTCAGCCGCACCGTCAAACGCCTGGAGCAAAAGCTCGGTATCACCCTGCTCAACCGCACCACGCGGCAAATCAACCTGACACACGAAGGCGAGCGATACTTTGTGCGCGTACAAAAGATTTTGCAGGATATGGCTGCGGCAGAAGATGAACTGCTGGAACACCGCGACGTACCACAGGGGTTATTGCGCGTCGACGCTGCCACACCGGTTATTCTGCACGTGATCTCCCCTCTGGTCGCCGAGTTCACCGAGCGCTTCCCCAAGATGACGCTGGCGCTGTTCTCTTCGGAAAGTAACATCAATTTAATTGATCAGAAGGTGGACGTGGCGATCCGTGTGGGCGAACTGGAAGACTCCAGTTTACGTGCCCGCAAGCTGATGCTGAGCTATCGCAGCGTACTGGCCTCACCGGCCTATCTCGAAAAATGGGGTGTACCGCAAAACGCCGATGACCTGAAAAGCCACCGTTGCATTGGCTTTAATGAAGTTCTGGCGCTGAATAAATGGCCATTGCTGTGCGCCGATGGCCAGCAACTGACTATCACGCCGTTTATCAGCGCGGGCAGCGGCGAAACGCTGCGTCAGCTCTGCCTGAAGGGCAACGGGATCGCCTGTCTGTCGGACTTCATGACGCAGACAGATGTACAACGGGGAGATTTGATTGAACTGCTGGTGCCGGACATCATGCGCATCGCCATGCCGCTGCATGCTGTCTATTACAGCGACCAGACGGTCAGCACACGCATTCGCTGCTTTATTGATTTCCTCAGCGAAAAACTGAACCCGGTATCTCCGCCGTAAAACGAAAAAACCCACGCCGAAGCGTGGGTCAGAGGTCAGTTCATACCGTTGACCGGTAGGTTTAGTCCCACTCAGGGGCCAGACCTTCCGGGCTGACCAGACGGCCGTTGCGCTCCAGCGCAGCGATGTCAGCCATATCGGTAACAGTCAGCTTGAGCTGTTGCGCCAGCAGGTTGCTTGCCAGGTTTTCACGCTTAGTGGAGGACGGGATCACGGCGTAGCCCAACTGAAGCGCCCATGCCAGAACTACCTGTGCCGGCGTGGTATCGTGGCGCGCTGCGATGTCAATGATAGTGGCATCTTTGAGTGCTTCACCGTAAGCCAGCGTCATGTAGGACGTCACAGCGATACCGTTTTTACGGGCGAAATCCGCCACGGTACGGTTTTGCAGGAACGGCGACAGCTCAATCTGGTTGGTAGCGATAGCATCTGCGCCCACCGCGTCGATGGCTTCCTGCATCAGGGCCACCGTGAAGTTCGAAATACCGATTTCGCGGGTCAGGCCAAGGTTCTTAGCTTCCACCAGCGCGTGCATCGTTTCTGCCACGCTGACGGCGTTGCCCGGTGACGGCCAGTGAACCAGCGTCAGGTCAACATAATCGGTTTTCAGTTTGCTCAGGCTCTCTTTCAGGCTGGTGATCAGACGATCTGCGCCAAGGTTTTCGGTCCAGATTTTGGTCGTGATATACAGCGCTTCGCGTGCCACGCCGCTTTCAGCCAGCGCTTCACCGACCGCCGCCTCATTGCCATAAATCTGTGCGGTATCAATGGCGCGGTAGCCCAGTTCCAGCGCCGTAGACACCGATGCTTTGACCACGTCATCTTTCAGGCGAAACGTACCAAGACCGAATGCAGGGATGCTCATATTTTCTCTCTTATTAAAGGTAAGTCCGGCGAACCGGTTTATCTGATGCACAGAGTATGAACGGGGACTTAATGGATAAAAACGACAGGCAGGTCACAATACTTTTGATTTTTAAGCATTAATCGCGAACAACCCACGCCGGATAGCCACACCATTTTTCCCGGGGGATCAGGCCCGTCGGCGGCAAGATATTCTCAGGCAGCGCCAGTGCCACCGTGTATTCCTGCCAGCGGGCCGACCACAGTTGCACCGGCGTTGCAGGCGTTGCGCAGTCACGCTGTGGTTGCGGGTTAATCGCAATGGAGGCCATCTCCCAGATGCTGCGTCCCTGCTGTTTCAGCCAGGCTTCGCGCAGACTCCATAAGGTCCAGAAAGCCTCCAGCGGGGTGTGATGTTCGCTCAGCCACTGGTTTTCAGCGGCGCTGAAAAGGGCCTGTGCCAGCCCCGGCCACGACGGGCGCGGGCGAATAACCTCCACATCACAACCGATCTCTCCCTTCCCGCACAGTGCCAATACCACCCGATCAGCACTGTGACTGAGGGAAAAGTACGGCAACGTGGCGTCCGCAAATGCCGGTTTGCCTGACGGAGAAAGCATGATGGCAGGCAACGTTCGGTGACCGTGCTGCGTGAACATGGCGTCTGCCAGCAGCGCCCTGCCGGTCAGAAACTGCCGGCGGCGAAACGTAGCGAACTGCCCGGAGCTTGCCAGCACGTCGTCAGGTAACCGCCCGAGGGAGAGGTCGTCACCGGTGGAGGCCATCAGCAGCTGACACATGATTAAGGCCAGCGTTTGAAAATCAACGACGTATTAATGCCGCCGAATGCAAAGTTGTTGGACTGAATAAATGCGGTCTGAATGGCGCGCGATTCACCCATAATATAGTCCAGATCGCCACAGGCCGGATCCGGCGAGGTCAGGTTGATGGTCGGTGCGAAGCGCCCTTCGTTCATCATCTCCAGCGCCATCCACGCCTCCAGCGCACCGCAGGCGCCCAGCGTATGACCAAAGTAGCTTTTCATCGATGAGATTGGCGTTGTATTGCCAAACACCGCCGCCGTTGCCTGGCTTTCGGCAATATCACCGCGTTCCGTCGCGGTGCCGTGAGCACTGATATAGCCGATCTCTGTCGCCGTCAACCCCGCCTGCTTCAGCGATTTTTCCATACACACCTGCATGGTCTCTTTTTGCGGCTGAGTGATATGCGAGGCGTCGCAGTTGGTGGCAAAGCCAATGATTTCCGCATAAATCTTTGCACCGCGCGCCAGCGCGTGGTCGAGGGATTCGAGGATCAGCGTCCCGGCGCCTTCACCGATCACCAGTCCGTCACGCTGCGCATCAAAAGGGCGCGGGGTATTTTTCGGCGCATCGTTCTGCTGACTGGTGGCGAATAAGGTGTCAAATACCGCCGCTTCTGACGGACAGAGTTCCTCGGCACCGCCCGCAACCATCACCGTTTGGTAGCCGTGTTTGATCGTTTCATAGGCGTAGCCAATTGCCTGACTGCCCGAGGTGCAGGCGCTGGACGTTGGGATCACGCGCCCTTTCAGCCCGAAGAACAAACCGGTATTCACTGCTGCTGTATGCGGCATCATCTGCACGTAAGTCGTACCGGTGATGTTGTTGGTGTGCTTTTCGTTGAGCATGGAGGCGAATTCGCTCAGCGGCTGGGTGCTGCCGGTTGAGGAACCATACGCAATGCCAGTTTCGCCGTGCGTAAGCACCGGATGATCAAGCAGCCCGGCCTGTTCCAGCGCCAGTTCGGTCGCGCGCGTGGAGAGCAGCGAGACCCGCCCCATGGCGCGGATACGCTTGCGGGTGTAGTGATCCGGCAGGACAAAATCATCAATTGGTGCCGCCAGATGCGTACTCAGCCCCTGATACTGCAACCACTCATCCATATGGCGCACGGCATTTTCGCCCTGTTGCAGGCGCAGTGAGATCTCATCCCAATGCTGGCCGAAAGCGGTAATGCCCTTCATGCCGGTCACCACCACGCGATGCGTCATACCATGCCTCCGTTGATAGAGATCACCTGACGGGTAACATAACCGGCAATGTCCGACATCAGATAACTCGCCAGCCCCGCCACTTCGTCGACACTGCCCATACGTTTAAGCGGGATCATCCCCATGGCGGCATCGATAGCCGCCGGCTCCATGTCCGTCATGCCGGTGTCAATCAGACCCGGCGCAATGCAGTTGACGGTGATTTTTCGCTTCGCGAGCTCCAGCGACAGCGCCTTACAGGCACCAATAATACCGGCCTTGGCCGCGCTGTAGTTAACCTGCCCGCGATTACCGGCCACGCCAGAAACAGACGAGAGCGCGATGATCCGACCGCCCTGGCGTAGCCCAATCATCGGCATCACACAGGGTTTGAGGACGTTATAGAAACTGTCGAGGTTGGTGTGGATCACGCTGTCCCAGTCATCATCGCTCAGCGCCGGAAACGCGCCGTCACGGGTGATCCCCGCATTGTTGACCACGCCGTAATACGCCCCGAAAGCGCTGATATCGGCTTCCAACGCTTCACTGCACCGGTCGCGCTGGCTGACGTCAAAACGAAGAATACGGCCCGTACCACCTGCTCTGGTGATTTGCGCCAGCGTCTGTTCTGCACCGTCACCGTCGCTGTGGTAGTGAACCACCACCTCGAAACCGTCCTTCGCCAGCTGGCAGGCGATCGCCCGACCGATGCCCTTGCTGGCACCGGTGACTAATACGCAACGGGTCATGGCTTCCTCTCCTGAGTCAATTTCATCATGTCCTGCGCATCAGGCTGATAGGTATTAAGCCGCGCGTGGACCACCGGCTCGTCACTGTTAAGGCTATGGATGAACAGCGTGCATTCGAAGCTGGCGATTTTGCTGTCACGTAGGATCTGTTGGATATGCATGTCAAGTACCCCGCCCGGCGGAAACTCCGGCAACGAACAGCGCAAACCCCGGCAGCCCAGCAGCATCCCCAGTGAAGGCGAGTCGCCCTGTTGGGCATTGTGCCAACCATTCCATACGCCAATGGTCTGCGCCATCAGCTCGAGGGCGAACCACGCGGGCAACGCCCCCTGTGCGGTGAGAAACGGGGAGAGTGCACCGTCAACAGAGACCACCGCACGGCAGTGGGCGCACTCCTGCTCTATAGAAATCACCTCGTCGAGCAGCACCATCGGCGCGGTATGCGGCAGATAATCCGCTGGCGGCGCATAAACCTGGGTATGACAGTCATTCATGACAGGCGTCCTAGCAAAATACAGGCGTTATTGCCGCCAAAAGCAAATGAGTTGGACAGGATAACCGGTTTTCGCAGCATTTGTGGTGTCTGTGCCAGCCCGATATCCGGGAGGTTGTCATCGCGTTCAGTCTGCGAGAAGTCTTGCTGCGGAATATTCAGGTTACGGGTCAGTATCAGCCAGCTTAGCGCCGCTTCCGTCGCTCCCGCCGCGCCCAGCGTGTGGCCGGTCAGATGTTTAGTGGAACTGCATGGCACGGTGTCTGCGAAGATGCGTTCGATAACACCGGCCTCCACGCTGTCATTGAGCGGCGTCGCAGTGCCGTGCAGATTGATATAGCCGACGTCAGACGGGGCAAGGTTCGCCTGTTGCAGCGCCATGCGCATCGCACGCTCAGCGCCGTCACCCTGCGGATGCGGCGCGGACATGTGCCAGGCATCAGATGATTCACCAAAGCCCAGCAGCGCGACATCAGCGGGTTCCCGCGTTAGCAGCAGCAGCGCTGAAGCCTCGCCGATATTGATGCCGTCACGGTCTTTAGCGAAGGGGGTACAACGCCCGGCAGAAAGGGAATCCAGGCTGTGAAAACCATTGATCGCCATACGACACAGGCTGTCGGCACCGCCCACCAGCGCAGCATCTACCAGCCCGGAGGCAATCAGCCTCTGACCGCTAATCATTGCTCTGGCGCTGGACGAACAGGCGGTAGACAACGTGTAGGCCGGGCCATTCAGCCCTAAAAAGCGTTGCAGGAACTGCGCCGGATCGCCCAGTTCCTGTTGCTGATAGTAATAGCGGTCAGGCATTTCGCCGTGAGTCTGGTAATAGCGTATTGCGGCTTCACCTTCGCTAATCCCAGAAGTGCTGGTGCCCATGACAACTGCCACCCGCTGACTGCCATAACGGGCAATCGCTGCGCTGACCTGCGGTTCAATCTGTGCCAGCGCCGCCAGCAGCAGTTGGTTATTCCGGCTGTCATGTTCAGGCAAGTGTGCGGGAACAGCAGGGAGAACCCCGGTCACCTGCCCGACCCAGACCGGCGCCTGACTGGTCAGCCAGCCGGACTGATGCTGCAATCCCGGCGCATGAGCCAGCGCAAGGTTGGCTGCCACGTCGTCCGGATTATTGCCGAGCGCATTGACCATGCCAACGGCGGAGAGAAAGATCATATTAGTTTCCGACATTCTGGATAGCTATCTGGTAGTGGAACGCCCGCTGAGTAATGGATACCGGCTGGCGCTGGCTGCCGCGTTGCAGGTAGTCAATATTCGTCACCACGCGCCCATTCTGATCCGACAATACCCGCCGCATACCTTCATCTTTCAGCGTCCAGCCCGACGGCAGCAGCGGCTGCCACCGATTCACCGGCCAGTAGCTCAGCATGATATCGGACAGCACCTGAGCGGCTGGCGGCAATTTGTCAGAAATGATCGCCTGTTCGGTATGAATACCCTGTTGATCGTAGACCAGTTTGAACAGCCGGATGCCCAGCGGTGAAAGCCCCGCCAGCTGCAGCGACTGCCCATCCGCACTTAACAATACCAGCAGCGATTGGGTTTTTCCGTTCACCGTCGCACTCAGCAGCTGTTGCTGGTTTACGGGCGTTTCCAGCGTGGGGGCAGGTAAATTAACCTGCACGCCGGGCTGCAACCAGGCCTGCGCTGGCGTGATGTTATCCGTTTTGAGCACCGGATGAGGCGTACAACCGCCGAGCAGAGTCAGAATCAACAGCAAAGGAAAGACGGAACGAGTCATGTTGGAGATCCTGATTTTGCAACGGGCAACGTTAAAGGTGACAGCAGGAAAGCGGTAAAAATGCCTGCGCTGAGCACGATGCCAAAACTGCTGATGGCCTGCGTTGAGCTAAACACCAGCATGCCGAAGGTCAGTTGAGTGGTCACCACCGCCATGAATATCGCCAGCATCGAGGTGGTCGGCGTACCGCGCGGATTGGTGAAGAACAGCGTGTAGTTTATGCCGATCCCCAGCACCAGAATTAGCGCCAGCAGTGAAAAAAGATTGAGACTATGGCCGCTGAAAGCCAGCGCAGCAACCCCCATGCCCAACGACAACAGCGTGGGCACCAGACAAACCAGCCCATGAGGCAGGCGAAAACGCCACAGATAAATACCGGCAATCAACGCCACGGCCAGCGTCAACAGCAGAGAGAGCATCACGCGGTACTGTGAAAAGAGTTGGCTGAATTCGGTTTTACGGTCCACCCAGCCCACGCCGTTAACGCTGGCAGCCAGCTGACTCATCGCCGCGCTGTCGTGCACGCCGCTGACAGGAATGAGCGTGGCGGTTCGCCCGTCCGGCAGAGAAAGCCACAGCAAACGCCAGCCCTGGCTGACCACGCTTCCCAACCACACCGATGGCGTTACCCACTGTGAGCTGAGATCCGCCGGTTTTAGTGTGACTCCGGCCTGCGCAAGCTGGTTTAATACTTCTGGCGCACGCTGGCGCAGCAGGCTGAGATCCTGCTGCTGTTGCTTTTGCGAAGGCAGGCTGATCAGCCGGTAGCCATCAAGCACCCTATTCGCTTTAGCCTGTTGCAGTTTCGGACCGAGAGCTTCCAAACGTTGCAGGGCCTGTTCGGCGTTATCCCCGTACACCACCAGCCATTTTTGATCGTTGGTCTGCCCGGTTAACGCGGCGATCTGTTTTTCCTGTTGCTGAAGATCTTTCGGCAACGTCTGTAGATCGCTAATGTCGTCATTGATCTTCAGTTGGCTGAATCCCGCCAGGATCAGCACAACCACAGTCAACGGTAATCCCCGGCGTAACGCCTTGCGGTGTTGCCACGCATGGAGCCAGCGCCGGATCAGTGCCAGACCCGGTGCAGGACCGACCGGCAGATTTTTGGATAACAGCGGATACCAGCACATTACGGTGAAGCAGGCAGCGCTGAGGCCGGACGCGGCAAACACCGCCAGTTGTTGTAAACCAGGGAATGGTGCAATCAGCAACATCAGGTAGGCCGCAACCGTGGTCAACAAGGCGACAGAGAGCGCAGGAAACAGCTTTTTGAGACTCTCAAGCGGAGTATTCTGCCCGCCGTGAACCCGGCGTTCGGTCAGGAAATAGAGGGTATAATCGGCCGAAATACCAATAATGCTGGTACTGAGTACCAGCGTCATGACGTGAATTTCACCAAATACCGCCAGCGTGAATACCGTGCCGGTCAGTGCGCCGATGGCTATCGATAACAGGCTGAGCAGCAGAGGCAATACCGAGCGGAAGACCAGCAGAATGAGCAGGAAAACTCCGACAACTGACGTCATCCCCAGCGTGGAAATATCCTGCTCTGCCTGCTGGCTGGCATAGTTGCTGTAAAACAGCGTTCCACGTTGCAATATTTCTGCCCCCGGAAAGCGTTGCCGAAACGATGGCTCAAGCCCGTTCAGGCTGGCCACAATCTGTTTGCTGCTGGTGATGTCATACGAGGAAGCGTTCAGCTCAGCGTGGATCAGATACCAGCTGCGTCCGTTGTGATCCCGTGCGGTGAGCCAGCCGTTGTCGAGCGTCATGCCACCGCTGTTTTGCTGCTGCGTCAGCTGCGAGCCCCGCACCAGCAGCAAGGGATCATTGGCGAGCTCTTTGCCACTGACACCGGCAAAGGCCGAGTACATCTGAGCGAGTATCCACTGGCTCTGTGCCTGCGCACCTTTTTGCAGCCGCTGACGCGTGGCGTCGTCCAGCAAGGTATTGCGGTGATGAAAGAAAAACTCCCCCCACTGTTGCTGGTGCTGCGCATCCATTGGCCCTTCGACCTCACGCAGCGCCGGTAACTGGCGTAACGCCGTCAGCCAGGCAACCGCAGCCTCACTTCCCTGCCCCGCTGGCGGGCTGACCAGCCACATCAATTGGCGGTCGAGTCGCTGGCTGAATCCTCGCGTTAAATCGTCCGGCACGCCCTGTAGCTGCTGTTTTGGCAACAATGCCAGCACGCTACTGTTGATCTGGCTGCGCGGCAGCAGCCAGAAGAGCGCGGCAACCAACATCAGACAGATTAACAGCCAGCCAAAGGCCAGTTGGCGATGACGTTCAGCCGTCAAAATGGGCCTGCTCGTCGTCAGTCAACGCCGCAGGCTCCGTGCGCTGGTTAAAGAAGCGGATGTGTGTTTCATCGCCCTGCATATCATTGATATTAATCAGGTTGAGATATTTCTGCCCGTTAAGAGTGATGGTGCGAAACAGCCGGTTCAGCGGTGCGGTCTTCGGCGTGAGGATTAACTGCCATGCGCCCTGACCTTTGTCGCTGAAATCGAGTGAAAAGTTATGCGCCAGCACTTGCTGGTCAGCCTGAAACAGCGCACTGAGTAACGCGTTGAACTGGAACATCTGCGGGTTACTTTCCACCGTCACCACCTGCGCAGGCTGCCCGGCCATGGTTTGCACCATACGGTTTTCGGTCAGCAATAAGGTCAGGGCAAAGGGTTGTTCCTGCTGCCACCACAGCCCTTTCTTTTGCGCAATCAGCAGAGTACCGCCGGAGTTAAGCGGCAGGTTCATACCGCTGATCTTCCGCTGCTGGCTGAAGTCTGCGCGCAGCACCGGTTGCTGGCTAAAGCGCTGCTGTAATTCCGGCAAGGTCACCGCCTGAGCCGTCAGACTGAACAAACTCAGCAGAAAAATAACGGTGCGCATCACAGGCTGACTCCCATTTTATCCAGCAGAATTTGCGGCGACGCAAAACACATCTCTTGGGTTTGCCTATCGACCGCCACCTGTAAGGTATAACCGGTAGTGGTGCGTTTACCCGTTTCGCTGTCCACAATGCGATAACCAATTCGCAGACGGTTCTCCACTTCTTCAACCCAGGCGTGAACGTCAATTTTTTGTTCGAAGATCACCGATGAGATGTATTTCAGCCGGGTATCGACAATCGGCCAGACGTAGCCGGACGCCTGCATCTGTCGGTAGCCGTAATCAAATTGTTTAAGCAACTGTTCCCGCGCCACCTCGAGATAGCGGAAGTAATTACCGTGCCAGACCACGCCCATGGCATCGACATCGTGGAAGGGAACGGTGATCGTGACGCAGGTTCGAAAACGGGGCTCGTCTTGCAGATTCATGTTAGTCAGTTTTCCGGTTATTGCTGGCATCAGGCGGAGATTGCCAAAAATCGAAGAAGTTGAACCAGTCATGCGGTGCCCGCAGGCAGTAATGCTCCAGACGCGCCGCATAGCGGTCAACCGCTTGCTGTAGTGCCTCGCGACGCGTGGCACGCGGCAATATGAGCGGATCAGCAAAGGGTTCGAAATGGATATTGAGCCGCCCGGCATATTCAAGACCCAACATCAGAAAAACCGGTGCGCCCAGTGCGGCCGCAAGGATAAACGGCCCCTGAGGGAAAGGTGCCGGGTGGCCGAGAAATGTGCTGTAAATCACCCGGGCCTGCGGTTCGCCGCGCTGATGTTGTCCGGCCGAGGTACGATCGCCCACCATGGCCACCCACTCGCCAGCATCCAGTTTCTCTTGCAGCAAAATAGCAGTTTCCGGCCCCATATCACTGACCTGAATCAGATTCACATTGGCCTGCGGATTGACCTCTTTCATCACCTGATTAAAGCGTTCTGCATGCTGTGTGAACACCAGCGCATTGACCACCACCCGCTGATTAAGCGAGGCAATCGCACGGCAGGATTCGATGTCACCCAGATGCGAGGCCAATATCAACGTGCCGCGGCCGCTGGCGATTTGCGCTTCACAAAGCGCTTCATCCATCAGGGTCACGTTTTGCAATTTGCCCTGCCAGCTGGCGAGCTTGTTGAGCATCGCACCACCAAAACGCATGAAGTGGCCAAACGTGGTGAGCCGGTAAGGCAGGCTGACGTTTTGCCTTTGGGCGAAAGCGGCCAAACGGTGCAGATAAAGCGCCGACGCGCGGCGCTGAGTGCTTCCCGTCAGCCAGAAGTAGCCAATCACCGGGTAGAGCAGCAATTCAAAAGCCCTTTGCCCTAGCAGCTGGTAAACCCGCAACATCAGGCGGATCCCCCACAGCCCTTTGCGCTCCTGCGTGGCGGACCAGTGCGGCTCAGATGGCGCGGCTTTCTGGCGCAACAGCTGCGGAATACGTCGCAACATGCCAAAGAATAATCGTGAGTGCATGAGCGAAATACGCAGGTTATCTTTCAGGGTATCGAAGTGTGAAAGGCCGTCCGACGGGTAGATAACCCGGGTCGGAATAAAACGGCTACGCGTCCCCTGCCAGTAGAGACGGACCATAATTTCAATGTCGAAATCCATCCGCTCGCCCAACGTGCGCTCAGACATCAGACGCAGGGTCGGCGCTAACGGATAGACACGAAAACCGCACATGCTGTCTTTAAGCGACAGTGACAACGTTTCGATCCATACCCAGACGTGGGTAATATACCGGCCATAGAGCCGCGCTTTGGGCACTGAATGGTCATAGATCGGCTGACCGGAGATCAGGTCATCGGGATATTGATGCGCCTCTTTCAACAGCAGCGGAACATCTGCCAATTGGTGTTGCCCGTCGGCATCAACCTGGAGCGCATGAGTAAAACCTTGCTCAGCGGCCAGCTTAAACGCCGCCATGACCGCGGCCCCCTTGCCCTGATTGTGCGTTAAACGATGCAGAGTCAACCAGGGCGTCGTCGCAGCCAGGTGCTCAAGCTCCCGTTGTGTACTCAGATCACTGCCATCATCCACCACAATGCACGGCAGCCCAAACGGTTGCAGCCGTGACATCACGTCCGCCATGGTCGCGCCGTGGTTATAACAGGGGATGATCAGACAGGGCGAAAAATTTTCAGCGATGGTCAGCGACATAGGGTAATTTTCCCGCTGCTGGCAGGGGTTCCCGCTAGGCTGTACTGAAATTGAAGACGTGATTTCTCTTTCAGCCACTCGATGTTCAGCAGAAGTTCATCTCCCGGCAATAAGGGTCGCTGAAATTTCACGACATCCATCCCGCTAAAAACCAGATCAGGCACCAGAAACATCGAGGTAAAGGTCATCACCCAGTGAACCTGCGTCACACCAGGAAGAATGGGGTAATGCGGAAAGTGGCCGTCAAACCAGAACAGCTCCGGCGACAGCCGCAGGGTTAGTTCAAGTACGTTGTCACCCGCGATTTTCTGGCTCACTATCTGCGGCATCTTCATACAAACAAATCCTGTAATTCGGCGTAAGTGCGCTTACCTTGCGCATTAAGCGGGATAGCCGGAACAAAACGCCAGATGCGGGGGATCGCCACGGCGGGTAACCAGTCACGCAGTGCGGCGCGCAGGCAGGCGATACGCGAATGTTGCGTCATCGGTTCATCCTGCGGTTCCGGCTCGCTTAACACGACGGCAGCGGCGATATAGAGCCGGCCTTTGATTTGCAGCGTCAATACGCTGACATCCGTTATCTGTTTTATCGCCAGCAAACGTGCCTCAATTTCATCAAGTGATATCCGCTGCTCGGCAATTTTCACGATGCGATCTTTGCGGCCAGCCAGCCCAAAGCGTTTGCCATCGGGTAACAGATGGAGAGTATCCCCCAAAAATACACCTTCTGGCTGTGGGACCCATTCTGATAATACGGAAAATTGATCTTCGGGATGTTCAATCAACGTAACCTTTTCAAACAATGTCCAGGGTGAGTCCGGCTTCTGTTGTTTGCGGTTGGCGATAATGCCGCTTTCTGTCGTGCCATAAATTTCAATCGGCCAAACACCGCAGTGCCTGGCGACGTTGGCGGCATCTTCCGCCAGCAGCACCCCCCCCGCCGAAAAGATCTGCGCACAGGCAACAGCAGCGAGGTGGCTATCCATACGCTGGAGGAAAGCCGGACTGCTGACCAGTGCCAGAGCATGATCCTGAGCCAACTCGACCAATTGCTCATGGTATTCAAGGTTCGCGGCATAAAACGGCCTGCCAAGCGACATCGGCAGCATTAGGCCAAAGGTCAGTCCATACATATGGTGTGGGGCCACACTGGCAACGAACCGGGCAGAATTCAGGGTGTCGCCAAAACAGTGGGCCAACCACTGGCTTTCGGCCTCAAGACAACGTATCGGCTTAATCACTTTTTGAGGTAAGCCAGTGCTGCCAGAGGTAAATAAGATGACGTACAGGTCGTCACGCCATTCGGGCAGGCTGTCGCCACTGATGTCGGTATCTTTGGCCTGTGGTGAATGAAAGGCAAAAATCGGGCAAGAGAGTGTTAACGGCAGATCAGTCAACAACGCGTCGAATTCATATCGTTGTTCTTCAAGCTGTAACTGCCGGGAATGTCCCGGCAAAACGGGAATACGCCCGCAGTAAAGAACGGCCAGCATTGCTACGGAAAAATGGTAGTTATCTGCAAAACATAGCGCCCAGCGCTGATGAGGAGCAGCCACAATTTGGCGAATCAGCGCCAGCACGTCATGACGCAGTGTCGCCAAATCCTGCACCTCGCCCTCTTTCCAGGCGACCAGTTGCTGTGGATCTCGCGATTCGTCCAGCCAGTTTTTCATCGGCAGGCTCATACGCGCAGAATACATTTTCTGACGATCCATTCTCCCCCCATCAATATACCGATTAACGTGTAACTCAGCCCCCCGTTATAAAAGGCCCACAGCGCCATGTTGTCCTTAAGGCAGGTATAGAGGGCCATGCCTCCATTGAAGAGGAAGAATACACACCAAATTTGGGTCACCCGTCGCGTGTAAGTGATGGCAGCAGGCGGCAACTCACTATGGCGAAGCCGAGCCAGCCGCTCGACCACAGAGGCGGAACTGCGTAATGATGCCATAAAGAGCAGGAGTAAAAGCACGTTAACGACGACCGGATAATAGAGCAGCAAATGGGTTTTATTGAGCAACGTGCTGGTCGCGGCCAGTAGAAGGCCAATCAGCGCGCTGTATTTTGTCACCCACAACATGTGCCCCGATGTTGCCCGCAGGGTGACTAAACGCAGCAGAAATACCGCGCAGAGAAGCGGGGCGAGAACACTAATGCCGAAGTGCGTTACGCCAAGCCAAACGGCAAAAGGATAGGCAATGATGAACAGCGCCATCACTGCCTGGATAAGAATATACACAGTTAACTTGAAGATGCATTTTCCAGCATCTGAAAGTTGTCATTAATTCGACATGATAATACCCCAGCAAGACCCGGTAATATTTCACTAAAGAATCGTCGCATTTCCTCTCGGAACTGCTTTGTTGATGCGAAGTAACGGTTGTTTCTTACCTCCTCATTCATCACCTTCCACAGTCGTTCGATTGGATTCAGGTTCGGGCTGTAAGGCGGCAGGTAGTGAAGGTCGATATTCATCACGTAAGCCCAGTCTTTCACCAACCCACTGCGGTGATAACCTGCTCCGTCAAGGATAATGTGAATCT
>BHES01000061.1 GCA_003864575.1 Enterobacterales bacterium
TCGTTATATTTACCAAATACCCATGGCGAAATTCATGGGATTCAGCAATACCGAAATAGGATTAATCATGAGCACCTTCGGTATTACTGCCATTATTCTCTATGCGCCCAGCGGAATTATAGCCGACAAATATTCACATAAAAAAATGATGAGTTGCGCCATGATAGCTACCGGTTTGCTGGGGCTATTGATGGCGGTCTATCCGCCGTTCTGGGTGATGATTCTTATCCAGGTGGCGTTTGCCATCACCACGATTTTAATGCTCTGGTCCGTGTCGATTAAAGCCGCCTCGTTGCTCGGAAATCACGATGAACAGGGCAAAATCATGGGTTGGATGGAGGGCCTGCGCGGCGTCGGCGTCATGGCGCTGGCGGTATTCACCATGTGGGTGTTTTCGCTGTTCGCGCCGGATAATCCGGCCAGCCTGAAAACGGTGATTTTGATCTACAGCGGCGTCTATATTTTGCTGGGAATACTGTGCTGGTGTTTCGTGCAGGACGGATTTGTCAGCCACGATAATGAAGCTGGGAAGCAAAAATTCAGCCTGAAAGACATCACCTCAGTGCTGAAAATCAGCACCACCTGGTATTGCAGCCTGATCATCTTCGGCGTCTATACCATCTACGCCATCCTCAGCTATTCCACCAATTATCTGACGGAAATCTATGGCGTCACGCTGGTTGCTGCCAGCTATATGGGTATCGTTATTAACAAAATTTTCCGCGCGCTGTGCGGCCCGCTGGGCGGAATTATCACCACGTACAGTCGCCTGAAATCACCGACCCGCGCCGTCCAGTTGCTGGCCGTGGTCAGTATTCTTACTCTCGGCGTTTTACTGATCACCAACCAGCATCCCTCGTCGGTGTTTATCGGCATTGGTCTGATTTTGCTGCTGGCGTTTACCTGCTACGCCTCACGCGGGCTGTATTTCGCCTGCATCGGCGAAGCCCGCACGCCGAAATACATCATGGGTACTACCGTCGGAATTTGCTCGGTGATCGGTTTTTTGCCCGACGTCTTCGTCTATCCGCTGGTCGGCCACTGGCAAGATACCCTGCCTGCCGCCGAAGCCTATCGCAACATGTGGTTAATGGGCATTATCGCCACCGCGATGGTACTGATTTTTACCGCTTTACTGATTAAGAATATCCGCCGCAGCGCCGTACCCGTAAGTGCAGCCACGCAGGCAAAACAGGAATTCATTTAAAGGAGTCGTAAACATGAACAACGTGTCTGTTAAAAAACAGTATTTGATGGGCGTGGATGTGGGTACACAAAGTGCCAAAGTGGTGATTTTCGATACCGACGGCAATCTGATTTGCGAAGGAAAACAGGCGCTGCGCAAGCTGGACATTCCCGCGCCGCTGCTGGCAGAGCACCCGGACGATGATCTGTGGGATTCACTGCAAGTCGCCTTCGGCAAAGTAATGAAGGCCTTCCACGCTCACGGCGGCGATGTAAAGCAGATCCTGGCGATGGGCGTTTGCGTGATCCGCTGCTGCCGCGTGCTGCTCAAAGACAGCGGCGAGCTGGCGTGGCCGGTGATCAACTGGATGGATAAACGCCTGAACAAACCCTACGAGCATCTCGACGCTTATGGCGAGGTGAAATATGTCACCACCACGTCCGGTTACATCACCCACCGGCTGACCGGCGAATTCAAAGACACCTGCGCCAACTATATCGGCTGGTGGCCGATGGACAATGACCTGCTGGACTGGAGCACCGATCCGGCGCAGTGGGAAAGCTGCAACCTGAGCCGCAGTCAGGTGTTTGACGTGGTAAAACCGGGGGAAAAGCTTGGGATCCTCAGTGAAGAAGCCGCACGTCTGATCGGCCTGCCGGCCGGTATTCCGGTGATTGCTACCGCACATGATAAGGCGGTAGAGGCGCTGGGGGCTGGGACGCTGGAACCGGGCGTGGCGCTTATCTCGCTCGGCACGTATATCGGCGCGATGGTACACGGGCGCGATAACGTGAAAGATGCGCAAAACTTCTGGCCGTTCCAGGCGTCCATTCCAGGACGTTATCTGTATGAATGCATGGGTGTGCGGCGCGGGATGTGGACCATCAGCTGGTTTCGCGACCAGTTTGGTGCCGCTGCATTGGCGGATGCACAGGAGAGCGGTCTGAGCATAGAAGAATTACTCAACCGCGAGGCGATGCAGGTTCCTGCCGGTTGCGAAGGTTTGCTGACCCTCCACGACTGGGCGCCGCCGTCTGAGGCTGAATTTCGCAAAGGGGCGATGATCGGATTTGATGGCCGCCATACCCGCGCACACATGTACCGCTCGATGCTGGAAGGTATCGCCTTCACCATGAAAAATCACATGGATAAAATGGCGCTGGAGCTAGGCGTCCCGTTCAAAAGCCTGATCCTTTCCGGCGGTGGCGCAAACAGCGACGTCTTTATGCAGATTTTCGCTGACGTGTTTGGCGTGCCGACAAGGCGTAATTTAATGAAGGGTTCCGCCGCCGTAGGCTGTGCGGTGAATGCCGGCATGGCGGTTGGGGTGTTTGACTGCTACGAAAAAGCGACTGAGAAACTGGTACGGATGGGAGAACATTTCACACCGGATACGGCGAATCACCGGTTATACAACGCGCTGAATACCGATGTTTACCAGAAAATGCATGCTCATCTGGATCCGCTGTTGCAGGCACTCAGCCCGCTAGTGGATTAACTATTCACTCAGGGGAAACGCCCATTCCCCCTGATTTTTTCACTCAAGCTTCAGCGAATCGCCCTGTTGCAAACGAACAAACTTCACGCCCAGCGCATCCCCCGCCGAAAGTTGCTGCATTATTTCCGCTTCAGGATCAGCGCCCGCTTTCAGGCTTGGTTTCACATGGCTAATGATCACTGTCAGCCCTTTCAGCGCACCGTCGCCGCCGCTGTATTGTTCCAGCACCTTTAACTCTTTGAGTAGCCATACCGGCGTTAGATGTCCGAACAGTTTGCTGTCCGGTACGCCATCAGGATAAGAGGTTTCGATGATGATCCCCTTCAGGCGCTTGGCTTTGATTTCCTCTCCCAGCACCCGCCAGACGGTGTCTAAATTCTTAGATTTCTCCACCTGATCCGGACCGGTATCACCGAAGAAGGCAAACGACTGATCGTTACGGCTGACCAAGATCATGCTCGACGGTGTGCCGCCGTGGCTCAGTGGATAGATAACGCCGTCCAGCCCCGTCAGGCCGAGGGAAAAACGTTGCGCCGGACGCGGTGCATTCAGCCGGTACGTGCCGATGCGTAAACCGCTGCCCGCATCGGTGAAATTCGGCCAGACTTTGCCATTGAAGTAGTGCTGACGCAGGGTGCCGATGGTATCTGCCGTGCCATAAAGCGGTTTATGGCTGTCTTCCGGCGAACTGATGATAAGCCCGGCCAGGTGATCCAAATGACCGTGGCTGATGAAGTAACCGCCGATCAGATTGCGAAATACCGCGCCCTGAGGCGTATAAGGTGCGGCGTTTTCCACCGTCACCTGCGGAAATGCGCCTTTTTCCAGCGCCTTGCTGATGCCCGGCAGAACCGAACCTGCATCCAGCCCGAGGTACAATTTTTGATCATCACTGCGAATTAAATACGAGGTGAGATTTCCCTCTTCCACGCCGCCGTGCACGCCAAGCGCCACAACATCAAAACCGGCCATGGCCTGACTGGCCGAACACGCCAGGATCAGCGCCAACATTTTGTTTCTCATCACATCGCTCCGTGTGTGGTGAAGATGTCTGTTGGTGGTCAGCCCGTTGGCTGACTCCCTCGTTTTGCCGATTCGAACGCCGCCAGCGTGTCTTTGCGGGCGTGGGAGTGATCGATAACCGGCGTTGGGTAGTCTAGCACGCGATGAAGTTTCTCCGCCCACCGATGCGGGTGGTGGATCTCTTTTTCTGGGACATCGGTCAACTCCGGCACCCAGGCTTTAATAAAACGTCCGGCCTTGTCAAAGCGTTCGCCCTGCGTGGTCGGGTTGAAAATACGAAAGTAAGGCGCGGCGTCGGTACCGGTCGATGCGCCCCACTGCCAGCCACCATTGTTGGCCGCCAGATCCCCATCCAGCAGTTGCGACATGAAATAGCGCTCACCTTCGCGCCAGTCGATCAGTAAGTCTTTGACCAAAAAACTGGCGACGATCATCCGCAAGCGGTTGTGCATCCAGCCGGTTGCGTTGAGTTGACGCATGGCGGCATCGACAATCGGATACCCGGTTTTCCCCTCTTTCCAGGCCTGTAAATCCTGCGGCGCATGTCGCCAGCGCACCTTGTCGGTCCAGGCGATAAAGGGCTGATGCTTGCAAAGTGTCGGCCAGGCCACCAGCAGATGGCGGTAAAACTCGCGCCATACCAGTTCATTGAGCCAGCCGAACGCACCGCCATCGCGGCGCTCAAGCACGTCAGGGCATTCGGTGCGCAGACGGTTGAAACATTGGCGCGGTGACAACACGCCGATAGCCAGATAAGGCGACAGCGAACTGGTCCCGTCCACCGCGGGCAAGTCGCGCTGTTCGAGGTAATCCTGCACGGTTTCCCGGCAGAAAGTGCGCAGGCGTTCGCGCGCCGCCTCTTCGCCCACCGGGAAATCTCCGCCGATGCGCTGCTGCGCTATATCAAACGGAGTCAGCGGATGCAGGGCCACATCGCCATTAATATCGCGGGGTTTGGGTGCCGGCAGTGAACGGCTGTCGGACTCCGTCAGGCGCTCAAGAAAGGCGCGGCGAAACGGCGTATACACTTTGTACATCGTCCCTTCGCCGGTGGTGACGGAACCAGGCGGCAGCAGCAGGCTGTCGTCAAAACTGCGGATCATGACGCTGCCCTGCAATACGCTTTCCAGCGCGGCATCCCGCTCACGCTCGTTGATTTCATATTGTTTGTTGTAGAACAGCGCCCCGACATTCTGCTGCTGGCAAAAATCCTTCAGCCAACGATTACCGGCGGCGAAGTCATCACACTGATGATAAAAAAGTTCAATGCCACGTGCGGCCAGTGAAGTCTGAAGCGCCTGTAAATGCTGATAGATAAACGCCGCCTGACGGGGCGCCATGACGTGGCTTTCCCACTGTTTTGGCGTGGCGACAAATACGGCAATCACCCTCGCCTGCGGATCTTCACAGGCCGCGTGCAGCGCACGGTTATCGGTTATGCGCAGGTCGTTGCGAAACCAGACGAGATGCGTGGACATAAATTTCCTCTTAATGACCGTAGCGTAAACGCAAAGCTTCCGGATACGGCTCGAAATAACGTTGGTCTGCGAGATAGGCGTCGGGATATTCCGACATGTAATGTTTGAGCAACGTGATAGGAGCCAGTAAAGGCTGCACGCCCTGACGGTAACGGTCGATGAGCTGAGTCAGTTCCTGCCGCTGATGCGCCGTTAACCGGCGGCGAAAATAGCCCTGAACGTGCATCAGTACATTGGTGTGGTTACGGCGGGTGGCCTTTTGCTGCAACAACGTCATCAGTCGCTGGCGGTATTCGGTGAAATAGTCCTCCAGCGAAGTCCACTCGGACATGCCTGCGACAAAACGGCCCAACTCCCGATACTGCGACTGGGAGTGCGACAGCAGGGACAGCTTATAACGGCTGTGAAATTCCATAAGCTTGCCACGCGTCAGACCTCCGGCACGCAGCTGGTTGAGCTCATACAGTGCAAATACCCGCTCGACGAAATTCTCGCGCAGCACCGGGTCGTTCAAACGACCGTCTTCTTCCACCGGCAGCCACGGGAAACGTTTCATCAGTTCAGCGGCATAAATACCCACACCGCATTTTTGACCGTCTTTACCGTTGGCGCTGTAGACCCGTACTCGCTCCATACCGCAGCTTGGCGATTTGGCGCAAAGAATGTACCCGCATAAATGGCCGAGCGGTTCGATACGTTTTTCGGCGTAGGTCTGCATGAGCTCAGTCACATCGATGCTTTCATCATTACTGAAGCGCATGGCGACTCCCGTTCCCTGTCTGACCAGACGCAGCGCAGGTCGAGGTGTCGGCAAACCTATCGCCATCTCCGGGCAAATGGCTTCGAAACGCACGTAGGGAGCCAGCTGTTCGACGGCAAACGCCAGCCGTTTATGGCCACCATCAAAACGCACTTTTTCCCCCACCAGGCAGGCGCTGATCCCAACCGGAATATGTTCACTCATGAGCGACCCCCTGACGTTTATCGGAAAAGAAGGCCGAAGAGAGACTCATCAACCTTGGTTATGATCCAGTATAAGTTATACAACAAAATAATGTTGTACAGGTTTGAGATTCAGACAATAAAAAACCCCGGTCAGTTAACCAGGGTTTAGAAATGTATCCGAGTGCGTCGCTAACACCGCTGTGGCGTCAGGGACGACGTAGTCAGCAAAAAATCGACTAAGTCATTGGCGCTACAGCAAGGCAGCAAGTACGCGAACCCCGATGAGCTGACAAAAGTCAGTGATTCGGGTGAGAGTGCGTCGCTAACACCGCTGTGGCGTCAAGGACGACGTAGATTTAGTAGAAGTCTTGCGCCGCGACCTCTGCATGTGCCAGCCATACCGGCTTGTCACTGGTTTTCAGCCAGATACGATGTAAATAGCTGTAAAAACGGGCGCGGTCCTGGCGGAAAAGCATAACCGGTAATGCCAGCAGACCTGCGGCCAGCACCAGAGCGCGGCGGGCGATAATACGGGTCAGCGTATATGGCGTGTAATCAGACATAGCGTTGCTCCTTTCGGAAATCCCCTGCGTCTTTCAAGTTGCAGCGTTGTTAGCTGCATTTGCTTATCCCGGTCACTTACTTCAGTAAGCTCCCAGGATTCACAAACTGGCCGCCTAGCTGCGACTCGAAATATATTGGGGATATATTGGATTTATGGAAATTGAACAAAATTTTACCGCAATTGATGAAAGTTTACTACTCATCTGACCACTTAAAGCCTAAAAAAACGACAATTTTGACCAATTCCTGTAATTGGGTTACATGAATGTTACATAAATACGAATTTTACAATTCAATTTAATAACATTTTATTCACCCAATCCGTTCTTTACTCCCCCAACTCAAATCCCAAGCTATTCGCGTTGTATCAAGGCGGCAAGAGAACAAATCCCCAGGAGCTTACTGAGGTAAGTGACTGGGGTGAGTGAACACAGCCAACGCAGAGACAACACGAAGAGCGCCGGGATTTTTATACTTTCTTTACACCCGAGAGCTTTATCTTTTCAGGATCTTTTCCCGCGTTTTCATATCCTCTCTGCAACATAAAAATCACCTGTGGAGGTGGAATGTGACTGTTGGCGTAATTTGCGGCTCACTGCTGGTTCTGTTGTTACTCGGCTATCTGGTTTATGCCCTGCTTAATGCGGAGGAGTTTTAAAAATGGCAGCTTCAGGCTTTTTAATGATCGTCAGTTTCATGCTGGTGCTATTGCTGCTCTCTAAACCACTGGGAAATTATATTGCTCAGCTGATTGAAGGTCAGCCCGTCGGATTTTTAGCGCGTTTTGATCGTGGGGTACTTCGCACAGCAGGCAGCAAAGAAACCGAGATGAACTGGTGGCAATACGCGCTGGCTATCATGGTTTTCAACATTCTGGGCATTGTGATTTTAATGGCGCTGCTGATGGCGCAAGGCGCGTTGCCGATGAATCCGCAGAACTTCGGCGGTCTGTCATGGGATCTGGCGTTTAACACCGCCGTCAGTTTTGTGACGAACACCAACTGGCAGGCTTACAGCGGCGAAAGCACGTTGAGCTACTTCAGCCAGATGGTGGGCCTGACCGTACAGAACTTCTTGTCGGCTGCCACCGGGATTGCCGTGGCCTTTGCGCTGATCCGTGCGTTTGCTCGCCCTTCCGCGCACACCATCGGTAATGCCTGGGCAGATTTATGGCGCATCACAATGTATCTGCTGATCCCTATCTCTCTGTTGGTCGCGCTCTATTTTGTCAGCCAGGGCGTTTTGCAGAACTTTGAAGCGTATCAGCACGTCACAACGCTGGAAGGCTTGCAGCAGACGCTGCCGATGGGGCCGGTGGGTTCGCAGGAAGCGATCAAGATGCTCGGGACGAACGGCGGCGGCTTCTTTGGTGCTAACTCCGCGCACCCGTTTGAGAACCCGACAGCCATGACCAACATGGTGCAGATGCTGTTGATTTTCCTCATTCCCTGTGCGCTGTGCTTCGCCTTTGGCCGTGTGGTCGGTGATAACCGTCAGGGCCACGCGCTGGTGTGGGCAATGTCCATCATCTTCGTGGTATCCGTGGTCGTCATCATGTACGCCGAATTGCAGGGCAATCCTCACTTCACGCAGTTAGGTGCCACCAGCAACATCAATATGGAAGGCAAGGAGAGCCGCTTCGGCATTCTGGCTTCCAGCTTCTTTGCCGCAGTCACGACGGCGGCGTCATGTGGTGCGGTTAACGCCATGCATGACTCCTTTACCGCGCTCGGTGGTCTGGTCCCTATGTGGCTAATGCAAATTGGTGAAGTGGTGTTCGGTGGCGTCGGTTCCGGCCTGTACGGCATGTTGTTGTTCGTCCTGCTGACGGTGTTTATCGCCGGTCTGATGATTGGCCGCACACCCGAATACCTCGGCAAGAAAATTGATGTTTACGACATGAAGATGACGGCGCTGGCGATTCTGGTCACACCGAGCCTGGTGCTGCTGGGTACCGCGCTGGCGTTAGTCACTGACGCAGGTCGTGCCGGTATTGCTAACCCCGGTGCGCACGGTTTCAGCGAAGTGCTGTACGCCGTTTCTTCTGCTTCCAACAACAACGGCAGCGCCTTTGGTGGCCTGAGCGTCAACACGCCGTTCTACAACATTCTGTTATCGGTATGTATGTTCTTCGGTCGTTTTGGGGTGATTTTACCGGTACTGGCGATTGCCGGTTCTCTGGTGGCGAAAAAACGTCAGAAAGCGGGCAACGGTACGCTGCCAACGTCCGGCCCACTGTTTATCGGCTTGCTGGTCGGCACGGTTCTGCTGGTCGGTGCGCTGACCTTCGTCCCTGCGCTGGCCCTTGGTCCTGTCGCTGAACATTTGCAGGTGTGGTCCGGCCAATAATGCCGCGTAACCCGTTGAACTGATAATGAGTGAGATGAATAAAATGACTCGTAAACAACGTGCGCTGTTTGAACCGCGCCTGATCCGCACCGCCCTGCTCGACTCGGTGAAGAAACTGGATCCGCGCGTCCAGTGGCGTAACCCCGTGATGTTCGTAGTCTATTTGGGCAGTATTCTGACTACGGTTATCTGGCTGGCCATTCTTTTCAAACAAACCGACGGCAGCGCCGGTTTTACCGGCAGCGTGACGCTGTGGCTGTGGTTTACCGTACTGTTCGCCAACTTTGCTGAAGCATTGGCAGAAGGCCGCAGTAAGGCCCAGGCGCAGAGCCTGAAAGGGGTGCAGAAAACCAGCTGGGCGAAGAAGATTTACGAACCGCGCCCGGAATCTCCGGTGATCAAAGTGGCGGCCGACTCCCTGCGTAAAGGCGACATCGTCCTGATCGAAGCCGGTGATACCGTACCGTGCGACGGTGAAGTGTTAGTCGGCGGCGCGTCTGTGGATGAAAGCGCCATCACCGGTGAATCTGCACCGGTTATCCGCGAGTCCGGCGGTGACTTCTCCTCCGTCACCGGCGGTACCCGCGTACTGTCTGACTGGTTGGTGGTGCAATGCTCCGCTAACCCCGGCGACACCTTCCTTGACCGGATGATCGCCATGGTGGAAGGCGCTAAACGTCGCAAAACGCCAAACGAAGTGGCGCTGACCATTCTGCTGGTGGCACTGACGCTGGTGTTCGTACTGGCCACCGCCACGCTCTATCCGTTCTCGCTGTTTAGCGTTGACGCCAGCCATGTCGGCGTACCGGTGAGCATAACGGTATTAGTGGCGCTGCTGGTATGTCTTATCCCGACGACCATCGGCGGTCTGCTGTCGGCCATCGGTGTGGCCGGTATGAGCCGCATGCTGGAGGCCAACGTGATTGCCACCAGCGGCCGTGCGGTTGAAGCGGCCGGTGACGTAGACGTACTGCTGCTGGATAAAACCGGGACCATTACGCTGGGTAACCGTCAGGCATCGCAGTTCCTGCCCGCACCGGGCGTGACGGAACAGGAACTGGCCGATGTCGCACAGTTATCTTCGCTGGCCGATGAAACACCCGAAGGCCGCAGTATTGTGGTCCTGGCGAAGCAGCGCTTTAACCTGCGTGAACGCGACATTCACTCACTGAATGCCACCTTTGTACCGTTCTCAGCACAAACCCGCATGAGCGGCGTCAACATCGGTGAGCGCAGTATCCGTAAAGGGTCTGTCGATGCCATTCGTCGTCATGTTGAAACCAACGGCGGCAGCTTCCCGCTGGCCATCGAAGGGCTGGTAGAAACTGTCGCCCGCAAAGGCGGAACCCCGCTGGTCGTGGCTGAAGATGCCCGCGTGCTGGGCGTGGTTGAGTTGAAAGATATCGTCAAAGGTGGCATTAAAGAGCGCTTTGGCGAGCTGCGTAAAATGGGCATCAAAACCGTGATGATCACCGGTGACAACCGGCTGACTGCGGCAGCTATAGCGGCGGAAGCCGGTGTAGATGACTTCCTCTCAGAAGCCACACCGGAAGCCAAACTGGCACTGATTCGTCAATACCAATCCGAAGGTCGCTTGGTGGCGATGACCGGCGACGGTACCAACGACGCCCCGGCACTGGCGCAGGCTGACGTGGCGGTGGCCATGAACTCAGGGACGCAGGCGGCGAAAGAAGCCGGGAACATGGTGGATTTGGACTCCAACCCGACCAAGCTGATTGAAGTAGTGCATATCGGTAAACAGATGCTGATGACGCGCGGTTCACTGACGACGTTCAGCATCGCCAACGACGTTGCCAAGTACTTCGCCATCATTCCGGCGGCGTTCGCAGCGACCTATCCGCAGCTGAATGCGCTCAACGTCATGCATCTGCACTCCCCTGCCTCCGCGATTTTGTCGGCGGTTATTTTCAACGCCCTGGTGATTGTGTTCCTGATCCCACTGGCGTTACGGGGTGTCAGTTATAAAGCCATGAGTGCCGCGTCCTTACTGCGCCGCAACCTGTGGATTTATGGTGTGGGGGGGCTGGTGGTGCCGTTTATTGGTATCAAGGTGATCGACGTGATCCTCACCGTTTTACATTTAAGTTAAGGGGAAAAGACAATGTCAGTATTACGTACTCAGTCTGTTAATCGGGCACCCAGAGCAGAACGCATGAGCTACCTTCGCCCTGCGATTGTGATGATGGTTTTCCTGACGCTGGCAACCGGGGTTATCTATCCTTTGGTGACCACCGGAATTTCCTCTGCGCTCTTTAGCCATCAGGCAACGGGGTCGCTTATCCGCGATAACGGCGTGCTTATCGGTTCTGAACTGATTGGTCAGAATTTTACCCACGCTAACTATTTTTGGGGACGCCCATCGGCAACCTCAGATTCGCCCTATAATCCGATGGCCTCCGGCGGCAGCAATCTGGCGGTCAGCAATCCGGCGCTGGACAAAGCCGTGGCGGATCGCGTGGCGGCACTGCGTCTGGCAAATCCACAGAGCCCGCCACAGGTGCCGGTGGACCTGGTGACGGCGTCCGCCAGCGGTTTGGATCCGCAAATCTCGGTAGAAGCCGCACAGTGGCAGGTCCCGCGTATTGCCAGCGCCCGGGGTTTAACGCTGGAGCAGGTCAATAAACTGATTGATGATAATACCGTCACGCCGCTGGTGAATTTCCTCGGCCCAACCGTGGTGAACGTGGTTCAATTGAATCATGCTTTGGATCAGGTGAAAGCACCGTAATCAATCGAACTTATACCCAAAATCATTCGAGGTGCCGCGCGGCGGCAACGTGAAGAATGCAGGGTATGCCGTCTCAGGGCGCAACATGCTGCACCTTCCCGTTTAAGCGCCGGAAGACGCAACATGCTGCGCCCGTTCGGCTTTCAATTAAACAGGGATTAACATGGTTGAAGAATCACAGCGCCCCGACCCGGACAGCCTACTGGCGCTTGCCAATGAGAAGCCACGCGGTCAGTTGAAGGTATTTTTCGGTGCCTGTGCGGGCGTCGGAAAAACCTACGCCATGTTGCAGGAAGCGCAGCGGCTGCGGGCAACCGGCCTGGATGTGTTGATTGGCGTGGTGGAGACCCACGGGCGCGCAGAAACCGAAGCCATGCTGCCGGGCCTCAGTCAATTACCACCCAAACGTATTTCGCATCGCGGACGTCAGGTTCAGGAGTTTGATCTTGATGCCGCCCTCGCCCGCCATCCGGCACTGATCCTGATGGACGAACTGGCGCACAGTAACGCCGCCGGTTCACGCCATCCAAAACGCTGGCAGGATATCGAAGAACTTCTCGACGCCGGAATTGACGTGTTTACCACCGTCAACGTCCAGCACCTGGAAAGCCTGAATGACGTGGTCAGCGGCGTCACCGGCATTCTTATTCGTGAAACCGTCCCCGACCGCCTGTTTGACGATGCCACCGAAGTAGTGCTGGTGGATTTACCACCCGACTCCCTGCGCCAGCGCCTCAAAGAGGGCAAAGTGTATATTCCCGGTCAGGCCGAGCGCGCCATTGAGCATTTCTTCCGTAAAGGTAACCTGATCGCCCTGCGCGAGCTGGCGCTGCGCCGCACCGCCGACCGGGTGGACGACCAGATGCGAGAATATCGCGACGACCGTGGCGTTCACCGCGTATGGCATACCCGCGATGCGTTGCTATTGTGCATCGGTCACGGCGGTGGCAATGAGAAACTGATTCGGGTGGCATCGCGACTGGCGGCCAGACTGGGCTGCGTCTGGCATGCGGTTTACGTCGAACCCCCCCGCCTGCACCGCCTGCCGGAAGGCCAGCGCCGGGCGATTTTACGCTCACTGAAACTGGCGCAGGAGCTGGGGGCAGAAACCGCCACCCTCTCTGATCCGCAGGAAGAGCAAGCGATTTTGCGCTACGCCCGTGAACACCGGCTGGGTAAAATCATGATGGGCCGCCGCAAAGAGCAGCGCTGGAGACTGGGCGGCAGTTTTGCCGACCGGTTGGCGCGCATCGGTCCGGATCTGGATCTGGTGATTGTGGGTCTGGAAGATGCCCCGCCGGTCACGACGCGTAAAGAGCACGATACCCGCACCTTTGCGGAAAAATTCAGCCGTCAACTACAGGGTTGCGCGGTGGCGGTGGCGTTGTGTGCCATGATCACCGTGTTTTCTCAGTGGCTGCTTCCGGCGTTCGATCAGGCTAACCTGGTGATGGTTTACCTGCTCGGCGTGGTGATCGTGGCGCTGTTTTATGGCCGCTGGCCGTCGGTGCTGGCGGCGGTGATCAACGTCGTCAGTTTTGATCTGTTCTTCGTACAGCCACGCGGATCGCTGGCAGTGACCGACGCACAATATCTGGTGACCTTTGCGGTGATGCTGATCGTCGGCATTTTGATCGGGAATTTGACCGCCGGTGTACGTTATCAGGCGCGCATCGCCCGCCACCGCGAGAAGCGGGCGCAGCATCTGTATGAGATGTCGAAAGGGCTGAGCCAGGCGATGACGCCAGACGCTATCGCACAGACCAGCCGTCACTTTATTTCCTCCAGTTTGCATGCCAAAACGGCGGTGTTATTACCACAAGAGAACGGCAGTTTGCAGCCTGCCGGGTCTGACGAAGGTACCAGTATCGTGGTGGATGACGCCATTGCCCGCTGGAGTTTTGACAAACAGATGCCCGCCGGTGCCGGTACTGATACGCTCGCCGGTGTCCCCTATCAGCTTCTGCCGCTGGTGGCTTCCGGTCAGTCTCGTGGCCTGCTGGCGGTGGAACCCGCCAACGTCCGCCAACTGATGGTGCCTGAACAGCAGCGTTTGTTGCAGACTTTTACTGTGCTTATCGCTAACGCCCTCGACCGTCTGCATCTCTCAGCCAGCGCGGAAACTGCCCGGCTCGACGCCCAACGGGAACAGCTGCGTAACTCGCTGCTTTCTGCGCTGTCCCATGATTTACGTACCCCGCTGACCGTGCTGTTTGGTCAGGCAGAGATCCTCACGCTGGATCTGGCGTCGGAAGGTTCAAAACATGCACCGCAGGCCAATCAGATCCGCCAGCAGGTATTGAGCACCACGCGGCTGGTCAACAATCTGCTGGATATGGCACGCATTCAGTCCGGTGGATTTAATTTGCGCAAAGAGTGGCAGTCGGTAGAAGAGATCGTCGGCAGTGCCCTGCGCATGCTGGAAACTGTGCTCAGCTCCCATGAGATAAAAATTGAACTGCCTGAAGCGCTACTGCTGGTGAACTGCGACGGCAGTTTGATTGAGCGGGTATTTATCAACCTGCTGGAAAATGCCCATAAATATGCGGGTTCGGGCGCGACAATCGGTATTCGCGCCACGCCGCTGGACGACTGGCTGGAGATGGAAGTGTGGGACAACGGTCCGGGGATCGCGCCCGGCGGCGAACGCGCCATCTTCGACAAGTTCTCGCGCGGCAATAAAGAGTCTGCGATCCCTGGGGTGGGCTTGGGGTTAGCGATTTGTCGTGCCATTATTGATGTGCATGATGGCCGGATTTGGGCAGAAAATGGTCCAAACGGCGGTGCGCGTTTCCGCTTCCGGCTGCCGCTGGAAAAATCACCTGAGATGGACACTGACATTAACGAGGAACTGTGACTGCATCCCCCATTAATATTTTGATTGTTGAAGACGAAAAAGAGATCCGACGCTTTGTCCGCACCGCGCTGGAGGGGGAAGGCTTGCGGGTCTTTGAGAGTGATACGCTGCAACGTGGGCTGATTGAAGCCGGCACCCGCAAACCGGATCTGATTATTCTCGATCTCGGTTTGCCGGACGGTGACGGCCTGACTTACATCCGTGATTTACGCCACTGGAGCGCCATTCCGGTGATTGTGCTGTCGGCACGAACCAGCGAGGAGGACAAGATTGCCGCGCTGGACGCCGGTGCCGATGACTTCCTCACCAAGCCGTTTGGCGTTGGAGAGTTACTGGCCCGCGTGCGCGTCGCGCTGCGTCGCCATGCGGGGAGTAATCAGGAGAGCCCGCTGGTGAGCTTCTCCGATGTGACGGTTGATCTGATTAACCGCCGCGTTCAGCGTAATGGCGAAGATTTACATCTGACGCCGATTGAATTTCGCCTGCTGGCAGAGCTGCTGGCCAACAGCGGTAAAGTGATCACCCAGCGCCAGCTACTGAGCCACGTCTGGGGACCGAACTACGTCGAACACAGTCATTACTTACGTATTTACATGGGGCATTTGCGCCAGAAACTGGAAGCCGATGCCACCCGCCCGCGCCATCTTCTGACTGAGACGGGGGTCGGCTACCGTTTTCTGCCTTAAATCTCATCCGTATCCCTGGCGGCTTTGGCCTTCAGTTCAGCGTCGATGGCGGTGAATTCAGCTTCAATGCTGTCTGCCGCTTTGACCAGAGCCGCGTTGACGCGAGCCACATGTTCGCCGCTGAGATCGCCACGCATAAAGTTGGCGCGCAGCACGCTTCTTAAACGGTGCATCGCGTCTGAAATCTCTTCCGCCAGATTGCCACCACGTGGGCGCGCAGCACCTGCCAGACGGGCGAAAATCACATCCACCGCGGCCTGATGTTGTGCCAGCTCCACTTTACCGGCTTCGGTAATTTGATAGCTTTTACGGCCATTACCGGTGGCAACCGCTTCAAGGAAATCTTGCTCTTCCAACAGCGTCAGCGTCGGGTAGATGACGCCCGGACTTGGAACATACAGACCGGAGGACGCTTCTTCAATCGCCTTAATCAACTCATAGCCGTGGCTCGGTTTTTTCGCCACCAGCGCCAGCAGCACGCGGCGCAGATCGCCGTGTTCAAACAGGCGCTGTACGCGTTCGCCTCTTTCATGACGATCACCATGATCGCCAAAGTGATGGCGACCACCGCGGCGCATATCGTGACGACCATGGCGATCGCCGCGTTCTTCATCACATCCGTGACCGCGATGGCGGCCTTCAAACAGTTTACTAAACATAGAGTCGATCCTTAAAATTTAGGTTATTTAGATATATCGAATTAATTTCGATATATCTAAACTAGATCGAATTTTGGCCGCTGGCAAGTCTACATGCGCATTTAGATATATCTTTTTTATTACGAAATTTCACGAAGGGCTATAGAAAGTAAAAAAGCGCTGAATAATCAGCGCTTTGTTGTAAAACTAAATCGAGGGAGAGGGGTTATTTCGCGTCGGCGAGAACTTTGCTGACGATATCCACGGCTTCTTTCTCGATTTTTTCACGATGTTCTGCACCGAGGAAGCTTTCACAATAGATCTTGTAAGCCTCTTCAGTACCGGACGGACGCGCAGCGAACCAGCCATTTTTGGTCATCACTTTCAGACCGCCAATGGATGCCCCGTTACCCGGCGCATTGGTCAGGCGCGCGGTGATCGGGTCACCGGCCAGGGTGTCAGCTTTCACCTGTTCAGGGGAGAGCTTAGCCAACGCGGCTTTCTGCGCGTGGGTGGCAGGTGCCTGGATACGGTTGTAACTTGGCGCGCCGAAACGTGCGGCCAGCTCATCGTAATGCTCTTGCGGATTCTTACCGGTGACGGCGGTGATCTCCGCGGCCAGCAGGCACATGATGATGCCGTCTTTATCAGTGGACCACGGTGTGCCGTCAAAACGCAGGAACGACGCCCCTGCACTCTCTTCGCCACCAAAACCGAAGCTGCCATCGAACAGGCCATCAACAAACCATTTGAAGCCCACCGGCACTTCCACCAGCTTGCGACCCAGGTCTTCTACCACGCGGTCAATCATCGCGCTGGAGACCAGCGTTTTACCGACGGCCACGTCTTTGCCCCACTTAGGACGATGCTGGAACAGGTATTGGATAGCCACGGCCAGATAGTGGTTCGGGTTCATCAGGCCTTTTGGCGTAACGATACCGTGACGGTCGTAGTCCGGGTCATTGGCAAAGGCCAGATCAAACTTGTCGCGCAGCGCCAGCAGGCCGGCCATCGCCGATTCAGACGAGCAGTCCATGCGGATCACACCGTCGTGGTCGAGATGCATGAAACGGAAAGTCTGATCGAGCGAGTCATTGACCAGCGTAAGGTCCAGCTCATAATGCGCGGCAATGCGTTTCCAATATTCGATACCAGAACCACCGAGCGGATCCACGCCCAACTTCAGGCCCGCTTTCTGAATCGCTTTCATGTCGACGATTTCGCCCAGACTTTCAATGTAAGGCTGAACCAGATCAATCGCCGTCAGGTGGCCGCTTTTCCAGGCGGCGTCCAACGTCTGGCGCTGCACACCGCCAAGTTTCGCCGCCAGCAACGCATTAGCACGTTTTTCAATCACCGAGGTCAGGTCGGTATCAGCCGGCCCGCCGTTGGTCGGATTGTATTTAATGCCACCGTCTTCCGGCGGGTTGTGCGATGGCGTAATAACAATACCATCGGCCAGCGGGCCACCTTTGCGGTTGTGCGTCAGGATCGCATGCGATACCGCAGGCGTCGGCGTGAAGCCGTTGTCTTCCTGAACGATCACGTCAACGCCGTTGGCCGTCAGCACTTCCAGCACGGAAATAAAAGCGGGCTCAGACAATGCATGGGTATCTTTACCCACGTAGCACGGACCGGTTGTGCCCTGCTCTTTACGCACTTCAGCGATCGCCTGCGCGATCGCCAGAATGTGATTTTCGTTGAAGCTGTGGCGTTCTGCGCTGCCACGGTGGCCGGAAGTCCCGAATTTCACCGCATGAGCCGTATTCGTCGGGTCCGGTTGCAGGACGTAATATTGTGACGTCAACTGTGCCACGTTAATCAAATCGCTTTGCTGAGCAGGTTGCCCTGCACGAGGGTTATTGGCCACTGGCGCTTCTCCCTGACGCTGAAATTAGAGGGTACCGCACACTTTGTCAGTCAGTTCCGCGGGGAACTGCATCAATTGCATGATGTGTTCAATCATGCTGCGTTTGCGGCCTGTGTTGGTATTTGTGATAACCCAATACGGCGTTCCGGGAACGTGTTTAGGTTCGGTATGAATGCCGTTTTGCAGCAGCGTTTGCTGGTCACCGGCGAAATAGGTACGCGTGCGGCCACGAAGGGAATCTGTCGCGGCAGCGAATTCTTTTGGATTCAGGCAATACAGCGTAGACAGAATCAACATGAAACGGTTTACCGCTTTGGTCTGCTCGGCGTACTCATCAGAGAGCAGCAGTTCACGTACGGCACGGACTTTATCGCGTGCAGTATTCGCGGCAACGGCGGGGGCTTTCTCCTGGGCTGCGGCACCCGAAACCGATGCGCCCGCAACGGCAGGTGCCGACTTCACTTCCTGACCGGCAGAAAACTTCAACATGCGGCGCAAAATGTCCGACGCTGTTTCACCGATATGCTGCGTATGGCTGGCAATATAACGGTAGAGTTCTTCGTCAACCTCAATAGTTTTCATCTTTTTCCAGTACTGTTTTTTCTACTTTATTTGTTCAAAAGGATTATACAAATTTCTACGCGTTTACGAACAAGGGAATGGTGCCGCGAAGCAAAAAGCAGAATTATTACCTTTTGCTGCATGCTGGCCCCGGCTTGTTCTGCTCCACGTAGTGAAATCCCGCTCAGGCATTTGGCAGAAAACTTTCCGTTTTAAACATTTCTGCTTTTAAACATGTTCCGCCACTCATGATAACCTAATGAGATTGTTTATCTGCATGAACTTCACCATGAAATTACATTATCGCCTGCAAGAATCTGCCACACCCGAGAGTGGAACCTTACCGGTTTTGCTGATCCACGGTTTGTTCGGCACGCTCGATAACCTCGGCGTGCTGGCCCGCGACCTGAAACAACAGCATAGCGTGTTGCAGGTTGATATGCGTAATCACGGCCTGTCGGCACGCTCAGACGAAATGTCTTACGCCGCAATGGCGCAGGATTTGCTGGAAACCCTGGATGACGCAGGTTTCCCAAAAGCCATTGTTATCGGTCACTCGATGGGCGGTAAAGCCGCGATGGCCATGACCGCTCTGGCGCCGGAGCGCATCGCCAAACTGGTGGTGATTGACGTCGCGCCGGTGGACTACCAGACGCGCCGTCACGATGAAATTTTTGCCGCCATCAATGCCGTCACCGACGCCGGTGCCAAAGATCGCAGCGCAGCCGCAGAGTGTATGCGTGAGTATATAAAGGAAGATGGCGTGATTCAGTTCCTGCTGAAATCATTCCAACAGGGAGAGTGGCGCTTTAATGTGCCGGTGCTGATGGCTGAGTATGACAAAATCACCGGCTGGGAGACGGTTCCCGCGTGGCCACATCCGGCGCTGTTTATCCGCGGTGGTTTATCGCCTTATGTACAGGACAAATATCGCGATGCCATCGCAGGCCAATTTCCGCAGGCGCGGGCACATGTGGTCGCCGGAACCGGCCATTGGGTACACGCCGAAAAACCCGAGGCCGTGCTGCGTGCTGTACACCGTTTCATCGATGAAGCCTGATGTGGGATAAGCTGGGGATAAATTGTGCAAAAAGGCTGCATAACTTAGTCACTTAGCCATAATTCCGGGCTTTTAACCGTTGTGAACCCCGGTGCGGCTGGGGTATGATTGCGCGCTGAAATTTTGCCCCTGCTGAAAGACATTGATTGTGCTGATGTGTTTTGTGGGAGGCAAGAAGGGTTAGGGTGTTTAGCCCGAAATATGTAAGGCAATCGTCTGAAACGGCGTGCCGTTTTCCGATGTAACTTCCCTGGTTTTACCGCTACCTATGGCAAAAGAACAACTGGATCGCACGACGCTAGATCTGTTCGCAGATGATCGCCGTCCGGGGCGTCCGAAAACAAATCCGCTTTCCCGCGATGAACAGCTCCGAATCAACAAGCGTAACCAGCTGCGCCGTGATAAAGCGAGTGGCTTGCGACGCGTAGAGTTGAAAATGAACGCCGACGCGGTTGATACACTCAACAAGCTGGCGGAAGAACGCAATATCAGTCGCAGTGAACTGATTGAAGAGATGCTGCTCGCGCATCTTAACGGTCAGGGTAGCTAACACTAAAGCGGGTAGCCGTTTCCGGTACCCGCCTGTTTTTTCCTGATTTTCGGTATTATCCCTTCTTAAAACGTTTCCCAGTTCTCACTGTTTCGGCCATCTACCAGCGCGGTTTGCGGACGCAGCAAAGGTGACTTATTCGACGCGCTGGCCTTCTGACTGACCCGTGTAACGCTGTCTTTGAGCTTGAATGTCGCGACGGCGTTATTGAGCAGTGACGCCTGCTCTTCCAGCGAAACCGCGGCCTGTGAAGCTTCTTCCACCAGCGCGGCGTTCTGCTGAGTGACGCTATCCATTTGTGTCACGGCGATAGCAACCTGGCTGATCCCTTTACTTTGCTCGTCCGACGCCGAGGCAATTTCAGCCATAATGTCAGTGACATGCGTTATCGAGCGCACCACGTCATCCATGGTTGAACCCGCGTTTTCCACCAGTCTGGAGCCACTGTCAACTCGGGATACCGACTCACTAATCAGTTGCTCAATTTCTTTAGCGGCCTGCGCACTGCGCTGCGCCAAATTACGCACTTCGCTGGCCACCACGGCAAAACCGCGCCCCTGTTCGCCCGCGCGCGCGGCTTCTACAGCGGCATTGAGTGCCAGAATGTTGGTCTGGAAGGCTATGCTATTAATGACAGACGTGATCTCCGCGATCTTCTTCGAACTGCCGGAGATCTCTTTCATGGTACTGACCACATCGGCCACGATGCTGCCGCCTTTGCGTGCAGTGGCAGAAGCTTCAACCACTAACTGGCTGGCGTGATGGGCATTGTCGGCATTGTGTTTCACCGTCGCGGTGAGCTGCTCCATGCTGGCCGCCGTCTCTTCGAGGGCTGAAGCCTGTTGCTCGGTGCGCGAAGAGAGATCGTTATTTCCCGCAGAGATTTCAGAAGCTCCCTGATAAATGTTGTTGGTACAGTTACGGATCGTTTGCACGGTATTGATCAGGCTGCTTTGCATGGCGTTGAGCAACGGAATTAATTTTCCGGCGCAGTTCTTGCCGAACTCTTCCAGATCATGCGTCAGATCACCCCTGGCAATCACCGCAAACTGATCGCGGATCTTGTTCAGCGGATTGACCAGTCCCCAGACTAAATAACTGCGCTTAATAGTAGATCACTGGAGGGAACTCAATCCGATTTGAGCGATCTGATCAATCGCCAAACACCACAACCGGACTGAGCAATGCCGATCATAGCCCCTATACCCCGAAGCGAA
>BHES01000062.1 GCA_003864575.1 Enterobacterales bacterium
AGTGGAAAGTTCGGGGCGCTATAGTGAACGCCTCGATGAAGATGACGTAACTGTATGATTTCTGGTTATAGAAAACAGTCGACCTCATACGGTTACAGCAGGAAATATGTTTATGCAACAACGCCCCCCACCCGCCAGCGCGGTGGCAAAGGCCGGAATGGCCGCATTTGCCAGCACGTTGATCCCCAGAGGACAGCCGAATTCCTGTTTAATTCTGTCGGTGATCACTGACATAAAGGCGGCTGTTTCATGGCCGATGTGTTCAGGTTTGGAAAAAGGAATATCCCCGTGATTTTCAATAATCAACCCGTGAAGGCCACCTTCTAAATAAGCCTGTGCATCGCTCATGGCGATATCAATTATTTTATTGATTGATTTCCCCTGATAATTTGGCGAACCTGGAAAGGCTTCACAATGCACCACACCCATAATTGCTTTAGGTCGAGAAAATATCTCTTGAATTGCGCTTGGTTTTCCTGCTGATATAGAGCTCATCTTTATTCACCTTCCAGGGGATTAATCTATGCGTGTTTTCGTCGTGGGAAATATAGGCGTTGACGAAACGTATGTAATAAATGAAATACCAGAAAAAGGCGCATCCGTTCACGGCCAGAAAATAAATCAGGATCTGGGCGGAAAAGGCGCTAATCAGCGCAGTAATACTTTCCCGCTGCGCGGTTAACACACTATTAATTGCCGCCACGGGCAATGATAATCAGGGCCAGTGGTGTCGGCAGAAAATAGCTCAGGAGTCATTAACACTATATCCTGATGAATCCATATATTGTCGCACGGATACCTCGCTAATTTTAAATACCGCCGACGGTGACAACGCGATTATTACCACCACCACCGCCGCCGACTCGTTATCAATGACCGACATTCAACAGGCATTATCCACAGCACTCCCCGGTGACGTGGTTTTGCAACAGGGTAATTTCTCCGTGGAGAAAACAGCTGCCCTGTTCCGCTATGCCCGCGAACACCAACTCCAGACCGTTTTCAACCCCTCACCAGTCAAACCGGCATTCAGCGAACTCTGGCCGCTGATTGACCTGCTGGTTGTTAACCGCGGTGAAGCCGAATACTTTACGGCAACCTCTGACATCCCGGCCGAAGCCGCACACTATTTCCAGGCGGCGGGCGTAGCCAGCGTGGTGATCACGCTGGGTGCCGACGGCGTTTATCTCGCCTCACCGCAGCAGCATATTCAGGTCGCAACACCACGCTGTCATGTGGTGGACACCACCGGCGCCGGAGATACTTTCCTGGCGGTGATGCTCGCTTCTATGCTGCAGCGCAGCGCCAGTCAGCCTGAAAAAATCGACCTGCAACGAGCTGGCCAGGCGGCCGCGATCACCATAGGCCGCTCTGGTACCTTCAGTGCCTTTCCTTCTGCCGCCGAGCTGGAGATGCTGCTAAAAAACTAAATGCCGGGATTCTAAAACGCGGGTTATGATTTTATAACCCGCTAATAGAAAAGCATTAATACTTACTGCTTGAACATCGGACGGAAGGTATCGACGTTCGCTTTGGTAACAATCGTTGCCGGAACCTGAATGGTTTTGTCCACCGTTTTGCCCTCGACCACGATTTTATTCAGCGCCTTCACCGCTTCAACCCCCATGTTTTCAGGGTCCTGTTGCAGCACTGCTGTCACGTAACCCTGATCAATACCGCTCACGGCTTTTGCGGTCAAATCCCAGCCAAAGACTTTGATATCTTTCTGACGTCCCTGGTTCTCCACGGCCGCAATAGCCCCAAGCAGCGCGGGTTCGCCAGTAGCATAAATGGCGGTCATGTCCGGGTTACCGGTGATCAGGTTTTCAGCGGCCGTCAAGGCATCATCCTGAATGTTACGGCCATCGACCACACCCACCACTTTGATACCCGGATGGCCCTCTAACGTATCGACAAACCCTTTCTGACGCTGGTTTTGAATCGCTGAATTCAGCGCACCGACAATGCCTAACCGGGCTTTATCGCCCATGTTTTTCTTCACGTAACTGGTGAAGTAATTCCCTAGTAACGCACCGCCTTTATTATTATCCACACCAACCTGAGCTTTATGCGCGCCCGCAGGAAGCACGGCATCAATGGCGATCACAGGAATATTTGCCGCCGCGGCCTCTTTAATTGCTGGCAGAATTCCGTTCACGTCAATGGCATCGACCATAATGCCTTTCACACCCTGCTGAATATACGTTTCAATCGCATCATTTTGTGAAACCGGATTATCATTAGCATTGAAGATAACCAGTTTCGCGCCAGATTTTTTCGCTTCTTCTTGCGCGCCTTTATTCATTAGATTAAAGAACAACGCCTGCTGATTAATTTGCACCAGTGCATAAGTTGGCGCTTCAGCAGAAAAGGCGGAATAACTAAAAAGAGAAAGCCCTAATGAGGCAATAATAGCGCAGGCTGATTTTTTGAAATTTAAAGGATAATTTTCTGGAACGGATCTTTTTTTGCCGGTGTTGATCAACATAATGACATCCTCAATATTTGGTGATGACAATGCAATACGCTGTACTGAATAAGTCACCAGGGAATTATTCATCAGCAGAGCCTCTGGCACGGTTAGAAATACCTGGCCTTGAGGGAATGTTGGCGGGAGCACACGTCAGAATGTGTTTTAACGAAAAATACCGTTCCAAACGGAGAGTTTTCGGTGAAGCGGTTACTGCGGGTAAACTGTCAAATACAATTAAACGAGGCTAGAAAATTGTCAAGTATAAATTTTATCCGAACCGTGGCATTGTGAGCAGCGTACCGCTAACGCCGCCATAATTTGAGGGATAAGAGGGATGGCCAATTTATCAGACGTCGCCAAACGCGCAGGCTTGTCCAAAGCCACCGTCTCGCGATATCTCAACAAAAGCATTGTCCTGCCGCAGCCTACGGTGGCGCGCATCGAAGATGCCATCAAGGCACTCGATTACCGCGCCAACAGCCTTGCACGCAGGCTGAGTATGGGCGGCAGTGAGACTATCGGTCTGGTATTACCCGACATCGTCAACCCGTTCTTTGCCGAACTGGCGGACGCCGCCGAGGAAACTGCCTCGCAGCACAAATACAGTCTGGTGCTGTGTGTGACACGCAACAATCTGGAGAAAGAGCGCCAGTTCATCCGCTGGCTGGATACTCGTCAGGTGGATGGTCTGTTATTCACCACCAACCGTCCTGATAACGGGCAACTGCGCGATCAGCTGAAAGGCCAGCGCCACGTGGTTTTGCTCGATGAAGATGTACCTGGCAGCACGGTTCCTAAAGTGTTTTCGGACAACGTCCACGGCGGAGAACTGGCCGCCAATCAGCTTATTGCCGCCGGACATCAGCGTATTGCCTTTGTCGGCGGCCCGGATGAGCTGATGAGCGTGCGCGAACGCCATCAGGGTTTCCGGCAGGCATTGCGGAGCGCCGGACTGCCTTACGATCCGGATTGCGTGCTGTATGGCGATTACAGCCGCAGTTTTGGCCGCCTTGCGCTGGATAAACTGCTGGCATTGCCGCAGCCCCCTACCGCCGTTTTTGCGGCCAGTGACTATCTGGCGCTCGGTTTACTCGATGGCCTGCGCCAGCGGGGTTTGTCTGCACCGGCCGCACTTTCACTGGTCGGTTTCGATGACGCGATTTACTCGGATCTCATTACCCCGCGCCTTTCTACCATCCGCCAGTCAGCCCGCGAGCTGGGCCGCGCGGCATTAGAAACGCTGATCAAACTGTTTAACAATGAAGTCGATATTCCTCCCGTTGCACGCATTCCGGTGGAGTGGATTTCCCGTGACTCGGTTGCCGCGCCCACCAAAACACGGTGACGGCTGATTCAGATGTACTATTTTTGGTGCACCGCTTTTAGCGCTCGTTTTTTATGCACGTTTTTCTTGCACAACAGAGGCGCATTTGCGCCTTTTTTGTGCAACATGGAATGTGAGCAAATTGTTAATCCGCACCTGACATCCTTTCAGGGACTGTGATATTGGTCTCAAAAAATTAAATTTTAGCTTTTCCGTCACGTAATTATCACATTGATCCGTAACATATTTAACAACCACCGTGTTCAATATTTGAACTGCATCACTTTCCGCCCCACGATTAACTGGCATACATTCTGCTACATTCACATCGGCGACACAGAGTTCCACGCTCAGAATATTTTTTGACCATTTCGGGTGCGGGAAAAAACATCGCCGTTATTTTTGCCTTTCGGGTAAACCGGTTTACAAGGAAAGAGAAATCGGTAAAGGCAGGAAGACGGCGTTGTCAGCAGGAAGAATGTCAGTTTGGGCGCCTTTTGAACCCAAAACCAATACCTGCACCCGCCAGCCCCTCACCAGTTGGAGAACAGTTATGTCCCAGGAAATGTCCAGAGATCTGTCGGGTTCACCCCGGGTGGAAATGGTAAACATCACCAAAACCTATGGCTCCATCCGCTCATTGCGCGGTGTGAATTTGAGCCTGGCCCCGGGCGAAGTGCTGGGTCTGGTCGGTGACAACGGGGCGGGAAAATCCACCCTGACCAAAATTTTAGCCGGTGCGGTTGTACCGACCGGCGGAGTCTTACGGATCGATGGCGAAGACGTTCATTTTGCTAATCCGTCCGACGCCCGCCGCTGCCATATCGAAATGGTCTATCAGGATCTCTCTCTGTGCGACACGGTCAACGTGGCGGGCAATCTGTTTATGGGCCGCGAACCGCAAACTCGCTTGTTAGGTATTCCCTTTCTCGATGAGAAAAAGATGCACGAACAGGCCCGCGAAATGCTTCAAGGCCTGGGGATTTCGATTCCAGACACCCGCCTGCTGGTGCGAAATCTCTCCGGCGGCCAGCGTCAGGCCATTGCCATTGCCCGCGCAGCCGCTTTCGGTCCTAAAGTGCTGATCATGGACGAACCGACCGCCGCACTGGCCGTAGCTGAAGTGGAAGCCGTGTTGGAACTGATCCGTCGCGTCAGCGCGCGGGGTGTCAGCGTCATCCTGATCACGCATCGCCTACAGGATTTGTTCCTGGTGTGCGACCGCATCATGGTGATGTACGAAGGTACCAACGTCGCCGACCGGCAGATTGCCGACACCAGCTTATCTGACATCGTGAACCTGATTGTCGGTGAGAAATTCGAGGCGCACTCCGCGCGCGGTTCTGCACAACACGAGTTCCGACCACACTGAGTCTCTGCCCGGCAACGGGTGGTGACGGGTTAATGCAGAATCGTACTGATAAGGGTAACCCCATGAGTATCATAAATATGTCCAGTCCCCGACTCATTAAGCAATCGGTTACGCGCCGTTTGTTACACAACCACTCCGGCGTGGTCAGTATCGCGGTATTCTTTGTTTTCTGCTGCGTGGTGTTCTCCTTTGCCACCGATAATTTTCTCAGCGGTGCTAACTGGCTGAACATTTTGCGCCAGAGTGCCCCACTGCTGATTGTCGCGGCGGCCATGACGCTGGTGATCACCACTGGCGGCATCGATTTATCGGTGGGCTCCACGCTGGCGCTAGTCGGCGCACTTTCCGCCATTGCGCTCAATAACTGGGGTCTGCCGTGGCCAGTGGTGCTGATTGGCGGGTTGCTGTTAGGCGGGTTGATCGGTGCAATCAACGGTTATTTCATCGCTTATGAGGGTATTCCGGCGTTCATCGTTACGCTGGCCACGCTGGCGGTGATCCGTGGCGTTGCGCTGCTGATCACGCAGGGTTATTCCATCCCTATTCCGGCTGACAGCCCGTTCACGCTGCTCGGACGCGCCTGGGTTCTTGGCCTGCCGTTGCCCGCCATTATTGGTGTTCTGGCGCTGTTCTTTGGTCATATATTATTAAATCACATGCGCTTTGGTCGCTATGTCACCGCCATCGGTGCCAATGCGGAAGGGGTGCGTCGCGCCGGGGTCAACACCAAAACCATCACGCTGCGCGTCTACGTTATTTGCGGCATGTGCGCGGCGCTGGCCGGGATGATCATCACCGCACGTCTGGGTAGCGGTTCCTCCAATCAGGGCGAAGGCTTTGAATTACAAGTCATTGCCGCCGTTGTACTCGGCAGCACCAGCCTGTTTGGCGGATTCGGTACTATTATCGGCACCCTGCTTGGCGCGCTGTCGATTGCCGTGATCCAAAACGGGCTGATTCTGTCGCACATGTCACCGTTTTATACCCAAATCGCCACCGGCCTGATCATCCTGCTGGCTATCTGGCTGAACACCCGCATTTTCAATCCGGTTCGAAGTACAAAAGGATAGCGACATGTCAGCAGACTCTGCGTTTCCAGGTTCATTATTTCGCCATGCCGAGCCTTTTCCGCTCGGCACGCAAAGCGGCTATGCGATGACCGTCCTCGGCCCGTTGGCGGTGGAAAAACTCGGCGTAACCCTGATGCACGAACATATTCTGCTCGACGCTTCAGGCAAATGGGTGCCGCCCTGTTGTTGCAGTGAAAGGCATATCGCTGAAATGCCGGTCAAGATCGAGAACCTCGGCGAATTGCAGCTCAACCCCCTGATGAGCCGCGATAACTGCCAGCTGTTTGATGTCGATCTCGCCGTTGAAGAGCTCATGAAATACCGCGCGCTGGGGGGCGAAACGGTGGTTGACCCCACCAACATCGGCATTGGCCGCGACCCCAAAGCGCTGCAACGTATCTCACGATTGACCGGGCTGAACATCATTATGGGTACCGGCTTTTACCTTGAGCCCTCGCATCCTGATTATGTGAAAACGCATTCTCTGGAAACCCTGACCGATCAGATTATTTATGACGTCGGGGGTTTTAGCGACAAACCCGACGTGGTTGCCGGGCTGATTGGCGAGATTGGCGTGTCGGCGGCGTTTACGCCGAATGAGGAGAAGTCGTTGCGGGCAGCGGGACGGGCAAGTGCCAAAACCGGCGTGCCGATGCAAATTCACCTGCCGGGCTGGGAGCGTTACGGCCACAAGGTTCTGGATATTTTGGCCGAAGAAGGCACCTGCCTGCAAAACGTGGTGCTTTGCCATATGAACCCGAGCTATGCGGATAAAAACCATCAACGAACCCTGGCCGAACGCGGTGCTTTTCTGGAGTACGACATGATCGGCATGTCTTACTTTTATGCAGATGAAAGCGCCCAGTCGCCGTCCGACGAAGACAACGCCCGCGCGATTTGCGAGCTGATCGATGACGGGTTTATCGGGCAAGTATTGTTGTCACAGGATGTCTTTCTGAAAACCATGCTGACCAAATTCGGTGGCCACGGTTACGGTTATATCCTCAAACATTTCGTGCCGCGCCTGCGCCGCCACGGCATGACCGGCGAACAGCTGGAAACGCTGCTGATCGGCAACCCGCAACGCGTATTTTCCATAAAATCGTAATCGCTTCGCAGGTATTTAAGAATGAATGAAGCCGTGATCACGCTGACCCGCACCCTGCTGGGTTTCAATACCATCAATCCGCCGGGCAACGAAGCGGAATGTCTGCGCTGGCTGGCGACGTTTCTGACTGAAAATGGTTTCCACGTTCAGCTGCACCCGTTCGGTGAGAATCGCTACAACCTGATTGCGTCACTGACGGGGGCTGCCGCCGGTAAACCGCTGGCCTTTACCGGCCACCTCGATACCGTCCCTCTCGGTAATGCACCCTGGCAGCAGGACCCGTTTGCCGGCGAGATCGACAATGGCCGGATTTACGGACGCGGCAGCAGCGATATGAAAGCGGCCATTGCCGCCTTTATTGTCGCCTGCATAAACCGTGCTGAAGTCATTGCGGCGGGATGCGGCGTGGTGCTAATACTGACCGGGGGCGAAGAAACCGGCTGCGACGGCGCACGAGCCATGATTAACGATCCCTCCCTTTCCTTACCACAGCCCGGTGCGCTGATCGTCGGCGAACCGACCGCCAATTATCCGGTTGTTGGTCACAAAGGTGCGCTGTGGTTACGTTGCGAAACTCAGGGTAAAACTGCACATGGCGCGATGCCGGAATTGGGGATTAACGCGATTTATTTGGCGGCCGATGCCATCGGCAAAATTCGTCATTTTGACCTAGGTCCGCCGCACCCGTTGATGAAAAAACCGACGCTGAACGTCGGTACTATCCGCGGCGGGTTGAACATCAACTCGGTGCCAGACCGCGCCAGTTTTGACGTGGACATACGAACCGACCCGACGCTGGCGCACCATTCTTTGACTGAAAGATTACAGCTGCATTTAAGTGACACCGTCACCATTTCAACATTAGTTGACCTGCCTGCCGTCCTCACCGAGCGCCAACATCCTTGGATCCAACGGGTTTTTGAGCATTGCCAACCGCTGCATGCAGAACCCGTTGAGGCACGCATCGTGCCTTATTTTACCGACGCAGCACTCTTGATTGATGCACTCGGCGCACCGCCCTGCATCATCCTCGGGCCGGGAGAGCCGACCATGGCGCACCAGACCGACGAGTATTGCGAGGTGGCGCGCTTATATGAAAGTGTGGCGCTGTATCAGCGGCTGATCGAAGACTATTTTCTTTGCGGGCTGCCGCCCACACCGGGGTAAGGGGATTGAAACGAATCCCCTTACCAATCCCCCGTTTTATTCACTCCGTTGCTGCGCAAGTCACCATGGACGTGTTTCAGGCACCACAGCGATAGCCGCGAAATACCGCCCACAGGTGTGTAAATCAAAGAACGTTTGGCTTTTCTCCTCCCCCTGCGAAGGGGGAGGTTGGGAGGGGGTTTGGCATAAAAAACCGAGACTTACATGTGATACCCCACCCCAACTCTCCCCTTTGCAGAGGAGGGAGCAGGACAGTTTTTGAATTTTAAACCAGGGATCGTCCTCCCTCCAACTCCCATAGCTTGTGCCGAATCAATTGCTTCAACTTCAGCGCCGCCTGCGATGACGGCTGGTCCCTGCGGCTAAGTAAAATCACTTCAAACGGCAGGGCTTCAACCACGGGCAGAATTTTAAGCTGATTGGCGTAACGCAGCGCAGTAAAGGTATCGACGACGCCGACACCGCCACCGGCCAGCACCAGATCGGCGATCACTGAGTAGGTTTTAATTTGCAGCGGCGAGTGCGGCGTCAGGCCATTTTCGCGCAGAACCCGGCTGAGTACCTGACCGAGCGGATCCTGTTGTTGCAGCATCAGCAGATCGTTATCACACAGCCAGCTCAGGGAAACCGGACCGTCCTGCGGGCTGTCGGGGGGCAGCAGCGCCACCATATTGGCCTGATAAATCGACTCACTGACCAGTTCCGAAGACACCTGCTCAGCGAATGCCAACGCGAAATCCATCTTATAGTGCAGCAGATCCTGGCTCAGGGTATTGAAGTGCCCGGTCACCAGTTCAACGCTGCCGCCTGGGATCTGACGGCGAAAATCCACCAGCACCGGTGCCATCACGCTGTGGCCCAACGCGTGAGCCGAGCCTATGCGCACATGTTGACCTTCACCCTGCCGCAGCTGTTCGGCCAACACGCCGATGGCCTGAATATGGCTGAACAACGCCTCGACTTCCGGCAGCAATCTGCGCCCTTCTGGCGTGACAATCAGCCCCTGCGGGCTGCGGTCAAACAACGCAAAGCCCAGCTGCTGTTCTGCGTGATTGAGAACACGGCTGACATTCGGCTGCGACACGTTGAGCAGCCGCGCTGCACCACTGACGCTACCCGCCTGTAACACGGCCTGAAATACTTCAATATGGCGTAAACGCATGCACTGCCTGCCCTTCACAAAATCCGATATCAGCCAGTATACCGAAGATAATTTACGCGGCTATTTTTGCGTCGAAGCCAACGTCGAGAACGCGCTGAGCAGGCCAATAAGAGAAGCGACACTGCTGCTGGTATAGCTGACGGTAACGGCATCCAGACGTTCAACGCCCGGGATCAGCACAAAGATGTCGGCCAACACCGGTTTCGCCACCATCAGTTCGAGCGTATAGGGCGCAGAAAAGCGGTTGGTGATCCCCGGTACGCCCTTACTGACGGCCAGAGAAGCCTGTTTACGGATTTGCGCACGGGCGATAGCCGGGCTGTCCGATTCAGCCGCATTGGCGGAAATGGCGCGTTTCACGCAGACGTATTGCGAATAGGGATAATGCTGATTGATCCAACGTTCCAGCTGATCATCACCGGTCACCATCCATAATGGCACATTGAATTCAGCCGCTGCCGCCGCATACAGATCGCATTCGCCCACCACCTGACCGTTGAGTTTAACGCGGTAAAATGCACGTCCGTTGATGGTGTGCGCCAGTACGCCAGCCTCGCCCGCCGCGGTGTGAAAACCCACCAGCATCAGGCCGTCGTACTGCTGCTGCGCAATGCCTTCAATCATCGATAACGCACGGGGTTTTCCCTGCACCAGACGCGCACGCGGATCGATATTTTCTGCGCGCAGATTTTGCATCATGGCATGGCTGTCGGCCACGGTGACCGTCGTGGCGCCACCGGCAAATGCGCCATCGATGGCGGCATTCACCTCCTGCTCCATTAATGCACGGGCGGCGTCGTAATCAGCATTACCGGGGGTACACTGCTCCGGGCGCATCACGCCCGCCACGCCTTCGATATCGGCAGAGATGAAAATTTTCATAGTGGTTTCTCGTTATAGTGATCCAATATATCCCGCAGGGAAACGCGATGATTATCGCGAAAGCCAGTGACAGATTCAGCGCTTAACATGGCGTCCAGAACCGCCTGTTCCGTGGCATCGGCCGCCATCGCCAGCAGAGGTTCGAGCTTATCATCAGATGGAGTGACACCGTCACATTTTGTCGAAAACGCCAGCGCGATATCGCCGGATCCATGCCCCCAGTAGCTGCCAAGCCGTCCTAAACCGGCGCCGGCCCGTTTGGCGATGCGCCCGAGCTGGCGGCTGTCGAGGTGACGGTCACAAGCCATAATAATAATCACCGAACCGGCGTCAAGCTGCGGCGCCAGCTGCGGCAACAGCGCTTGCACCGTCGCGCCCACTCGCACGCCATCCAGCGTCAACTCGGACAACGTACCAAAATTCGCCAGGACCAGCACGCCAAGCGTTGCGTCGAGACTTTCGCACCAACGCGACGCCGTACCAATACCGCCCTTCAGCCCGAAACAACTCATACCTCGCCCGGCACCGACGCTGCCACGTGCAAAGTTACGATGCGCAGTATCCAGCGCGGCCAGCGCATCATTTTCCGTCACGGCCAGCGCCTGAATATCGTTGAGATACGCGTCGTTGCACTCAAGGATAACCGGGTTGATGGTCGCACCAGGCCGGCCAATTTGCGGGAATTGCTGGCAACTGCGCCGTACCAGCGCATTAAACAGTGTCCCGACAGCAAACGTATTACTCAGGAGAATAGGCGTTTGCAGTTCACCAAGCTCCATCACCTGAGTCAGGCCGATGGGTTTAGCAAACCCGTTGAGTACCGAGACACCGCAAGGCAGCGGCGCGCTATAAAGATTATCGCCCGGCGGCACGATGGCGGTGACGCCGGTTTGAATATCGCCAGCGGCCAGCGTGCTGTGGCCGACGGTCACCCCGGCAACGTCACTCAGGCTGTTGGTCGGTCCGCACGGAAAGCGTGGCTGGAAAATCTGCCGTTTGTCGGCCCAACGGGCCAGTAATGTGCGCATGCCGGTAAGTGAAAAATCATCTAATTTTGTTTTCATTTCTTCAGTTTAGGATCCAGCGTGTCGCGCAGTGCGTCGCCCAGCAGGTTAAAAGCTAATACCGTGAGGAAGATCGCAAGACCCGGGAAAACACTGACATGCCATTTCCCTGCCATCATCATATTGCGGCTCATGGCCAGAATGTTTCCCCATTCCGGCACATCCGGCTCCGGGCCGAGGCCAATAAAACTCAAGCTGGCGGCGGTCAGAATACTGGTGCCAATACGCATAGTGAAATACACAATCACGTTTGACAGTGTACCGGGCAGGATATGGCGTAATATCACCACCCTGTCCGGTGCGCCGATGCAGCGCACGGCCTCAACGTAGGGGCTTTGTTTGATGGATAACGTGGCGGCGCGTACGATTCGCGCAAATACCGGCACACTAAATACAGCGACCGCAATAATGACGTTATTCAGCCCCGGCCCGAGGATCGCTACTACCGCAATCGCCAGCAGCATACCAGGGAAAGCGAACAACACATCGGAGCCACGCATGATCAGCATATCTAGCCATTTACCGTAGTAGCCCGCCAATAACCCAAGCAGCACCCCAACAACCATGCCAAGCGTCACTGAAAATACGCCGACGTACAGCGAAATACGCGCGCCATAGATAATACGGCTCAGCACATCACGACCCAGATCGTCGGTACCAAACCAGTGTTCTGCCGAAGGGCCAGTCCCTAACGCCATCCAGTCTGGTGTCATCGGGTCATAAGGCGCAAGCCATGGAGCAAAAATGGCGATCAGTACCAACAACAGGATGAACCCTCCGGCCGCCATCGCCATAGGGTGGCGAATAAAAGCATGGAAGAAATCGTACCAGGGGGAAGGAATGTCATCGGGCTGCGGCGCAGGTGCGGTAATAGCAGGATCGGTCATGGTACCTCCTTAACGCAGACGGATGGCGGGATTAACCACGGCGTAGAGCAAGTCTACCAGCAGGTTAATCAAGATAAATTCGAACACAAATAGCATGACCAACGCCTGAATGACCGGTTGATCCTGAGTTTTGATCGACTCAATCAGCAACCACCCAAGGCCCGGCCAACTAAACACGCTCTCAACAATAATCGAGCCGCCCAGTAAGAATCCGAATTGCAAACCCAACATGGTGATAATCGGGATCAGCGCATTGCGCATGATGTGCTTCCAGGTTACCCATCGTGTGCGCAATCCTTTGGCTCTGGCGGTACGTACATAATCTTCCTGAGCCACCTCGAGAAATGCCGAGCGGGTGAAGCGCGCCATCACGGCGGCTACCGATGCACCCAGCGTGATTGCGGGTAAAATAATGTCGCTGGGATGGTTGAAACCGCTGACCGAAAACAACCCAAAAGGCATCGCTACGAACTGAATAAGCAGCAACCCCAGCCAGAACGGTGGCATAGATATCCCACCCACCGCCATACTCATCAGCGTCCAGTCCTGCCATTTCCCGCGTTTTCGTGCACTGACCACGCCAATCACCAGCCCCAACACAACCGCCCAGGAAAAACCGGCCAGCGCCAGTAATAGTGTCGGCATAAAACCGCTTTCAATCACGCTGAGCACCGGCTGACGAGTGCGGTACGTGATACCTAAATCTCCATGAACCATGCCGTCGAGCCAGCGCCAGTACTGCGCAGGCAGTGGGTCGTTAAGGCCAAGCAGTTGCCGCGCAGACTCGACTGCCTCAATCGGCGCATCCTGTCCGGCGTAAATTCGCGCAGGGTCACCCGGTAGCAGCTTGATAAAAGCAAAAACCAGCAGTGAAACCACCAGTAACACTGGGATCATTTCCAGGATCCGGCGGATAAAATAAGTCAGCATAAGCTCTGAATTCCTGCGTCAAACGGGATATTACAGGCAGCGAACTTGCGTCCTCTGCCCCTGAATATCATTCACGTTGATGGGGGTTTATTTAAACTCTGCCTGATTAAAAATTAGCGAACCGTCAGCCAGCATATAAACGCCAGAGAGATCTTTGTTTTTGCCGACCAGGTTGTCCGGTACACCGAGGTAAGCCATCGGTGCATCAGCCCACAACAGCTTTTGTGCGTCAGCATAAGCTGCCTGACGTTTAGCCGGATCGGCCGTTTGCAGACCCGCAGTGATCGCCGTATCAACCTGCTTATTGCTGTAGTAGGAGACGTTGTAACCCGTTGGGATCCAGGATTCAGTGGCAAACAGGGGACGCAGCGCCCAATCGGCATCGCCGGTTGAGGCGGACCACGCACCGTAATACATCTCAACCTTGGCATCGGCAGGTTTTGGCGTACTCCACAGACGCTGGTTGAGTGTGCCTGAGTCCATCGGCACCAGTTTGACCCGCACGCCAATCAGCGACAACTGCTGCTTGAGAAACTGTCCGCTGCGGATGCGGTCGGTTTTGTTAGAACTCCATAGTTCCACGTCAAACCCCTTCTCATAACCAGCGGCTTTCATCAACTCTTTGGCTTTAGCAATGTTGTAGCTGTAATCCGGCGAAGTCTGCTTTTCATAGAACTGAACGTTTTTCGGCAGTGGTGAAGTGGAGGGTGAGCCAAGACCCGCGAAACCGACTTTCAGCCACAGATTCCGGTCGATGGCATAGTTGATCGCCTGGCGTACACGCACATCTGAGAACTCTTTTTTCTGCGTATTGAAAGCAATGTAATAAAGATAAATACCGGGGTTTTGCGAAATATCCAGTTTCGGATCACTTTTCACGGTATCCACTAAGTCAGAGGGCAACGGATAGACCGCATCCACGCCGCCGGACTTAAGTTTCGCGACCTGCGTAGAGTCTTCAGGCGTCGGATAGAGCGTCACAGAGTCAACTTTTGGCCAGCCTTTTTGCCAGTAGTTATCATATTTGACCAGTTTGACGTCCTTGCCCTGCTGCCACTCGACAAATTTGAACGGCCCGGTCCCGACCGGGTGCACGCTGAGATCCTGCTCATTCGGATACTGCTTCAGCACCGCCGGGCTGTGCATCACCGCCGACGGATGCGCTAAGGTGTTGATCATCGCGCCAAAGGGTTTATTCAGGGTGATTTTGACCTGATACGGCGTGACGACCTCAACGGTTTTAATCATGCTAAATAACGCGTTGCGCTTGAGGTGGTTGGCAGGGTTAGCCAGGCGGTCGAGATTGATTTTTACGGCATCAGCGTTAAACGGCGTACCGTCCTGGAAGGTCACACCCTGTCGCAGATTAATGGTGAACTCAGTGGCATCGGCGTTGCTGGTATAATCCGTCGCCAGCACCGGCACCACCGCCATTTTGTTGTCAAACTGGAACAGACGCTCGAAAATCGCACTCTGTACCGAGTAACTTAGGGTATCCGTAGTGTCATGCGGGTCAAAACCCGTCATATCGGCATACATGGAAATACGCAGGTCTTTAGCCTGAGCCGATGCAGCTAAACAGAGCACAAGTCCGGCCGCGGCAACGCTTTTACGTAAAAAAGTTGAGTGCATGTACTTCTCCTGTGAGTTCCAAAATGAAGGTATTAAATTATTCGCGTGTTTCTGCTACCCAATGGTGTTTACTGACCAGACGGTACTTTAGTTTTTCTATCTGCTTCCCTGCAGGATGTACCGGTGATTTCACCTCGACATCATCAAAAGTACGCATTTCCCGTTTTGACGGATCCGCTACCGGCACGGATCTAAGAAGACGGCGGGTGTAGGGATGTTGCGGTGTGCTGAAAATGGCGTCTCGCGGACCAATCTCAACAATTTGCCCCAGATACATCACCGCCACGCGATTAGCGATACGTTCAACTACGGCCATATCATGAGAAATAAATAGCCACGCCACGCCAGTATCACGCTGTAAATCCATCATCAGATTCACTACCTGCGCTTGAATAGAGACATCAAGGGCTGATACCGCTTCATCGGCGATGATCACTTGGGGTTGCAGCGCCATGGCGCGGGCGATAGCAATGCGTTGACGCTGCCCTCCAGAGAATTCATGCGGATAACGCCGTGCATGTGACGGCTCCAACCCGACGCTCTGGAGCAGCGCGTTCACCGTCGGTGTTGCATCAGCCAGCGATTTCGCCAGCCCATGCAATAGCAGAGGTTCAGCAATGGAAAAACCTACCGTCAGACGCGGGTTCAACGATGCGTACGGGTCCTGAAATACCATCTGAATTTGGCGGCGTACTGACTGAAAAGGTTGATTACGCATCAACGTGATCTCTTTGCCCTGCAATTGAATACTTTCTGACTGACTGTCAGCCAGGCGCAAAATCGCCCTGCCAGTGGTCGACTTTCCGCAGCCACTCTCGCCCACCAGCGCCAATGTTTCACCAGGCCAGATGGCGAAATCAATTTGCTCGACGGCATGTACTTCTTTGCTCACCCGCGACAAAACGCCTGAACGGATCGGGTAACAGACACGCAAGCCGCGCACATCGAGCAAAGGAGGCACCGTATAGTCAGCAGTAATTTGGTCCATACCCACGGGTAAAACGTGATCACCATCACCTGCAATCGATTGCTTTAATGAGGAAGAAAAAACGTTTAATAATGGAAAACGACGTGGCCATTTCAAACCTTGCATATCGCCGAGTTTTGGAACCGCAGCCAGCAGTGCCTGCGTATAAGGGTGTTGAGCATTTGCGAAAATATCTTGCACAGTGCCCTGTTCTACTATGCAGCCCTGAAACATCACCACCACGCGGTCAGCAATTTCGGCCACCACGCCCATGTCATGGGTGATAAACATCACCGACATGTCGGTACCCTGTTGCAGATCCCGTAAAATTTGTAGGATGCGCGCCTGTACGGTGACATCGAGGGCTGTGGTCGGCTCATCGGCAATCAGCAATGCGGGATCGCATGACAACGCCTGGGCTATCATCACCCGCTGACGCATACCACCGGAAAGCTCGTGCGGATAACATTGCAAAATACGCTCAACGTCAGGAATACGTACCTGTTTTAACAGTTCACGTGCCCTGCTTCGGGCGGTATTTTTGTCACAAATACCGTGATCCCGTAGCGCTTCAGTCAATTGATCGCCTACGCGGAGTACCGGATTGAGCGAAGTCATAGGCTCTTGAAAAATCATCGCCATTTCCTGACCACGTAACCGACGTCGCGCTTCAGCAGATGCCGTGACCAGCGGGTGGCGCTGACCATCACGGGTAAAGAAGTCAATATCGCCACCGTCAATCTGGGCCGAATCTGGCAGCAGGCCCATTACGCTCAACGAAGTCACGGACTTACCAGAACCGCTTTCGCCAACTACTGCCACCACTTCACCTTTATTAATCGAGAAGGAAACGCCTTTCAGAGCCTGTGTCTTACCTTGTCGGCCTGAGAAACTCACCGACAAGTTGTTCACCTGCAAAATAGGCTGCGGGCAGATGTCTGCGACAGCGCAATATCCGCTAACCAGGGGGCCTTGAATGGCCGATTCGAGGGTCAAAAGCGTCTCCTTGAGGTTAAAACAGCAGAAGTTACAACCAAATTTCACCCTGGTGATAACGCAACGCGGGTTCGGCATCCTGTGCCAGCCAGATCGGCCCATCGAGATCAACTCGTTCGGCCTGCACCGCAACCGGCAATGCGGCTTCCATGGCAATCGAGGAACCGAGCATGCAGCCGACCATCACCCGCAGGCCAAGCGCTTTGGCCTCCGCGCTCATCGCCAGCGCTTCCGTCAACCCACCGCATTTATCCAGTTTGATATTAATCATCTCGTAACGGTCGCGCAGACCGGCAATATCACCGCGCTGATGGCAACTTTCGTCGGCGCAGACGGGGATCGGATGCAGACAACGCACGAGGTCGTGGTCATTGCCCGCAGGCAGGGGCTGCTCGATCATCGCGATGTTAAATTCATGCAGCGTGTTGAACAAACTCTCCAGATCCAGCCCGAGCCAGGATTCGTTGGCGTCAACCACCAGCGTGGCGTGCGGTGCCGCCGTGCGAATAGCCGCCACCTTCTCAACAATCTGTTCGCGGTTGAGTTTGATTTTCAGCAGTTTTGCTCCGCCGTCGACGGCCACTTTCGCCGCAGCAACCATATGCTCCAGGGTATCAAGACTGAGTGTTTCGGCAGTGATCACCCTTTCCGGTGCGGTCATATCCAGCAGTTGCCAGACCGTTTTCCCCTGCCGCGCCGCGTCGAGTTTCCATAGCGCGCAGTCGAGTGCATTTCGAGCCGACCCCTGAGGCAGTGCCTGTTGCAGCGCCTCACGGCTCAGCCCCTGCTCAATTTGCGACTGGATCCGTACCAGCTGATCCGTCACGCTTTCGGCAGATTCCTGATAATGCGGCGTCGGCGTGCATTCGCCCGTCCCGCTGAATTCACCGTCGGTCAGATGAACACGTACCACCGTGACCGCCGTGCGGGCGCTGCGTGAAATGACAAACGGCCGGGCCAGTTTTAGCTCCAGCGTTTCAAAGGTCATCGTCATCATTAGCCGTTATCCTTAATCCATTGCGCCATCTCTTTGATCCCAAAACGCACCGGATCAGTGGCAGGAACGCCAAATTCTGTCGTGATCGCCGCCAGTGCGGTCAGGGCTTCTTCTTCGCTGACGCCGGAGGTATTGAGTGAGAAACCGGCCAGTTTGACATTCGGGCTGGTCAGTCGGGCGGCGGCGAGATTGGTGTCCACACACTGGCGCAGGGTTGGCATCGGCTGATGCGGTAAATGACGCATATGCGGACGGCCAAGTTCGTGGCACATCACCAGCAAATGGGCCTGTGCGCCATGAATTAACCCCATGCTGACACCAGCGAACGAAGGGTGATAAAGCGATCCCTGCCCTTCGATAATGTCCCAGTGATGTTCATCATTGGCCGGAGAAAGGGCTTCGACCGCACCGGAGATAAAGTCAGCAATCACCGCATCAATGGCGATACCCGCCCCCGCCACCAGCACACCGGTCTGCCCGGTAGCGCGAAATTCGGCGTTGATATCCAGCTCTTGCATTGCCGCTTCCAGCGCCAGCGAGGTATACATTTTTCCGACCGAGCAGTCCGTGCCCACCGTTAGCAGGCGTTTACCACTGCGCTTAATGCCGGTACCGGTGTCCAGTGCCGGGCGCATATGACGGACGTCGAACAGCGCAACCTGATGCGTATTCGCCAGTTCCACCAGTTCTGGAATGTCATTCAACCCCTGATGCAACCCGTTGGCCACGTTCATCCCCGCAACAATCGCGGTTTTGATGGAGTCCAGCCAATGCGTGGGCAGTTTGCCACCCGAATTAGCGGTGCCGAGCACCATAGTTTTCGCCCCACGCGCTTTGGCGGTCGCGATATCCATATCTTCGAGCCCCAGCGAAACCGAGTCTGCCGCCAGACGAATCTGACCGACACACGAATCAGGCCGCCAAACGTGAATACCACGCGCCGTCTTCGCCGCCAGGGGATCCATCACATCGCCAAGGAACAGCAAATACGGCATGGGAATATGTTGCATGTCAGTTTCTCTCCAAAAGTCAGGGTACAGGGTCGGCGTATTTTCACCGGTGAGGCTGACTATTTCATGCAGGACCAACGTTAGCGAATACTTGTTTGGTTAGGGGGTATAGCTTGAGGTTATACAGAGGGTAATGCGTTGAACGTAAAGTGTTATTTTAAACATCTTGCGCGGTGGCGGACGTTAAATTTTAGGCATAAAAAAAGGCAGAGCCAATGAACTCTGCCTTTGGAATTACCATTTTCAGACACAGAAACGGGTAATAACTCGTGGTTTCAACTTAGAAACGATAAGTCAGGGCGACGGTCATGATGTCGTCGGTATTCAGGCCCAGTTTGTTATCGTCGTTCAGTTGGTTGATCAGGTAGTCAGCATAAACGTACATGTTTTTGTTGAAGTAGTAAGTTGCGCCCACTTCGAAGTATTTAACAATGTCAGCGTCGCCGATGCCGTTTTCGATGTCGTGTGCTTTAGACTGCACATAACCTACAGAAGGACGCAGGCCGTTTTCGAACTGGTACTGAGCAACGAACTCGATACCTTTGGTTTTGTTAGCAAAACCGCTGGCTGCTGGCGCTGCACCTGTTGCAGGAACAGAGATTGGCTGCGAGTTGCGCGTTTCGTTATACATTGCGGCCAGGTAAACCTGGTTAGCGTCGTATTTCAGACCCGTTGCCCATGCAGAGGCTTTGTCGCCTTTGCCGTAGTCAGCGTTGGACTGGCCATTGGTGCGGTCAGAAGAAGAACCCGCCAAGGCTGCGCCGATACCTGTACCTGCGATGTTTTCATAATCCAGTGACGCGCCGTAGCCGTCGCCGTTCGCTTTAGCATCAGGACGGTTAGCGTCGCCTTCATTTTTACCCTGATATTGCAGAGCAAAGTTCAGACCTTCAACCAGACCGAAGAAGTCCTGGTTACGGTAAGTTGCCAGACCATTTGAACGGCCTACCATGAAGTTGTCGCTGTTACCGGTGTCGCCGCCGTACTCAGGCATCATATCGGTGAACGCGATAGCATCATAAACAACGCCGTAGTTGCGGCCGTAGTCGAATGAACCGAAATCTTTCACTTTCAGACCCGCGAAGCCCAGACGTGTTTTGCTGCCTTCGGTGCCTGCTGATTCAGCGTGGTTAGCCTGAACGTTGTATTCCCACTGGCCGTAACCGGTCAGTTGGTCGTTAATTTGAGTTTCGCCTTTAAAACCGAAACGCACGTAAGTTTTGTCACCGTCTGAACCGGTGTCATCACTGAACTGGTGTTTACCATTCACGCGACCGTACAGATCTAATTTATTGCCGTCTTTGTTATAAACTTCGGCTGCGTTTGCCGCTGAGGATGCAACAATTAAAGAGACCACTACGGCCAGCACACTGCGCTTCATCATTATTTAAGATTCATTGATTTTTTTATAAAGGATTTCTCATGCCCGCTTTTTAATATCGAGCTGTGAGTTTTAAATGTTTTAAAATGATTCTGTCTGTAAATCGATTTGAACCTTAGCACTAAGCACAAAAAGTTAAAATGGAAAAGTTCGGACGTTTTGGTTAATTTAAGGTAAAGACTTGTAACAAAACATTTCAATGCAACCCTTGTAACCCACTGATTATATGCATTTTTCGCATAATGAATCGCACCACGGTGGTGCAATGCGTTATTTTGGTGCACTTTTGGTTTCAAGCTGCATCTGAATTGTAACGAGGATCACTTTTCTGTCAGGGTTTAGCACCATTAACAATCGTTAAGAAAATGACATTCGGAATAGTGCTAATGCCTTTAAATAGTGCATAGCGTGGTAAGTATTTTAAATAGATTTTGCTTATACAAAAAACAGAAAAAGCCAAATAGGAATTTTTGTACTACTCAATTTTTTCCTATTTTTTCTCCTCGCAAAATTAATAAGTCAAATTCTGCACAATCATCCAGACAATATAATTACCCTCGTGATTGAATTGAACGAATAAAGGG
>BHES01000063.1 GCA_003864575.1 Enterobacterales bacterium
ATTTTTACCTGCTGCCGCTGCTGGCCAGCCTCGGGCTGAAAGCGGTGGAGATCCCGACCGATCCGCAGACTGGGCTATCGCTGGATGCGCTGGAGTTGATGCTCAATGAGAAGCGCCTGAATGCGGTCATTGCCATGCCGACGGCGCAGAATCCGATGGGTTTCACCATGCCGCTGGCGGCGAAGAAACGGTTGGCACGGTTGATGAACGATCATCAGGTGCCGTTAATAGAAGACGGACTTTATGCCGAAATACAGTTCAGCGATGCGCTCTCCCCGGCGGTGAAATCTTTCGACCGTGACGGTTGGGTGCTGTTCTGCACCAGTTTTACCAAAACGCTGGCGCCGGACTTTCGCATTGGCTGGATCGCCGGAGGCCGCTATGCACAGTCGCTACGTAAGCTGAAGGCCGTCTCGTCGATGTCGGAATCCTCTTTGCTGTCGCAGACGCTGGCGGTGTTTCTCGAATCGGGCGGCTACGACCACCATCTGCGCGCGCTGCGCCGCCGTTACGCTGCACAGGTTGACGAAGCGCGGGCGCTGATCGCCCGTTACTTCCCGCAGGGTACGCGTGCCACTCAACCAATGGGCGGCTTTGTTTTTTGGGTGGATTTCCCGGCGGGCGTCGACACGGTACTGCTGTTTCAGCAGTTGCTGGATGAGAAAATCTGCATGACGCCGGGCACGCTCTATTCACCGAGCGGGCGCTATCGCAATGGCCTGCGGCTATCGTGCTGCTATCCTTTTAACGCGCGTTATACCGCAGCGCTGGCGCGTCTTGGGCAGCGTGCCTGTGAAATGAGCGGTCTACCGCCGGGGCTGGCTGAAACAACCTCTGACGCGCGGGCTGATGAAACCCGCACTTCCTGATACACTAGACATTATTATCTTGAGCAACATCGTGCCCGACGTGGCACGCACGGGTTGAAAACATTATGAAAGAAGTCGAAAAAACCGAAATCAAACGCCTCAGCGACATGCTGGATGCACTGAATCACAAAGATGCGACGGTTATTCAGCAGGGCAACTCTGATCTGATCACCAAGCATGAAGACGAAAAAGTAAAGCTGGCGGCGGAAATCGCCCGTCTGAAAGACGTTCGCGTTAACAAGTTGAGCAAAGAAGCGCAAAAACTGACTACGCTGCCTTTCAGTCGCGAAATTACCAAGAAAGAGCAGGCCGATATGGGCACGCTGAAGAAAGTCGTACGCGGCATTGTGGTGGTTCACCCGATGACAGCGTTGGGCCGTGAAATGGGCCTGAAAGTCGTGACCGGTTACGCGAAAAAAGCCTTCTGATTTAAGCGCCCTCCCGGTGAAAAGGAGGGCGTTGTCTTATTTCCCCGCCGAACCCAACAATCTCCGTCCAAAATCCTCAATCTTGCGGTTCACCAGACGCATCTGCATGGTTTTATTCCAGCTGGCGGAAAGCCCTGCTGCGGCCATCAAACGGCGGTACTGCTCTTCATCAAAGGGCATATTGAAGGCGATAGAGACAGCCTCTGCGACCGAGACCTCGCTGTTGCGGGTCATCAACTCAAACGTCCGGTCACCGCTGACATTCCCGGTGGCGATCACCCGGTATAGCCAGCCACAGCGCCCGCTGTCCTGCAAAACCTGCGACATTTGCGGGCAGTGCAGGAACGCATTCAGCTTGTAGCAGGGCGAGCGTGGTTGTGTCACCTGAATCAGTGCGTCGCCCCAGCGGAAAATATCGCCAATAAACACGTTGTCTTCGGTCAGCCCCAGCGTGGACAGATTCTCGCCAAACGCCGGTGGATGGAAACGGTCTTCCTGTTCAGGAAAATGCTGGCGCAGCCAGGCGTAGTGTTCACGTGGAAAGTGGCACAGGGCACGGTCCGGGCCGCCGTGATATGACTTTTCGGCCTGCTCGTCACCTTCCAGCCCCAGTGACGTGAGTTGCAACACGCCGTTGACCTGACGCTTGCCGATAGCGCTGGGCGCATTGTTTTCATAGGATTTGATCGCGCCAATATAGACGTCCGGGTAGTGCATAAAGCCTCCGTCATGCCGATGTCCAGGGTTTCAGCATACCCTGCAATGCCGGTGCTAAAAAGTCGCAAAAAAAATGCGCCTCAGCGGCGCATTCTTAACTCTGGCGACCGGTGGTCTTAAAAGGTTTCCCAGTTTCCCTGCTGCGTACTGACCGGGCGTACTGCGGGCAGGGCTTTGGACGCCGGGCCACGTTTATTCTCCGGCACCACAAAATTGTCATTGTCTGACAACCTGAACACCGATACCGCCTTGGTCAGCGCGCGCGACTGGTCTTCCAGCGAATCTGCCGCGGCTGCCGATTGTTCCACCAACGCGGCGTTCTGTTGCGTGGTGCTGTCCATCTCGACAATGGCCTGAGAAATTTGCGCGATGCCCCGGCTTTGCTCATCCGATGCGGACGCAATTTCGCCCATGATATCGCGCACATGAGTGACCGACTGTACGATATCCTGCATGGTGCGACCGGTGTTTTCGACCAGCTTCGCACCGGTGTTGACCCGCTCGACCGACTCCGCAATCAGTCCTTCGATCTCTTTGGCTGCCTGCGCACTGCGCTGCGCCAGTGAACGCACTTCAGACGCAACGACCGAGAATCCACGTCCTTGTTCACCTGCCCGTGCCGCTTCAACGGCGGCGTTAAGGGCCAGAATATTGGTCTGGAAGGCGATACCGTTGATCACTGACGTAATTTCGGCAATACGTTTCGAACTGCCGGAAATTTGCTGCATTGTGATAACAACGTCGCCAACTTGCTTGCCGCCGCGCGTGGCGGTTTGCGACGCCTCTGACGCCAGTTTGCTGGCATGGTGGGCGTTCTCGGCGTTCTGTTTCACCGTCGAACTCAGTTGCTCCATACTGGCCGCCGTCTCTTCCACGGCCGCTGCCTGCTGCTCGGTACGCGAAGAAAGATCCGTGTTGCCTGCCGCAATCTCGGCGGCAGCGTGGGAAACCTGACTGACTCCCATGCGAATTTCATCAATCATATTGCGCAGATTCTGGCTCATCCCAGCCACGGCGTTCATCAGCATACCCAGCTCATCGCGGCGTGGCGTAGACTGCGCTGCCGTCAGGTCTCCTTTGGCAATCAGTTCCGCCGTGGCCAGCGTGGCGCGCAACGGACGGGTGATTTGACGGGTGATGCGCCAGGCAATCAGCGCACCGATAAAGAGAGCCGCGAGGGTGATAATCGCCATCAGGATCAGCGCCCGGCCAATATCCCGATGCGTATTATCCAACTCGTTCTTAAAGATTTTGCTGACCAGTGTGGTCATTTCTGCGGCTTTCACTGATAGCAGCTGTGAGTTCTGCTGTTCCCGCTCGTAAGCAGGCATGTAGGCCACCACGTGGGATTTGTAGGCCACCACGTGGGATTTGTAGGTCGCCAGTGCGGACATCAGCGGTGCCAGCGTTTCCTGCTGGTTAGGAAGCAGCAGGGCGTTGAGTTTCTTGGCATTGGTCTGCGTGTCATCAATGGCTTTGAGTAGCGTGGCTTCGGACTCTTTATCCATATTCAGTAGCAGGCCGCGCACGTAATAACGCACGCTGATCAGCTTCTGAATCACCTCGGCCAGCGAGAGGCGGATGGACGGATCGGCATCTTCCACCCGCAGCTGATCCTGCAAGCGTTTAACCACATCTTCAGTTTCCGACAGGTTCCAGCTTTTGCGCACGGCGTCTTTTTCGTCGATGGCTTGTTTAAATGCAGTCTGAGCCTGAATGTACTCTTTGATTTTCACCGGCACCTGGTCGAGATTAGCCTGGCTCTGTGCATCCCATTCCAACCTGCCTTTCGAGGTACCGACCAGTTTTTGCAGATCAGCGATACTGCGCTGGTTTTTAACCAGATAATCAGGGTTGTAATTGAGCTGATAGAGCGTGCGGCTGAGGCGTGCGTCATTGAGTAACGCATTCATTTGGTTACTGAAATCGACTTTCTCTGCGCGATCGTTGATGTCTTTGAACTTCACCATACCAACTGCGGCGATCACCACCGCAATGACTAAAACCAACCCAAAACCCAGTCCGAGTTTGGTACCGACTTTCAGGTTTTCAATACGTTGTGACAGACCTGTTCCATTTCCCATAACTGTTCTCCGCCGACGTCCTTGCTCATAAGGTGAGTTTTTTGTGAAGCCTTTGTTAAAGGCATATCGGAGGACTTAAGACAAACTTTAGGGGTAAGCGGTGGCTTATTTGAGAACTGCGAGTGACGTCTGATATTTGGAGGGGCGAATGGCAAAAAAAGGGCATAAAAAAGGCGGGGAAGACCCCGCCGTTTGAGCGAACTGTAACCCGGTTATGGGTGGCGCGAAATTACTTCGCTTCTGCCAGACGTTTTGCTGCTTCGCCCCAGTTCACAACAGCCCAGAACGCCTTGATGTAATCAGGGCGTTTGTTCTGATATTTCAGGTAGTAAGCATGTTCCCACACGTCCAGACCCAGCAGCGGGTAACCGGAAGCGCCAGACACGGCTTCACCCATCAATGGGCTGTCCTGGTTAGCAGTAGACACCACCGCCAGTTTGCCGTCTTTCAGAACCAGCCACGCCCAGCCTGAGCCAAAACGAGTGGTTGCTGCTTTTTCAAAGGTTTCTTTGAAAGCGTCAACGCTGCCGAAATCGCGTTCGATAGCCGCTTTCAGGTCGCCCTGCAGGGTGGTACCGGTTTTCAGGCCTTTCCAGAACAGGCTGTGGTTAGCATGGCCGCCTGCGTTGTTACGCAGAGCCACTTTCTTGTCAGCAGGAACTTTATCGAGGTTAGCGATCAGTTCTTCAACAGACAGTTTTGCCAGTTCTGGCAGGCTTTCCAGCGCAGCGTTAGCGTTGTTAACGTAAGCCTGGTGATGTTTAGAGTGATGGATTTCCATCGTCTCTTTGTCGAAATGCGGTTCGAGTGCGTCGTAAGCGTAAGGCAGTGATGGCAGTGAATAACTCATGTTCATCGTCTCCATAGTGTAGGGCGGCACCGTCATTGTGAGCACCGCGTAATCAGTCGGATCATTATAGTTAATTAAATGATATTGAAAATGATTATCTATGCTCCGCACTTTGTGCGGGTATTCGTAAGATGCTGTTATACGGGGCTTAGAGCGAGATTGACTAAGCCTTGTTGCAAACGGTCTAAGGCCCGATTCGGACCATTCTGCCGTAATTTTTACCCCTTCAGCCGCTGCGCGTGGGTATATACCGTCGCCCTGCCTGGTTTACTGAAGCCGACCAGCGTTAGGTTACAGCGTTCGGCGACATCAACGGCAAGCTGGGTGGCGGCTGAAACGGCGAACAGGATTTCAACACCACACATGGCTGCCTTCTGCACCATTTCATAGCTGGCGCGGCTGGAGACCAGTGCGGCACCCGCCTGCCAGTCTGTTTTTTTTGCCCGCACACCAAGGATTTTATCCAACGCGACGTGGCGTCCGACATCTTCGCAGCCGCCGAGCAGCTCGCCCTGCGGGCTGAGCCAGGCACCCGCGTGCGTACAGCCAGTCAGTTGGCCGATAGTTTGCACCGATTTCAGCTGATGCAGCGCGTTATCCAGATTCGACAAATCAAACGTCTGAGTGAACGGAAGCGGTGCGAGTGGGCGGAAGAGATCGCCAAGTTGCTCGATACCACACACGCCGCAGCCGGTACGGCCTGCCATCGCACGGCGGCGCTCTTTCAGCCCGGCGAACCGGCGGGTGGAAAGCTCAATGCTAACCTCTATGCCATTGCAGTTGGATGACACATCAATGCCGTAAATATCAGCCACCGATTCGATAATTCCTTCCGAGAGCGAAAAGCCCAGCGCAAAGGCCTCAAGCTCTTTGGGTGACGCCATCATCACCACGTGCGAGATACCGTTGTAAACCAACGCCACCGGCACTTCTTCGGCAATCCAGTCATCCTGCGGCGCATCCAACTGCCCGCGCTGCATCACCCTTTTGCGGGTAGCCCCGATGATCTGCGTCACTTTTTGGTCATCTTTTTCGTCAAATTCGTTTACGCGATGGACATCCATTGGCAATAACCTTATAAACATTCCGGTTACAATAGACCACAATTACAGTCCGGATTTAAGCCACTATTTTAGCGCCCCTCGCTGCGGCGGGGAAAGCGCCAATGTGAATGCAATGTGTTAACAAATGATAGGAAGGAGTCTTTCATGCAGGTCAGCAGAAGACAGTTATTTAAGATCTGTGCGGGCGGAATGGCAGGTACCACAGCGACATTACTCGGTTTTACGCCGTCGCTGGCGTTGGCAGAAACCCGTCAGTATAAGTTGCTCCGCTCGCGGGAAACCCGCAACAACTGCACCTATTGCTCGGTCGGCTGCGGCATTTTGATTTACAGCCTGGGCGATGGTGCCAAGAATGTCAGCGAAAATATCTTCCATATTGAAGGTGACCCGGACCACCCGGTGAGTCGTGGCTCGCTATGCCCTAAAGGGGCGGGCGTGCTGGATTATATTCACAGTAAAGGCCGTCTGACACACCCAGAATACCGCGCGCCGGGATCTGACAAATGGCAGCGCATCAGTTGGGATGAGGCGATTTTCCGTATCGCCCGCCTGATGAAAGATGACCGCGATGCCAACTTCGTCGAAAAAAACGACAATAATGTGACCGTCAACCGCTGGCTGACCACGGGGATGCTCTGTTCGTCGGCCGCGAGTAATGAAACCGGCCTGCTGGATCAGAAATTCACCCGCGCGATGGGAATGCTGGCGATAGACTGCCAGGCCCGCTTGTGTCACGGCCCAACCGTCTCGGCGCTGGCACCAAGCTTTGGTCGCGGTGCAATGACCAATAACTGGGTAGACATCAAAAATGCCAACGTGATTTTAATCATGGGCGGCAATGCCGCCGAAGCGCACCCGGTTGGTTTCAAATGGGTTATTGAGGCCAAAACCCGCAATAACGCCAAAGTCATCGTGGTCGATCCCCGCTTTAACCGCAGCGCTGCCGTCGCCGATATTTATGCACCCATTCGTGCCGGTTCCGATGCCGTTTTCCTGCTCGGCATGATCAACTATCTGATCACCCATGACAAAATCCAGCACGACTATGTGGGCGAATACACCAACGCCAGCCTGTTAGTGCGAGACGATTACGCCTTTAACGACGGTCTGTTCAGCGGTTTTGACGCCGCGAAAAAAACCTATGACAAAGAGAGCTGGCACTATCAGCTGGATGAAAACGGTTTCGCGAAGCAGGACAAAACGTTGCAGGATCCGCGCTGCGTGTGGAATCTGCTGAAGCAGCACGTATCCCGTTATACCCCGGAACTGGTCGAGCGTCTGTGCGGCACCTCGAAAGAGGATTTCCTGCTAATAAGCTCGGTGCTGGCAGAAACGTGCGTGCGCGACAAAACCGCCACCCTTCTTTACGCGCTGGGCTGGACGCACCACACCGGCGGCGCACAAATGATCCGCTGTGCGGCGATGATTCAGTTGCTGCTCGGCAACATCGGTATGCCGGGCGGCGGCGTCAACGCGTTGCGCGGGCATTCGAATATTCAGGGATATACCGACCTCGGTTTGCTGTCGCTGAACCTGCCGGGTTACATCGGTTTGCCTTCTGAAAAACAGACCTCTCTGACACAATACCTGAAAGAGATCACGCCATCCGCATTGCTCGACGGGCAGGTGAATTTCTGGAAAAACACGCCGAATTTCTTCGTCAGTATGATGAAAAGCTTCTGGGGCGATCACGCACAGGCTGACAACGACTGGGGCTATGACTGGCTGCCGAAGTGGGATAAAAGCTACGACGTCATGCAGCAGGCCGAGTTGATGGCGGAAGGCAAAATGAACGGTTACATCGTGCAGGGCTTCAACCCGCTGGCGGCGTTCCCGGATAAAAACAAGTCTTCGCGCGCCCTCGCCAAACTCAAATATATGGTGGTGATCGACCCGCTGGTTACCGAGTCTTCCAACTTCTGGCAGAACCACGGTGCGATGAACGACATTCAGACCGCTGACGTCCAGACCGAAGTGTTCCGCCTGCCGTCGTCCTGTTTTGCCGAAGAAAACGGTTCGATTGTTAACTCCGGCCGCTGGCTGCAATGGCATTTCCAGGCGGCTGAGCCGCCGGGTGAAGCGCTGCATGACGCCAAAATTATCGCCCGTCTATTTATGAAAGTGCGCGAGCTGTATCAGAAAGAAGGCGGCGCTAACCCGCTGCCGGTACTGAATATGGCGTGGGATTATCAGGACCCGCTTGACCCGCTGCCAGAGGAGATCGCCCGCGAAGCCAACGGTAAAGCGCTGGCGGATCTCACCGACCCGCAGGGCAACGTGGTAGCGAAAAAAGGCCAACAGCTTTCCACCTTCGCTCAGCTGAAAAACGATGGCAGCACCGCCAGTTTCTGCTGGGTTTACACCGGCAGTTGGACCGAAGCGGGCAATCAGATGGCGCGCCGCGACAATGCCGATCCGTCTGGACTCGGATGTACTTCCGGCTGGGCCTGGAGCTGGCCGCTTAACCGCCGCATTTTGTACAACCGTGCCTCGGTGGACCCGCAGGGCCAGCCGTGGGATCCAAAACGCGAAATCATCCGCTGGGATGGCGCGAAGTGGACCGGTTTTGACGTTGCCGACTACAGCAACGCCGCGCCCGGTAGCGGCGTTGGGCCGTTTATCATGCAACCCGAAGGGATGGGGCGTCTGTTTGCCATTGATAAAATGGCCGATGGCCCGTTCCCGGAACACTATGAACCGATCGAAACGCCGATCGGCACCAACCCGCTGCATCCTAACGTGGTGTCTAATCCGGTAGCGCGCATATTCGCCAGCGATTTGCCGAATATGGGTACCGCGGCGGACTTCCCGTATGTCGCCACCACCTATTCCATCACCGAGCTGTTCCGCCATTGGACCAAGCACGCGTTGCTCAATGCCATTGCTCAGCCTGAGCAGTTTGTGGAGATCGGCGAAGCGCTGGCGAAATCCAAAAATATTGCAGCGGGCGACAGCGTCAAAGTCTCTTCCAAACGCGGTTATATTCTGGCCAAAGCGGTCGTGACGAAGCGAATCAAAACCTTAACCATTGACGGTAAACCGGTCGATACCATCGGTATTCCGTGTCACTGGGGTTTTGAGGGGGAGACCCGCAAAGGCTTCCTGGCGAATACGCTGACGCCATCGGTAGGTGATGCCAACTCGCAAACGCCGGAGTTCAAGGCGTTTTTGGTCAACCTGGAAAAGGCGTAAGGGAGACGAATTATGGCAATGCAATCTCAGGACATACTTCGTAAGTCCGCAACTAACGGTTTTACCCCTGCGCCGCGCGCGCGGGATCATCAACAGGAAGTGGCGAAGCTGATTGATGTGACCACCTGCATCGGCTGCAAAGGCTGTCAGGTGGCCTGTTCCGAATGGAATGACCTGCGCGATGAGGTCGGCCACAACACTGGCGTGTATGACAACCCGATGGATTTGACGGCCAAATCCTGGACGGTGATGCGTTTTTCCGAAGTCGAAGAGAACGGCAAGCTGGAGTGGCTGATCCGCAAAGATGGCTGTATGCACTGCGCTGATCCGGGCTGCCTGAAAGCCTGCCCGGTGGAAGGCGCGATTATTCAGTACGCCAACGGTATTGTCGATTTTCAGTCGGAACATTGTATCGGCTGCGGCTACTGCATCGCCGGTTGCCCGTTCAACGTGCCGCGCATCAACCCGCAGGATAACCGGGCTTATAAATGCACGCTGTGCGTAGACCGCGTGACCGTCGGTCAAGAACCGGCCTGTGTCAAAACTTGCCCGACCGGTGCGATTCATTTCGGCACCAAAGACGCCATGAAAGACCTGGCGGCTGAACGGGTCAGTGAACTTCAGGGGCGCGGCTTCAACCATGCAGGCTTGTACGACCCGCAGGGCGTTGGCGGCACGCACGTGATGTACGTGCTGCACCATGCTGACAAGCCTGAGCTTTACCACGGTTTGCCGAAGGATCCTGCCATCAGTCCGGCCATTACGTTGTGGAAAGGCATCTGGAAGCCGCTGGCCGCCATCGGCTTCGCTGCGACCTTTGCGGCCAGCGCATTCCACTTCCTGGGCGTGGGACCGAACTACGTGAAAGAGGAAGAACATGCCGAAGAAGAACATGACGAGGAGAAAAAGCCATGAAAAAAGAGCAGTTAATCCAGCGCTATAGCCTGCCGGAACGCCTCAATCACTGGATCGTGGCTTTTTGCTTTGTCACCCTCGCACTCAGCGGGCTGGGCTTCTTCTTCCCGTCGTTTAACTGGCTGATGAATATTTACGGCACTCCGCAGCTGGCGCGGATCCTCCACCCGTTCTTCGGCGTGGTGATGTTCGTCTCTTTCCTTGGGATGTTTTTCCGTTACTGGAAACACAACTTGCCGGAAAAAGATGACGTTGTGTGGGCGAAGAATATCGGCAAAGTACTGACCAATCATGAAGTCGGCGACACTGGCCGCTACAACTTCGGCCAGAAATGTGTGTTCTGGGCGGCCATCAGTTGCCTGGTCTTGCTGATGGCGAGCGGCATCATCATCTGGCGTCCGTGGTTCGCAGATTTCTTCCCGATCCCGCTGATTCGTCTGGCTTTACTGGTGCACTCCCTGGCCGGAATTGGCCTGATTTTGGTGATCATCATGCACGTTTACGCGGCGACCTGGGCAAAAGGGTCAATTACCGCGATGACGCACGGCAAAGTGCCGGCGTCATGGGCGAAGTATCACCATCCGCGCTGGTACCGTGAAGTGCTGGCTAAGCAGCAGGAAAAAGCCGACAACAAAAGGAAAGCCGGATGAGTATCCGTATTGTTCCCGAAGAACAACTGGCGGCCAATAACAACCCGGCGGGAACCCTCCCGCCTTTACTGTTTGCCAACCTGAAAACCCTCTACCAGCGCCGCGCCGATCGTTTACGCCAGCTGGCTGAAAATCATCCGATGGGCGACTACCTGAACTTCGCCGCGGCACTGGCGAGTGCGCAGCAACAGATTTTACTGGCTCATCCACTGACCGGCGAAATGAGTGAAGTTGTGGCTGGCGCGCCACTCGATAGCGCCGCATTTGTGCGCACGCCGCACTGGCTGGTGCTGCTCGACGCGTTGATCGCCGCGCTGAAACCGGGCGCGCCGCCAACGGCGCTTCTGGTGCTGGAACGCCTTGAACATTCGCCGAGCCTTCAACGTGAAATGATGGCGACACATCTGCTGAATCAGGATTTCAAATACGTTCCCGCCGACAAAGCCCCGTTTATCTGGGCCGCGCTGTCGGTGTACTGGGCGCAGATGGCCGCGCAAATCAAAGGCGTTGGCCGCGCGGACTACGGTGAAAACCGCCAGTTCTGCCCGGTTTGCGGCAGCCTGCCGGTCTCTGGCGTCGTGACGTTGGGGGCGATCACCGGTCTGCGCTATCTGCATTGCAGCCTGTGTGAAACCGAATGGCACGTAGTTCGCGCGAAGTGCAGCAACTGTGAAGAGATGGAGAAACTGCACTATTGGTCCCTCGATGACGGCTCGACCAACCGCGAAAAGGCCGTGGTGAAAGCGGAAAGCTGCGGCGACTGCGGCTCTTACCTGAAAATCATCTATCAGGAGCAGGATCCGCAGGCCGACGCCGTGGCCGACGATCTCGCCACCTTATGGCTCGACCAGCGTATGGAAGAAAAAGGCCTGGCCAGCAGCAGCCTCAATCCGTTCCTCTTCCCGGCTTCGTAAAGTCTTAAAGTCAGCAGCCCTGACTGGTAAAACGGTTCGTGGCTGCTAGCTTTAAACAAGGCTTTGAGCAGAGACGGAGGCTTTGATGAAGTTAATCGGCAGCTACACCAGTCCTTATGTGCGCAAAATATCCGTAATGCTGCTGGAAAAAGGCATCGCGTTTGATTTCGTTAATGACCCTCCCGTTAACGCGGGCAGCAAAGTCACACAATATAACCCGTTGGGTAAAGTCCCGGCGCTGGTCACCGACGAAGGTGAGGTGTTTTTTGATTCGCCGATCATCGTCCAGTTTATTGAATTGCTAAACGTCACCCCCACGCTGCTGCCGTGGCAACCGCTGGAGGCGCTGCGCGTACGGCAAATCGAAGCACTGGCCGATGGCGTTACCGACGCCGCCGTGGCGCTGGTGCTGGAGAGTAAACGAGACGCCGATAAGCGTAACGAGGAGTGGGTTATCCGCCAGCGCGCAAAGCTGCTGCGCGGCCTTGATACTCTTGAGCAACATGCTAAAAATCGTGTATTGCTCAACAGCGAAAGTCTTAACGTGGCCGATATCGCCGTCGCCTGCTGTATCGGTTATCTCAATTTTCGCCGCGTGGCACCTGGCTGGTGCGTTGAACATCCGACCCTGATATCGCTGGTGGAACGCCTGTTCCAGCGCGAAAGTTTCGCCCGCACGACACCCGCCGGATTGCCTGCCTGAACATCCTGTGCGCCTGCGGCTTAAAAGTTGTGAGGCGGCTCGAAGAGTTCTCTTTACATCCCGCCGGTTGTTTTCTCACCACCTACGCTTTATGCAGCGAATTTATTTCGCACCCTTCCCACGACGCTGCATAAGGATCACCCTCATGGCTTATGACAAAAACCCTCAGGCCGTTAAACCGGAAGAGTATGGTTTCCCGCTCAAACTGCAAAAACGTTACGACAACTTTATCGGCGGAGAATGGGTCGCGCCGGTGAAGGGGGAATATTATTCCAACCTGACGCCAATCACCGGCGAAGCCCTGTGTGAAGTCGCGAGTTCCAGCAAAGAAGACGTTGAACTGGCGCTTGATGCGGCGCACGCCGCGAAAGCTGCATGGGCTAAACATTCGGTTCAGGAACGCGCCAATCTGCTCAACCGTGTGGCCGACCGTATGGAGCAGAATCTTGAACTGTTGGCCAACGCTGAAACCTGGGACAACGGCAAACCGATCCGTGAAACCACCGGCGCCGATGTGCCGCTGGCTATCGACCATTTCCGCTACTTCGCCGCCTGTGTGCGTGCGCAGGAAGGCGGCATCAGTGAAATCGACAGCGAAACCGTGGCCTACCATTTCCATGAACCGCTGGGCGTGGTGGCGCAGATTATTCCGTGGAATTTCCCGCTGCTGATGGCCTGCTGGAAAATGGCTCCGGCGCTGGCCGCCGGTAACTGCATTGTGCTCAAACCGGCCAAACTGACGCCGCTGTCGGTGCTGCTGTTGATGGATCTGGTGAAAGACATCTTGCCGCCAGGCGTGATCAACGTCGTTAACGGCGCGGGCGGTGAGATTGGCGAATATCTGGCGACCTCTAAACGTATTGCCAAAGTGGCCTTTACCGGCTCCACCGAAGTGGGCCAGCAGATCGCCGGTTACGCGGCGCAGAACCTGATCCCTGCCACGCTGGAGCTGGGCGGTAAATCCCCCAATATTTTCTTCGCCGACGTGATGGACAAAGAGGACTCCTTCTTCGACAAAGCGCTGGAAGGCTTCACGCTGTTTGCCTTCAATCAGGGCGAAGTCTGTACCTGTCCGAGCCGCGCGCTGGTGCAGGAGTCGATTTACGACCGCTTTATGGAACGGGCTATCAAACGCGTGGAAGCCATCAAAACCGGCAACCCGCTGGACGCCGAAACGCAGATGGGCGCGCAGGTTTCCGCCGGACAGATGAAAACCATTTTGGATTACATCGAAATCGGTAAGAAAGAGGGCGCGCAGGTACTGACCGGCGGCGCGAAGAAAAAACTGGAAGGGGCGCTCAACGCAGGCTACTACCTGCAACCGACCATCCTGTTAGGTAAAAACAGTATGCGGGTATTCCAGGAGGAGATTTTCGGACCGGTGCTGGCGGTCACGACCTTCAAGGATATGAAAGAAGCGCTGGAGATTGCCAACGACACGGCATATGGGCTGGGAGCGGGCGTCTGGAGCCGCGACGGCAACGTGGCCTATCACATGGGGCGCAATTTACAGGCCGGTCGCGTATGGACCAACTGTTACCACGCCTATCCGGCCCACGCAGCCTTCGGCGGTTACAAGCAGTCGGGCATCGGGCGGGAAACGCACAAGATGATGTTGGATCACTATCAGCAAACTAAGTGTCTGTTGGTATCCTATTCCGACAAACCCATGGGCCTTTTCTGATCGGGGCTATTTTGCTTGGTATTTTGAACCCGGGCTGTACTCAGAATCCTCACGTACTTTGTGTACGCTCCGGTTCTTCCGTGCAGTCCGTGTCCAAACTCCCTGCGCCAATAACGCCCCAGGCTTAGATATTATTAGTATCAGGCCGCGTTATTGGGTGCCACAAATACCTGACGGCGGCGGATAAATACCGCGACCAGTGCCAGCCAGCAGAGGCCGCTTATTAGGTTGAACAGATTGAATAACCCGCTGCCGCCCCCGACGTAAGCCACTTTTGCCAGTTCGATACCCAATGTGAATACCATCATGCTGATCATCCCCATTGCGGCGGAAACGGTGCCTTTGCTCATGGTGCTGGAGAACAGCGTCAGACGGTACAGACCGGCGTTTGCCACGCCAATGCCGAAAGCGTAGAAGCTCAACCCGGCGGTCATCCACAGATAGGCGTGGCCGGAGAGCAACGTCGCGGCGGCGGCGATCACCAAACCGAGCACCATTGGGCCTGCACCCAATTTGATCAACTGCTCAACGCTGCGTTTACCGGTCAGCTTCGCCAGCGTCACGTTACCGATAATCAGCGCGCCAAAAATCGGCACCTGCAACAAACCGTATTCGAACGGTGGCAGACCTTCGCCGCTGATTAAAATCACCGGCGACTGGGCGATCCACGCCAACAGCGGCAGACTGGCAAAACCAATCGCCAGGGCGCCGCACAAGAACTGACGGTTTCTCAGCACTTCTTTGTAGTCTTTCCACAGGCTTTTCATCGAGAAGGCTTCGCCGAGACGTGAGGCGGTTTCTGGCATGGATTTCCACAAGCCCCAGAATGCAATCGCGGCCAGCAGGGCGAACAGCACGAACATGGTTTCCCACGGCGCAAATTGCACCAGGGCCGCACCGGCCAGCGGCCCAAGCAGCGGGGCGATCAACGCCACGTTAGCCATCATAGCGGTAATTTTAATACACACCGACTCTTCGAAAGATTCCTGAATGGCTGCGTAACCCACCGCGCCGATAAAGCACAGGCTGATACCTTGCAGGAAACGCATCACCATAAATTGTTCGATGCTCTGCACGAACAAAATTGCCAGGCAGGTAACAATGAAAAAGCCCACGCCGGCCAACATCACCGGGCGACGCCCACGGCGATCGGACAGCGGCCCCAGCAACCATTGCAGGAACATACCGCCGGCTAAATAGGCGGTCATTGAGGTGGGCACCCACTCTTCCCCGGCGTTGAAACCCGCAACCACGGCCAACATACCGGGCTGAATCATATCGTTGCCGATATAGGTGGCGAATTCAAAAAGCACCAGGCAAAGAGGGAACAAAAGCGCCTGCCGCCCTAAAAGGGACGCAGTATTAGGAGAATTATGCATTTTCGTTATTTCACAGACGTAAGGCTAAAAGTTGACTCTTAGAGAGAAAATAAGTAGCAAGAAAATAGGGACTGTCCGGGCGGGTAACGCAAGCGGGGCAGTAATGGCGGCTATTTTGCCGATTTTTTAACCGTGGTGCAATCACCCTTTATCAGGTTAAGCACTTTCTGAGATTGCGACTTTCAGGTTGTTAGCCAGGCTCTGGCCCGTTAACCTGCCAACAGAGCGAGTTTACGTCAGTTTAGAGAAGGAATGCGCGGTCGATGAGTCATAAAATCAGCTGGATAGACAATCTGCGGGCGGTGGCCTGCATGATGGTGGTGATGATTCACGCCAGCACGGCGCAGGTGGTGAATTTTCAGGCTCTTCATTCTGTCGAATGGACGGTGGCCAACCTGCTGAACTCTGCTTCGCGGGTCGGTGTGCCACTGTTTTTTATGATTTCCGGCTACCTGTTTTTTGGTGAGAAGAGTGCTGCGAAACGCCATTTTCTGCGCATCGGATTATGTCTGCTGTTTTACAGCGTGGTGTCGCTAATTTATATCTACAGCCTGACAAACATCGGTTTTTGGCCCGCTCTGAAGCATATTCTGCAAAAGCCGGTATTTTATCACCTCTGGTTCTTCTACGCGATTGGGGTGATTTACCTGTTGTCGCCTTTTATCCGCGTAAAAGAGGTGGCGGGAAGCTATGTGCTGGTGGCAGGAATAATCCTCGGAGTACTGGCGAACCCACAGCTGCCGGTACTCGATTGGCTGGGCGTGCATCTTTTGCCGCTCAATCTCTATATTGGCGGCGATACCTTCTATTATCTGCTCTATGCGTTGATGGGCCGTGCCATCGGCATGTTGAATACGCAGAAAACCGGCATTACCGCATCGGCGGTGGCCCTGTTTATCCTCAGCACGCTGGGCATCGCCTGGGGAACCCGACATCAGTCACTGATTAACCAAAATTTCGCCGATACTTTTTACGTCTACTGCGGCCCGCTGGTATTTATCTCCGCAACCTCCCTGTACGTGATGTTTAAAAACACGCTTTCAGCGCGAATTTTACCGGGATTAGCGCTGATCTCCCGGTATTCTCTGGCGATCTATGGCTTTCACGCCCTGATCGTGATCGGCCTGCGCACCGCGCATATTGGTTTTCCACAGTGGCCGCTGCTTAACATCGCTTTCCTCTTTATCTGCGGCCTGTTTGGCAGCCTGGTGCTGGCCCTATTGCTGGGAAAAGCAGACCGGCAGCATTGGGTGAGTTAGCTCTCGCTCCACCGTTCCTGCGCCCGCCTGAACTGTCTTGCTGACGTGAAACCCGCCGCCAGCGCGGCTTTCTCAATCCCGAATCCCTGCTGTAACCGCTGGCCTGCAACGGCAATACGCAGCTGTTCGTGGTAATCGCGCACGCTGATCCCCAGATGTTGCTTAAATAGGCGGGTCAGGTGGCGGCTGCTAATGTGGGATTTCACGGCGACTTCTTCGACCTGCCACGGGGATTCCGGTGCCGCCGCCATCAGGTTTTGCGCACGGTGAACCGCCGGATGAAGATGGTTGCGATAGCGCAGCCACGGGGAGAGCTGTGGGTCATCGCCCGCGCGACGAAAATAGACCACCATCTCGCGGGCCACGTCCAGCGCGGCCTGCGCGCCAAGGCGGCTGGAAATAATGTGCAGCGAGAGATCAATACCGGCGGTGATCCCGGCGCTGGTGAGAATAAAACGGTCTTCGACAAAAATGCGGTTGTCTTTCACCTGCGCAGCGGGCACCTGCTGGCGTAAACGGGCGATAACGTCATGGTGCGTGGTGCACTGATAGCCGTCCAGCAGACCGGCCTGACCGGCCAGCAAGCTGCCGGAGCAGATACAAACCAGCGTGATGTCACCGCGCTCGATGGCCGTTTTTTGCCGTCTGAGCCAGTCGCGCGCGACCAGGGCAACCGGCGTGGCGAAGTTCTCCGCCGAGTGCTCAACGCCCGGCACAATAATCAGGCTGCCCGGCGCGGGATTTTCCGGCAGCGGTTGCAGCCGCCCGACCACCAGACCGGTGGACATCTCAGCTTCTTCCTGCGGGCTCACGTAATGCAGCCGGAACGCGCCCGCCAGCCGTAACGCTTCGCCGGGACCGGCCAGGTCGAGCGCCATCACGCCCGGCAGCGTCACGAAATAGATGTCCTGCATCATAGAAGCCCCTTTGTGTCACGGTGGCGAAAACGCCATCTTCACACAGCCAGGTCCAGCTGCGCCAGTGCGCCGTCAACGTCGGTGATGGTGGCGAAACGGTCGGCCAGCACCAGTTCGGTATGGCGTTTAATGGCGGCCGTGGAGAAGGCTTCGCCGCAGGCGTGGGTCATCGGGAAAGTCATAGTCGCTTCGGTAACGAACGTCACCTGGTAGCCAATATCTGACGCCACGCGAGTGGTGGTTTCACAGCATTGCTCGGTGCGCAGCCCGGAGATAATCAGGTGAGAGATATCCTGTTCGCGCAGCCACGCATCCAGACCGGACTCAAGCAGCGCATTGTGGACATGTTTATAGACTCGTTTCTGCGACGTATGGCTGAGGAAGGCCATCGGCGCTACCAGCCCGGATTCGAGCGAGAACACCCCTTCAGGATTGACGTGAAAGATGTCAATGACCGGCACGCCGCGCGTCTGGCAGCCGTCAATCAGCCGGGTCAACGCATGTTGGAAAGCCGGCAGATCGTCTTCCTGCCAGAAAGGACGGTGTTCAAATGAACGCTGTACATCGATATTTAACAGGGCGCTTTTGGTCATTTTCGGACTCCATCAGGTGGGTGTGAAGTCAGTCTGCGCCAGAAGAAATGAAACGGACATGCCAAAAACGGACATGATGATGACAGGGGCGGACGACCTGTGCCGTCCGCCGACAATTCACAGTTTTTGATCCGCACGCCAATGGTGATAGTCGATATGGTCGGCCTGGAAATTGGTGACTTCCGCATTGCCGGTCAGGCGATACGCCAGCTGGAAAGCAAAATCAAACGCCAGCCCTAATCCTTTTCCACTCAATAAGTTACCGTCTTCGACAAAGGACTGGTTAACGTACACGCCGTCTTTAACGTCTTGGTATAAATCACCGGAACAGACATAACGGCGGCCTTTAAGCAGATTATTACCCCCGAGCCCGCGGGCGGCGGCGGAGCAGAGCGGGCAGATCAACTTACCGGCATCGTCATGGCGACGGACAAACTCCACTACTTCGCGACTGGCGGCCAGCGCCATAGAGCCTTCCGGGCCGCCGGGCATCACCACGGCGTCAAACAACTTGTTACCCTGAGCGGAAAGCAGGGCGTTAGCCTGCATCTGAATGCCGTGATAACTGCGCAAAGTCTGGTTTTGTTGGCAGGCCAGCGTGGTGACGCTGATATCCAGACGCTCCAGGATATCCAATACGATCACCGCTTCGCCTTCTTCGAATCCGTCGGCCAGCAACAGCGCGACCTGCTTTTTGGCGTTGTCCTTGTGCATAAAAAATATCCTCGTGACGTTAAAATCAGAAGGATATATTAAAATGAAACGCTGTTTTAATGTTGTGATTCAGTCAGCAGACTCAGAAGACCAGCTGCACTTTCGAGGCTTTGGACTTATCCAGTGCGAATTCCAGCGCGTCGACGACATCCCCCTGCGGGAATTCCGCAGAAAGCAGCGGCATCGGATCCACGGTTTTATTCGCCAGCCATTCGACGGCGGTGTTGAACTCTTCGGTGAAGCGGAAGCTGCCGACCCAGTTAATCTCTTTGGCAATCAGCATCATCAGCGGGAAATCATTAACCGCTCCGCCCATACCCACCTGTACCAGCGTGCCGCGAGCGCGGGTGACTTCCAAACAGCGGCGGATGGATGACGGATGACCGGATGCATCGAAAGAGACGTTGAAATAGCCTTTTTCAGCCTGATATTCCGCGAAGTCCCCGTTTGTGGCATCCAGCGCTTTGGTGGCACCGACGGCCATCGCCAGCGTGCGGCAGCGTTCACTGGGATCAGTGACGATGACTTCTGCCGCGCCTTTGGCAATGGCCGCCAGCACAATGAGACAGCCAATGGGGCCGACGCCGGAAACAAACACGGTTTTTCCCCTGATATCACCGGCCTGATTGACGGCGTGAATGGCGACAGCCAGGGGCTCGGCGAACACCATCAAACGGTCGCTGACCTGATTGTCGTAAGGAATGCACTGGTCGCTGTCGACAATTTTGTACTGCGTGAAGGCCCCGTTGATATGTGGGAAGTACATGGCGCTGCCGAAGAATTTCATGGTGGTGCACTGGTTTTCATCGCCAGAAAGGCAGTATTTACAGGCTTTACACGGCTTACTTGGGTTGAGTGCGACTTTTTGACCCGGTTGCAGCCGGTCGGTGTCTGACTTTTCCACCACGCCGACCACTTCATGGCCGAGCACCATAGCTTCGCGCACCTTAAAATCGCCGACCTGACCGTGTTCGTAATAGTGCAAATCTGAGCCGCAGATCCCGCCACGGGTGACCCTGACCAGCGTTCCCTGGCCCTGATAATCGAGTGGCTGACCGACCACGAAGACCTCTTTTTTACCGGTAACCACGCAGGATTGGGTATCAATATTCATCTTATTTCGCTCTTTATTGGGCGCCGCAACCGCAGCGTTGACGGCAAGATAAGGACCAGTAAAGAGGGTTTAGTCGGGCAGAAATGTGACCAGCGTCACTTTAAACCGTGTTACGAAAAGCTGTTACCCAGAACTTGAACGACCTCAACTTTTAGGCCGCCTTTTGGCGGGAATAACGCAGAATAAAGTGGGTGATCGCCCCGCCTACCAGACCCCAGAAGGCCGAACCGACGCCGAGCAGCGAAAGCCCGGACGCGGTGATCAGGAAAGTCACGATGGCGGCGTCACGCTGACGCTCTTCATTCAGCGCCCGATGCAAACTGCCGGAAATCGTCCCAAGCAGCGCCAGTCCGGCAATAGTGTGAATCAGTGGTGTGGGCAGCGCGGTAAACAGCATACCCATTGATCCGCCAAACAGACCGGCCAGCAGATAGAACCCCCCCGCCGCCACGGCCGCCATATAGCGTTTTTTCGGGTCAGGATGCACCTCTTCACCCATGCAAATTGCGGCAGTAATAGCAGCGATACAGACGGTAAAACCGCCAAACGGCGCTAATATCAGGGCAACCAACGCAGTCCATGAAATCAATGGGGAAACCGGCAGATGATAGCCGTGGGCTTTCAGGGTGGCGATGCCCGGCGCGTTCTGCGAGGCCATGGTGACCACGAAGAACGGAATGCCGATGCAGAAGCATTCCCGGGGCTCATCCGCCAGACCCAGCGGAAAATCAGGGTGGCCTCGGCTGACGGCGCTTACGACACAAAGCGGTGCCATGATGAATTAAGACGTAAGAAAATTAAGGCGCT
>BHES01000064.1 GCA_003864575.1 Enterobacterales bacterium
AAGCGACTGAACCGGAAGACCATCGGATACTCAAAATCAGCAGAAATGCATGACAAGATCATCGGCACATTCATTGAGCGAGAGCATTACTTGTTATAGTGAAAATCACCATATTGAATACATGACCAAAAAATAGTGTTTTCTTTAATGACTGACTCAGCCGAATAAACCCAGTAATTTCAAAATGAAATAGGCAATTACGGCCAGTACGATTGGCAAAATATACAAAGGGAAGTACTGCACGAAAATAGTATGGCGCGGCAATATAATTCGCTCTTCAATTTGTTGTTTGGTCCGTCCCTCACTGCCTTTGGCCTGTTCAAGAATCAATTGATCCTGGATGCCTTCACGGATATGTGTCACCTGTCGCGACATTCTTGCACCCGAAGCCTGGAGCGCCAGCCCGACGAAGATCAGCCAGTAAATGATGAAAAACATGATATTGGCGCTGGTAACACCCTGCCCGAGCACGGGTACCGGTGAGTTATACCAGAACATATTCAGAAAATTGGTGTTAAAACGCACCATGTCGACCATCACGTGCACAAAATCCAGCATCACCGCGTTGATGCCCTGCTGAGCTTTACTGTGTTCATAGACAAAGTTAAGCAGCGAAATCCCCGTGGACAATAATGTAGGAATGAAAACCACCCATCCCAAGATCCGCTTTAGTACCGCAACGCGCCCGGCTTGTTGATACGTCATGAATTCCCCTTGTAAGGACGTGTCAGTTATCCACTAAGTTTACCTACAGAATCTCAACACCGCCCACTGTTTTAATGGCTTAGGATGAAAGTCAGCAAAATGCGTACGGCTGCGGTGCGTTTTCACTCTTTCACCTGCGTCGCGACGAATGCTAAAGTGACGGTCCCCACATGACGGAGTGATAACTGATGGCCTATACACGCCCTGTTACTGCAGCAATTTTTGATATGGATGGTCTGCTAATCGATTCTGAACCCTTATGGACTCAGGCAGAACTGGATGTTTTTGGCAGCCTGGGGCTGGATCTTTCACAACGGCATTTATTACCTGATACGCTGGGTCTGAGAATCGACCAGGTTGTCAGAATGTGGTATCAGGCGATGCCATGGCAAGGCCCAAGCCAGGCAGAAGTGACGCAGCAGGTTATTACACGCGCGATTGAGCTGGTCGAACAGACACGACCGTTGCTGCCAGGCGTGACGCATGCGCTGGAATTATGCCGCGATCAGGGCTTAAAAATTGGTCTGGCATCTGCATCACCACTGCACATGCTCGATATCGTGCTGGAAATGTTTAATTTAACCGCCTACTTCCAGGTGCGCGCTTCGGCAGAACACCTGCCTTACAGTAAACCCCATCCTGAAGTCTATTTACAGGCAGCAGGCCAATTGCAGGTTGACCCGTTAAACTGCATAACGCTGGAAGATTCCTTTAACGGAATGATTGCGACCAAAGCTGCGCGCATGTGCTCTATCGTCGTTCCGGCTCATGAATTCAGTGATGACCCACGCTGGGCGCTGGCTGACGTAAAACTCTCGTCGCTGGAACACCTCCAAGTCGCACATATTCGCTGATCATTTTGGGCGCACGGTGGTGTGCCCAATACTTCCCCACCCAACGCCTGCAAAACAAAGCTCAAAGAAAATCGTCGCGCTTGGGTGAAAACGTGTCTATCAATACGCTATCCTGCTCCAGTGCAACAACGCCATGCATCTGATGTTTTAGCGCACGGTAAGCATCGCCCGTTTTCAGCACCCTTTTTACCCCCTCTATTTCCACATCAAAACTTCCCGCAGCAACGTAGGCAATTTGGTCATGAATATCGTGCTGATGCGCCACGCCAACCGCCCCTTTATCAAAATGAACGGCTACCATCATCAACTCATCACTCCAGGTCATCATCTTGCGCCGGATCCCGTTACCTAACTCTTCCCAGGAAGCTTCATCATCTATAAAGAAGGTTTTCATTACTTTTTCTCCGTGACCTGCGAGATAAAACGGCCCATTCGCGCCGTGAAGGGTATTACTTTCTTTCAATATTCTAGTGAAAGGAAGCGCATTTCCCCCGTCCGATGTCATAAACCTTGAGCTTCCTCATAAATAATAAAACATCATTTCATTTTTATTGAATTAGCATGCCAATGACTTTATGCTGCATTCAACATGGAGCAGCCGAATAGCGGATCTTTTGGTGCTGTTACTGCCACGCACGCCATATTCCGCTCCGGCTACTCTTTCCTTCGTTATATTGATTACGCACGAGAGGCACCGACATGCAAATCCGTCAAAGCATACATAGCGAACACGCTAAACAGCTCGACACCGCTGGGTTACGGCGCGAATTCCTCATCGAGAAAATCTTCGAAAAAAACGCCTATACCATGACGTACAGCCATATCGACCGAATTATCGTCGGCGGCGTGATGCCGGTTGATACCAAAGTATCTGTAGGTGATGAAGTCGGTAAGCAGCTTGGTGTTAGCTATTTTCTCGAACGCCGGGAACTGGGTGTGATTAATATTGGCGGCCCGGGGCTTATCGTCGTTGACGGTACAACGTATGAAATCGGCCATGAAGAAGCGCTGTATGTCGGCAAAGGTGCCAAACAGGTTGAATTCAGCAGCGTTAATGCCGCCAAACCGGCTAAATTCTATTACAACAGCGCACCAGCCCATACCACCTTCCCGAACAAGAAAATTACCTTAGCAGAAGCCTCACCACAAACGATTGGCGACTCTGCGACCAGCAACCGCCGCACCATTAATAAGTACATCGTTCCTGACGTGCTGGAAACCTGCCAGCTCACTATGGGCCTAACCAAACTTGAACAGGGAAGCCTGTGGAATACCATGCCGTGTCATACCCATGACCGCCGTATGGAAGTCTATTTCTATTTCGATATGGACGATGATACGGCGGTATTCCACATGATGGGGCAGCCGCAGGAAACTCGTCACCTGTTGGTCCATAACGAACAGGCCGTCATTTCTCCAAGCTGGTCAATTCATTCGGGCGTTGGTACCAAACGCTATACCTTTATTTGGGGAATGGTGGGCGAAAATCAGGTATTTGATGATATGGACCATGTCAAAGTCAGCGAACTGCGCTAATTCGCCAGCTCTGCTGAAGGCCAGCGGAGCCTATATTTACGGCGGGAGCGCCGTTGCAAAAGTGAGAAAATAATGATCCTCAATGCTTTTGATTTAGCAGGAAAAGTAGCACTGGTGACCGGCTGTAATACAGGGCTTGGTCAGGGTATGGCGCTGGGACTGGCTCAGGCGGGTTGCGATATCATCGGTGTCAACGTCAGCTCGCCGGACGAAACGGCAAAACAGGTCATTGCTCTCGGACGACGTTTTCTCGATTTACGCGCCGACCTTAGCAGCATTGCCGGCATTCCGCAGTTGATTGAAACCGCGGTAGGCGAGTTCGGCCACATCGATATTCTGGTGAATAACGCGGGCATCATTCGCCGCGAAGATGCGATCGACTTCAGCGAGAAAAACTGGGATGACGTGATGAATGTAAACAGCAAAACACTGTTTTTCATGTCGCAGGCCGTAGCCCGTCAATTCATTAAGCAGGGTAAAGGCGGCAAAATTATTAATATTGCCTCCATGCTCTCCTACCAGGGCGGCATCCGCGTCCCTTCCTACACGGCGTCAAAAAGCGCCGTTATGGGCATCACACGTCTGATGGCAAATGAGTGGGCCAAACACAATATCAACGTTAACGCCATTGCACCGGGGTACATGGCGACCAACAATACCGAGCAACTACGTTCAGACGAAGACCGCAGTAAAGAGATCCTGGAGCGCATCCCCGCCGGGCGATGGGGACAACCGGAGGATGTCATGGGGCCAGTGGTATTTCTGGCATCGAAAGCCTCCGACTACATTAACGGCTACACCGTGGCAGTCGACGGGGGCTGGCTGGCACGCTAAGCTTTCCCCTCGCTATATGAAAAGGCGCAAATTTTGCGCCTTTCAGCTTTTTTATCAACCTGTTGACAATTAGTTACAGCGTAACACTTCCCTGATTGTGACACTTTCACCTATACTGGATAAAATAACAGTTATTCAGTTCGGAAGTTTCATGACGGCGGAAGGCCATCTCATATTCTCCATCGCCTGCGCGGTGTTCGCCAAAAAAGCACAGCTCTCACCGGAACTGGCGCATGGCGACTGGTGGCATATTATCCCGGCGTCCATGCTGACTTCGCTGCTACCTGATATTGACCATCCTAAATCACTGATAGGCCAGCGCCTAAAGTGGGTTTCGACGCCTATTGCCCGTATGTTCGGTCATCGCGGCTTCACCCATAGTCTGCTGGCGGTGATTGCCAGCATCTTTTTATTTCGCACGCATTTCCCTCACGACTGGGTCATCCCCATTGATGCCCTGCATGCGATGATCATCGGTTACCTCAGCCATATTCTGGCGGATATGCTGACACCCGCGGGCGTACCTTTATTATGGCCATGCCGCTGGCGTTTTCGTTTGCCACTGATCAACAGTCAAAAAGGTAACCAGCTTGAGCGGACATTATGTCTCGCATTGGTCGCTTTTACGCTCTTTTGGCCCAACTGGACGCCCATTATTAGTGCAATTAAGCCAGAGTCTTTCAGCAAAATTTTGAACCTGATCACTTAATATTGGATAAGCATCATTCATGTCGTTCTTAATTCGTACAAAATAAGTCAAAAAGTTATAACCCATTCCTTTTGAATATAATTAATGACCGCAATGACCTGATATTCTGTCGCTCAACGCTACGGGATGGTGCGCTCCTCGCTGAGAACGCCAGTAAGCAACACATAATGAAATAATGATAAATTTGGAGATCTGGGTATGAATCTTCCGCTCGTGATTAACGTAGTGGTCTTCGTTGCCCTCCTTTTGCTATTGGCGCAAACCCGCCATAAGCAATGGAGTCTGGCAAAAAAAGTCTTAGTGGGCCTGGTGATGGGTGTCGTATTTGGCCTGGCGTTGCAGCTGATCTATGGCTCTGATAATGCGGTCCTCAAAACCTCTATTACCTGGTTCAATATTGTGGGTAACGGTTATGTGCAGCTGTTGCAGATGATTGTCATGCCGCTGGTGTTCGTTTCTATTCTGAGCGCGGTCGCGAAGTTACATAATGCGTCATCGCTGGGTAAAATCAGTTTTCTGACTATCGGTACTCTGCTGTTCACCACGCTGATTGCCGCACTGGTCGGTGTTTTCGTCACCGGCTTGTTTGGCCTGACGGCAGATGGCCTGGTACAGGGCGCTCAGGAAACAGCACGCCTTTCTGCGCTGCAAAGTACCTATGTGGGTAAAGTCGCCGATCTGACTATGCCACAGCTGATCCTTTCCTTTATTCCAAAAAACCCGTTTGCTGATTTGACTGGCGCAAGCCCGACATCAATCATCAGCGTGGTGATTTTCGCCGCTTTTGTGGGCGTTGCCGCTCTGCAACTGGTAAAAGACGATCAGGAAAAAGGCCCACGCGTTCTGGTGTTCATCGATACTCTGCAAGCCTGGGTGATGAAACTGGTGCGTCTGGTCATGAAGCTGACCCCTTACGGTGTGCTGGCGTTGATGACCAAAGTGGTAGCGGGTTCCAACGTGCAGGATATCGTTAAACTCGGCAGTTTCGTGGTGGCTTCCTACCTCGGTCTCGCGATCATGTTTGTCGTCCACGCATTGCTGCTGTCGCTCACCGGTGTCAACCCGGCGAAGTTCTTCCGTAAAGTGTGGCCGGTTCTGACGTTCGCGTTCACCAGCCGCTCCAGTGCTGCAACCATCCCGCTGAGCGTGGAAGCACAGACCCGCCGTCTGGGTATTCCTGAATCCATCGCCAGCTTCTCGGCCTCCTTCGGTGCCACTATCGGCCAGAACGGTTGTGCGGGTCTGTATCCGACCATGTTGGCCGTGATGGTAGCGCCAACGGTGGGTATCAATCCGTTTGACCCAATGTGGATAGCTACGCTGGTCGGTATTGTTACCCTAAGCTCCGCTGGTGTTGCTGGCGTGGGTGGTGGCGCAACCTTCGCAGCGTTGATTGTTCTTCCTGCGATGGGCCTCCCGGTCACTCTGGTTGCCCTGCTCATCTCGGTTGAGCCGCTGATTGATATGGGCCGTACTGCGCTCAACGTCAGTGGGTCAATGACCGCCGGAACCATAACCAGCCAGTTGCTGAAACAGACCGATAAATCAGTCATGGATGCTGAAGAGAACGCTGAACTGGCACATCGCTAGTCAACATTCTCTTCCCATTTACTGAGTGACATAAAAAACCGAAGCGCAGGCTTCGGTTTTTTTGTGCTCATCATGATAGAAACATTCAGAACGGATAGTCGTGATAACCCAGCTGCTGTGAAATATTGCGCGCCGCCGTATGCAGCATACGGACATAATCACTTTTGCACTCTTCCGAGAATCGGATGGTGGGGAAAGAGATACTCAGACCCGCCGTCACCACGCCAAAGCGGTCAAATACCGGCACAGCTATACAGCGCAAACCCTGTTCCTGCTCTTCAACATCTTCGCCATAACCCTGCTCACGTACCATTTCCAAGGCGGAACGCAACGCTTCGGCACTCAGAATGGTGTTGTCGGTGCTGCGGGTAAACTCCATGTCTGCCAACAAGGCATCCACTTCGCTGCTATCGCCCCAGGCCATCAGGACTTTACCAATCGCCGTACTGTGCAACGGATTACGCCGACCAATGCGCGAATGCATACGCAGGTTATACATAGAGTCGATTTTGTGAATATAGACGATGCCGTCTTCATCCAGCGCACCCAGATGTATTGTCTCGCGGGTCAGACGTGAGAGTTCGCGCATTTGAATATCTGCGCTGCGGATAAGATCCACATTCTGTAAAGCTTTCGCCCCAAGTTCGAATAATTTCAGCGTCAGTGAGTATTTTTCCGACTCGCCTTCCTGCGCCACATAACCTAATGATTTCATTGTCTGAAGAAAACGGTAAACCGTACTTTTTGACATCATTACGCGCTGTGAAAGCTCGGTGATCCCAATCTCACGCTCCTCGCCAAGGGCCTGCAAAATGCCAAATACCTTCATGACGGAGGAAACGGAATCCGGTTGTTTATCAAGATCTGCGATAGCCATAGTCTCTCTTACCTGCCCGCTTAAGTTTTGTTTCAAAAAAAATAGAACGCAGTTTCCATTATACTGGCAAGCCTTCCGCATACGCAATCTCCGGCCGGAAACCTTGGGCGCAACGCCGGCTTATTAATAATTTCCCTTACAATATTAAAAGTATTTCTCAATAATCACGGTTGTCACCTTTTAGTTACTTGCGTGATAATATCCCTACTTCTTATTACCTCAATGCCGACACTCATTCATGATTCTCACGCCAAATGACGGACTTCCTGTTCCGCAGCGCTATGGAGCGATTCTCGCGATCGCCCTCGGCATTACCGTTTCAGTGCTCGATGGCGCGATAGCCAATGTAGCTTTACCCACCATCGCCAGGGATCTCAATGCCAGTCCCGCCTCATATATATGGGTGGTCAACGCCTACCAGTTGGCTATCACCATATCGTTGCTCTCGCTGGCATCGCTCGGCGACATTTTCGGTTACCGGCGCATTTATCAGACCGGCTTGCTGGTGTTTAGCATTACATCACTGTTTTGCGCGCTGTCGGACTCTCTGACGACGTTGACTATCGCCCGTATCCTGCAAGGGTTTGGCGCAGCAGCGATCATGAGCGTCAATACTGCGCTAATTCGTATTATCTACCCTCAGAGATTTCTCGGTCGGGGAATGGGCATTAATGCGCTGATTGTGGCGGTCTCTTCAGCGGCAGGACCCACCGTGGCCGCAGGGATACTCTCCTTTGCGTCATGGCAGTGGCTGTTTGCCATCAATCTGCCGATAGGTCTGGCGGCACTGGCGCTGGGTTTGAAATTTTTACCAGCCAACAGCACCAAAAGTCAGGGGCAGAAATTCGATTTCACCAGCAGCGTAATGAATGCCCTGACGTTCGGGCTGCTGATCATCGCCATCAGCGGATTTGCACAAGGCCAGAACCGGATGCTGATCTTGGGGGAAGTGGTTGCACTGCTGATCATTGGCTGGTTCTTTGTACGCCGTCAGTTGTCGCGCCCTTTCCCTCTGTTGCTGGTAGACTTACTGCGAATTCCTATTTTCGCCCTGTCGCTTGGCACCTCGTTGTGCTCCTTCAGCGCGCAGATGCTGGCTTTCGTGTCACTGCCGTTCTTTTTGCAAAACACGCTGGGGCTGGATTCCGTTTCAACCGGCCTGCTGCTCACCCCGTGGCCGCTGGCTACCATGGTGATGGCACCTATCGCCGGTCGCCTGGTTGAGCGTTACCACCCGGGAATGCTCGGTGGACTGGGTTTGATTGTGTTTTCTTTTGGATTATATTCCCTGCCGTTGCTGCCACAGGATCCATCAAATCTGAATATCATTTGGCGAATGTTGCTATGCGGCGCAGGTTTCGGCCTGTTCCAATCCCCCAACAACCACACGATTATCACTGCCGCACCGCGCAACCGAAGCGGTGGTGCCAGCGGCCTGTTAGGCACAGCGCGGCTGCTTGGCCAGACCACCGGCGCAGCCATGGTAGCGCTGATGTTTAACCTATTCCCAGCGCATGGAACCCACGCCTCACTGATTCTGGCCGGTACATTGGCAGGTACCGGTGCAATAGTGAGTTTCCTGCGTATGACTCAGCAAACCTCCAGCCAGAAAGAGGCCGCTGAGAAGTCCTGATGCGAAGCCCCCACACTGAATTTCACACATAAAAAAACCCGGCTCGCTTCACGCTGCCGGGTTTTTCGTTTTAATGCACGTAGCCCGTCATTACTTCAAATACTGGCCACTACGCAGCGCTTCGATACGTTTATCCAGGGGTGGATGCGACATAAACAGTTCGCTGAACGACTTCGACTTACCGTTAATGCAGAAAGCCATCATGCTGCCCGCCTCCTGCGGCTCATGGCTGGTCTTCAGGCGCTGCAATGCGGAAATCATTTTCTCACGCCCCACCAGTTTGGCTGAACCGGCATCGGCGTAGAACTCACGATGACGCGAGAACCACATGGTAATAATGCTCGCCAGAATACCGAACACCAGTTCCAGCACGGTGGCTACTGCAAAGTAAATCATAGGATTGCCACCGTTGCTTTCCTCCCCGTCACGGTTACCAGAGAGGAACCCTGACGCAGCCTGAGCAATCAGGCGGGAAATAAAGATCACAAAGGTGTTCACGATGCCCTGAATCAGCGTCATCGTCACCATATCACCGTTGGCAATATGACTGATTTCATGGGCGATAACCGCCTCAGCTTCATCCTGGCTCATGCTTTGCAACAGACCGGTACTCACCGCCACCAGCGAAGCATCCCGACGTGCGCCGGTCGCAAATGCGTTGATATCAGGCGCGTGGTAAATCGCGACCTGTGGCATGGCAATGCCTGCCTGTTGAGACTGACGGCGAACCGTCTCTACCAACCAGCGCTCCGTTTCATTACGTGGTTGTACGATGACTTCACCACCGACCGAACGCAGCGCCATCCATTTGGACATCAGTAAGGATACGAAGGCGCCACCGAAACCGAACAGGCCAGCCATGATCATCAGCCCTTGCACACTGCTCGACTGAATACCGGTCAGGCTCAATACCAGACCAAAGATCAGCATGACCGCCAGGTTAGTTATCAGGAACAACCCTATACGCATCATAAAATTTTCACTTCCTCATTGTTGATTCAACGTTGTGCAATACAGATGCCTGAAATACTCTCAGGCCGACATAGATCCTATGGGCTAATACAGCAGATTCAAGAGGCTGCCAGTTTTAAGCCTGTAAATTCACAATACTTTACAAAGTACAGCCTTTGATTTCACATTTTTATTCGATTTCCCAACAAAACGTAGGAGGGACGTCACTGTATGGGATCTACAAACAATAAAAAAAGCGCACCGGGGTGCGCTTTCTGAGGAACATATTTTGTAGTTAACCTGAACTTATTTGCTGGCAGCCGGTGCCTGAGCAACCTGTGCTTTCTGCAAATGAGCCAGATCAAGCGCGATGTTATCGGCTTCATCCAGATAAGGGTCCGGCGCAACATAATCTTTCGGCAAATCATCGAGAGATTTCAGCGGCTTTTTACCTTCACGTTTGAAACGCTCATTCAGGCGCGTCAAACGTGTCGCGTCATCTTCCTTGTCTTCTTTATCACGCTGAGCGTAATTCAGAGAGACGATATCGCGTTTGTCTTTCAACGCTTTATAGCGCGCGATATCTTGTTGGATGTACTGGAACTCCGGATCTTTCTCGATACGCGTCTGATGATCTTTCAGCAGTTCAGGTACGAAAGGTGCCAGATCGCCGGTCTTGGTATAGGACGCGGCGGTAACGCTGTCCCATGGCAAGGCGTTATCTTCAAATTTCTCACCGGTTTCAATCGCTTCAATACCCGTTGGCATCAGAATCTCAGGCGTTACGCCTTTACGCTGAGTACTGCCACCGTTGATGCGATAGAACTTCTGAATCGTGTACTGTACAGAACCCAATGCAGGCCATTCAGGGCGCAGCATCTGGTCGTAAATTCGATTCAGTGAGCGATATTGCTGAACTGTGCCTTTACCGAATGTCGGTTCACCGACAATCAGCGCACGGCCGTAATCCTGCATCGCTGCGGCGAAAATTTCTGATGCCGAGGCACTGAAACGATCAACCAACACGACCAGCGGACCTTTGTAGTAAACGACGCCGTCGGTATCGCTATCCTGGCGGATACGACCGTTGTTATCACGTACCTGCACCACCGGACCGCTTGGAATAAACAGGCCAGAGAGTGAAACCGCTTCGGTTAATGCACCGCCGCCGTTAGTACGCAGATCGATAACCAGGCTGCTTACATCCTGTTTCGCCATTTTCTGCAACTGTACTTTTACGTCATCCGTCAGGCCAACGTAGAAGCCCGGAATATCCATCACAGCAACTTTTTCATTGCCGACTTTCTTGATGGTCATTTTCACCGCGCGATCTTCCAAACGGATTTTCTCACGGGTCAGGATAACAGTACGGGTTTTGGTCCCTTTACCTGCTGGCAGAATTTCAAGACGAACTTTACTGCCTTTAGCGCCTTTGATCAGAGCGACGACATCATCAAGACGCCAGCCAATCACATCAACAACGCCTTTACTGGTCGCTACCTGCCCAACACCAACGATGCGGTCACCCACTGCAATGACTTTACTTTTGGCCGCCGGGCCGCCAGCTACCATCGAGTTGATCACCGTGTAATCGTCATCGCCTTGCAACACAGCGCCAATACCTTCCAGAGACAGGCTCATTTCGGTATTGAATTGCTCAGTGCTGCGCGGAGACAGATAGTTAGTGTGCGGATCTATTTCATGCGCAAAGGCATTCATGACCAGTTGGAAGACGTCTTCGCTGTTGCTTTGAGTCAAACGTTTCATCGCAAAACGGTAACGTTTGGTCAGCACATCGCGAATTTCCTGATCGTTCTTACCGGTCAGTTTGAGGTTCAGCTCGTCATATTTGACTTTGGCATCCCACAAACGATCCAGCTCAGCCCGGTCTGTCGGCCAAGGAGACTTAGAACGGTCCAGATTAATCGTGTCGTTGCCGCTGAAATCCATCGGCCGGGCGAGCACTTGCAACGCATAATTATAGCGTTCGAAGCGACGCTGCTGCGCCAAATTGTACAAGGCATACGGAGTGGTCAACTGACCTGACTTCAGCTCTTCACCCAGCGTGTTACGCTTGGATGCAAACTGGGCCACGTCAGATGCCATCAATACGTTATGGCCATAATCGAGCATGTTGAGATAACGGTCGAAGATTTTCCCGGAGAAATCAGCATTAAGATCAAACTGACGATAATGCGAACGGGTAAAGCGTGCCGTAACACGCTCACTCACCGTGGCGTCCTGAGGTTCTTGTGTCAATTGCTTGAGCTGATCGATAGTCACCGGTGCACTATCGTTCGCATAACTGGTGTTAACCAGACTCGCTCCTGACAACAACAGACCTGCAATAACGCTTAATCTGACAAATTTGTTCATGCCTGAGTTGGCCTCCGTATCAGAACTGCAAGTGTTCTGCGCGCACGATCATCGCCAGACCCGAAGAGAGTTGAACCCGGACACCGTCTTTGGCAATTTCCAAAACGGTTGCATCCATCGCACTCTGACCTGCTCTGACTTTGATTTCCTGGCCAATTTGCAGTTTTGAGATATCTGTTACTGGCACCTGACGCGGTTCACGTTTTTCCTCACGCGGTGGGCGAGGTGGACGTGGTTTGCGATTTTCTTGACCAGCCACAGCTGCAGGCGCATTTTCACGACGCGGTGCAGGTTTCTTAGCCGCAGGACGAGGACGACGTGGCTCGGCTTCACCGGCTTCACGACGTTTTGCCTGTTGTTCAGCACGCTGTGCCTGAACGCGGGCTTTCGCTTCTTCTAATTGCTTGCGGGCATGTTCGACGTGCTGTTCTTCCAGCTCGCCACAAGCATTACCGTCAAGGTCAACGCGCTGTGCGCCAACTTTAACGCCATACAAATAACGCCAGCTAGAGGTATACAGGCGCAGAGCAGAGCGTAACTGAGTTTTGCTCAGATTCTCTTCACCTTGCAGGCGCTCGACCAAATCCGCAAAAATACCGATCTTTAAAGGACGTGCTTCGCCTTCGGCGCTAAAACAGAGCGGAAAACGCTCAGCCAAAAAGGCGATGACTTCTTTACTACTGTTCAACTTAGGTTGATTTTCCATGAAATTTCCTGATTACAACGGGTTTGCCAACCGGCGCAGGCATGAACAGGCGTCATTATAATGACGCCATTATTAAATGCCACGTTATCCGTAGATCAACTTGCGATCAGATTGACATATTTTGCCGCATCGCTGTTTTGCAGATGTTGGCAAAGCCCGGCGACCAACTCTGTCAGCCCCTGTTCATCTGCTTCGTCGAAGCGCTGATAAACCGTGCTGTCAATGTCCAGAACACCGATCACTGTGCCGTTAACGGTCACTGGTAATACAATTTCTGCATTGCTGGACGCGTCGCAGGCAATGTGGCCTGGGAATGCATGCACATCGCCCACGCGCTGTACGCGGTTCTCAGCTACAGCCGTGCCGCAAACGCCTTTCCCAACGGGAATACGCACGCAGGCAATTTTGCCCTGAAACGGCCCCAAGACCAGCGAGTTACCATCCATAAGATAGAAACCCACCCAGTTAACCCCTTCAAGACGTTCAAAAAGCAAGGCGCTGGTATTTGACAGAGTGGCAATAAAATTGTCCTCTCCGGCGGTAAGCGCGCTCAAATCGCGTTTCAATTCCGCGTAGAATTCTTCTTTATTCATGTAATAACCAATAATAACCCAGTGGCAGGCAGCCGTTATGCTGTGCTTAACCTCTATAAAATAAGCATTAAATGCCCATCTGAACAAGGTTAATCCTATGTGACTTCAAAAAGACTGACCTACAATGACTGTTTGTCGCCCGCATAATACGTTATTTTGTCGAAAAAACCTGACAGATCTTAGCATCACCCTTCTGTAATGCATTTCAGATAGGTGAACAATTGTTACAACAGGCAAATTTACACTCAGGCCCTATGAAAATATTCGCAATGTCAGGACCGTTACCGCAAGCACGTTACCAGCGCTGTAGTGAGTGCGATTACCTGTTTTCTATACCTGCTCTTAAAAAAACGCAGACAGCCCATTGCCCACGGTGTAATGCCAAAGTGGAAAAAGGCAGGGTTTGTTCCCTGCCGCGCCTGATCATTATCGCCATTAGCATTCTTTTATTGATGCCTTTTGCCTATACCGAACCGCTCATCAGCATTCGCCTGCTGGGTACGCGCATCAATGCTAGCCTGTTTGAAGGTATTTGGCAGATGTCCAGCCAAGGTTCGCCGCTGACGGCCAGCATGGTGGCTTTCTGTACTATTGGTGCCCCGCTGACGCTGGCCTGCTCGATTCTTTATCTTCATTTCGGTAGCCGCTGGGGGATGAACCTCAAGCCAGTGTTGCTGATGCTGGACCGTCTAAAAGATTGGGTGATGCTCGACATTTATTTGGTCGGCATGGCCGTCGCCTGCATCAAAGTGAAAGAGTACGCCGATATTGACGTTGGAGTCGCACTGGTGGCGTACCTGATGATGACAGTACTGGTCACATTGACGCTGATAAACCTCAATATTGAACAGCTGTGGGAAGAATTTTACCCGCAGGCCCGTCCTAAAGGACCGCCTGCATCACTCAAATTATGCCTGTCGTGTAAATTTACCGGCCATGCGGATAATCAGGGGCGCTGCCCGCGCTGCCACGTCCCCATGAGCACGCGTTATAAACATAGCCTGCAAAAAACCTGGGCGGCGCTGATTGCGGCCATGGTGCTTCTGATCCCGGCTAATCTTATGCCTATATCTATCATTTACGCCAACGGGCAGAGAATGGAAGACACTATCTTCTCCGGCGTGGTTTCTCTGGCGACGTCTGGCAACGTGCCTATTGCCGCCATCGTGTTTATTGCCAGCGTACTGGTGCCTTTTACCAAAGTCATCGTTATGCTGACCCTCTTGTTAAGCATTCATTTTAAAGCGATTCAGGGACTGAAAACGCGGATACGCTTGCTACGGCTGGTGACGTGGATTGGTCGCTGGTCGATGCTCGATCTGTTTGTTATTTCTCTGATGATGTCACTGGTCAACCGTGACCAGTTATTGTCGTTTACGATGGGACCGGCAGGCTTCTTCTTTGGGACCGCCGTGATCCTCACGATACTTGCCGTAGAATGGCTGGATAGCCGCTTGATTTGGGATGCACATGCAACAGGAAACGCCGAATACACCGACTGAAGCGCGGGTTAAAAACAGACGCCGGATCTCGCCTTTCTGGTTACTGCCTTTTATTGCTTTACTGATTGCCGGTTGGCTTATCTATAGCAATTATCAGGAGCGTGGCACCACGGTCACCATCGATTTTCAGTCTGCTTCGGGTATTGTCGCAGGGCGCACTCCCGTGCGTTATCAGGGCGTAGAGGTTGGCACCGTTGAGTCGATAAGCCTGAGCAAAGATCTGCGAACCATCATGGTTAAGGTCAGTATTAAAAGTGATCTGGCCGACTCCTTACGTGACGGCACTCAGTTCTGGCTGGTCACTCCCAAGGCGTCACTGGCCGGAGTATCTGGCCTGGACGCGCTGGTTGGCGGTAACTATATCGGCATGATGCCGGGAACCGGCAAAGAAAAAGATCACTTTGTTGCGTTGGATACCCAACCGAAATATCGCCTTAATACCGGCGAGTTAATGATTCATCTTCATGCCCGGGATTTGGGTTCGCTGAGCACCGGATCACTGGTTTATTACCGCAAAATCCCAGTCGGTAAAGTCTATGACTACGATATTGAAGCCGGTAACGATGGCGTGACTATCGATGTGCTGATAGACCGCCGCTTTGCGCATCTGGTAAAAGACACCAGCCGTTTCTGGAACGTCTCGGGCTTTAAAGGTGACTTCAGCCTGAGCGGCGCAAAAGTGGAAATGGAAAGTCTTGCAGCGCTGGTCAACGGCGCCATCGCGCTGGATTCGCCCGCAGACGGCAATATAGCTAAACAAGAGCAGTCCTACGAACTCTATCCGGATCTGGCGCAAAGCCAGCGCGGCGTAGAGATTGATCTCGATCTGCCAAACGGTGATGGCCTGAACGAAGGGCGTACTCCGCTGATGTATCAGGGCCTACAGGTTGGTACGCTGACGAAAGTCACATTACAACCGGATAATAAAGTCACCGGCAAACTAACAGTAGACCCGTCTGTACTCGATATGATGCGCAGCGGCAGCCGCATCGAGATGAACAGCCCACGGATCAGCCTTAATAATGCCAAAATCAGCCAACTGCTAACCGGCAACACGTTGGAACTGATCCCCGGCGAAGGCGAGCCGCAGAAACATTTCGTGGTTCTCGACAGCAATCAACGACTGCTGCAAGATCCGGGCGTACTGAAAGTTCAGCTTATTGCTCCACAAACCTACGGCATTGACAGCGGCCAGCCGGTGTTGCTGCACGGTCTTGTGGTCGGCCAGATCCTTGACCGTAAACTGACGGACGAAGGTATTTTGTTTAACGTCGCCATCAAATCGGAATACAAAGATCTGCTGCATAAAGACAGCAAATTTGTGGTGAACAGCCGCGTTGATGTCAAATTAGGCATTGATGGTATGCAAGTGCTGGGTGCCAGTGCGCAGGAGTGGATAGACGGTGGCGTGCGCATTATGCCAGGGGGCAAAGGTGCGCCGACCCAAAAATACCCGCTCTACAGCAACGCTGAAAAAGCCGCAGAAGGCATTCAGGGTGAGCAGCCGGGTGCCACATTAACGCTGACAGCCAAGAGCCTGCCAGATGTTCAGACCGGTTCTATCGTGCTTTACCGTAAATTCCAGGTCGGTCAGATCGTCAACGTTACGCCTAAAGCCAATGAGTTTGATGTTGACGTCTATATCCGTCCGGAATACCGCAAACTGCTTACGGATAAAAGCATTTTCTGGGCCGAAGGTGGCGCGAAAGTGCAGCTTAACGGCAGCGGGTTGACGGTGCAGGCCGCCCCTCTCGATCGCGCACTGAAAGGTGCCATCAGCTTTGACAACTTCGAAGGAGTCTCACTGAGCAAAGGCGCAAAACGCATGTTGTATGATTCTGAAACCTCAGCGCGTGCCGTAGGCAGCCAGATAACACTGAATACTTACGATGCCAGCAAACTGTCACCCGGTATGCCGATTCGCTACCTAGGGATCACGATTGGTCAGGTTGAGTCGCTGAAGCTTGAATCCAGACTGAATCAGGTTTCCGCCAAAGCCGTGCTCTACCCGGAATATGTCGATACCTTTGCCCGTATGGGAACCCGTTTCTCGATTGTCTCGCCGGAAATTTCAGCCGGTGGTGTCAGCAATCTGGATACCTTATTACAGCCTTATATCAACGTAGAAGCGGGCAAAGGCCCGGCATCACGCGCCTTCGATCTACAAGAGTCCACGATCACGGATTCCCGCTATACCGACGGGCTGGGGATTGTCGTCGATGCCGCTGAAGTAGGCTCCCTGCAAATTGGTACGCCTGTGCTGTTCCGCGGTATTGAAGTGGGTACCGTGACGGGCTTCTATCTCGGCGCCATGGCTGACCGGGTCAATGTCACCCTGCGCATCAGCAAAAAGTACCAGTATCTGGTGCGTGACAATAGCGTGTTCTGGTTAGCATCGGGCTATAACCTACAGTTTGGCCTGACGGGCGGCTTGTTCAAAAGCGGTACCTTCCAGCAATTTATCCGCGGAGGGATTGCCTTTGCGACACCGCCTACAACGCCGGTGGCCCCGAAAGCGGCGGCAGGGCGTCACTTCCTGCTTAACCCTGAAGAGCCGAAAGACTGGCAGAAATGGGGAACGGCGATCCCGAAAAATTGATCGTCAAGCCATAACACTGAGGCCACCTGCGGGTGGCCTTTTTATTGCCTGACTCAGCTCTCCGCATATCCGCTAAGGATCGTGCTAAACTCGCGCCAAGCTCTTTATCCGTTTCACCCTCGACGAGATCTCCGACTTTGTCCAAACATACTCAAACTTCGACTCATACTGCTAAACTTCCCCCTGAATTCCTCAGTGCCACCCGCGAGATAATGCCTGCTGAACTGAGTATGGATGAATTTATCGCCGCCTGTAACCGGCCACTGCGCCCCAGTTTGCGCGTCAATACACTAAAAATAAGCGTGGCTGACTTTGTGGCGCTTGCTGCAACCTGGCAGTGGGAATTAATGCCGATCCCGTGGTGTAAAGAAGGTTTCTGGATACAGCGCCGTGATGATGATGAAACTCGCTTAGGCAACGCACTCGCCCATCTCGCTGGCCTGTTTTATATTCAGGAAGCCAGTTCGATGTTGCCGGTCACCGCCCTGTTTGCCAATCAAACTGACCCACAGTTGGTCATGGATGTCGCCGCGGCGCCTGGATCAAAAACCACGCAAATTGCCGCACTGATGAATAATCGGGGCGGAATTGTGGCCAATGAATATTCGGCTAGCCGCGTCAAAGTGTTGCACGCCAACATCAGCCGCTGTGGCGTTACCAATACTGCGTTAACCCACTTTGACGGCCGCGTTTTCGGTGCCGCTTTGCCAGAAACCTTCGACTCCATATTGCTCGATGCTCCCTGCTCCGGCGAAGGCGTAGTGCGTAAAGACCCGGATGCAATGAGCAACTGGTCAGAAGAAAGCGTGGCAGACATTGCGACAACTCAGCGGGAACTTATCAACAGTGCCTTCCATGCGTTGAAACCAGGCGGTGTGATGGTGTATTCAACCTGCACGCTAAACGCGCAAGAGAATCAGCAGATTTGCCAGTGGTTACTCACGGAATATCCAGACGCTGTTGAAGTTGAATCACTTGAAGGGTTGTTTGAAGGAGCGCAGAAAGCGCTCACTGCCGAAGGCTATTTACATGTTTTCCCGCAGGTGTATGACAGCGAAGGATTCTTCGTTGCCAGATTGCGTAAAACGGCCTCGATAGAGCGCTTGCCAACCCCAGGCTATAAAGTAGGGAGATTTCCCTTCTCGCCGATGTCCCGTAAAGACAGCGCAGATATGATTATCGCGGCAAACACTGCCGGCATTTTCTGGCCCGAGAAAACCATGACGCTGTGGCAACGCGATAAAGAGCTGTGGCTTTTCCCTGCCGTACTCGAGCCATTATTTGGGAAAGTGCGCTTTTCACGCATCGGGATAAAACTGGCGGAGCGCTTTTCTAAAGGTTTCCGCTGGCAACATGAGGCGGTTGTGGCCCTCAGTTCCGCAGCAGGCAGCAATCATTTCCCTATTGGCGATGAGCTGGCGCAGGAGTGGTTACGTGGGGTTGATATTTATCCGCCGCAGGCACCGCTGACTGACGAATGCCTTGTCGTCTGGCAACAGCAACCCCTCGGGCTGGCGAAAAAAATTGGCAGCAGAATCAAAAACAGTTTGCCACGTGAGCTGGTCAGAGACGGGGCTATTCGCCCGCATAATCTGAACACAGATTAACCCAATCGCCATTAATCACGAAAGGCATAATCACTGCCGTGAGTATTTCTAATAAATATTTACGGCCTGTTTTTTTTACTCAATATCCGCTCCAGTTCTCATAAATAAAATTTTATGCTACCAATTCACCCTATTCCCTTATATATGCCAGCAACCTGAATTGAATTATTAGTAGGAATAATCCTAATCAGGCATGTATTATTGCGCTCATGAATGCCTCGCTATGAATTTATTATTTTCAAGTATGAAGCATATAGCCCGTTGTTGAGTAAAGCCTTGCCAGTCGGAGAAGTATCATGTCGGATGAAATTCAGTACCCATCAACGGAGGGTAACCTTCTTCGAGAAATGGCCAGCCTGCGGGATATCATCGACAATAACTCTGACTGGATCTGGGAAGTTGATGCACAGGGACGCTATGTCTTTTCATCCAATAAATGCATCGAATTCCTTGGAGTACCTCCTGAACAGGTTCTTGGAAAGACCCCATTTGACTTCATGCCACCCGATGAAGCGGAGCGCGTGGGAGCCCAGTTCGCCGCCATTGCCGAGCGTCGTGTGCCCTTCGGTGGATTGCTTAACCGTAACATCCGCGCGGATGGTACCGAGATCATTCTCGAAACCAGCGGCATTCCGTTATTTACCCGTGACGGGGAATTTCGTGGCTATCGCGGTATTGACCGTAATCTGACGAATCTCGATCAGGCCCCTGGACAGCGTCTTTTCCAACTGGAGACCATCTACTCCAACGCACCGGTGGGGTTGTGTTTTATTGATCTGCAAATGCGCTACGTCACAGTCAACGATGCGATGGCCAACATTATCGGTTTACAGCCTTATGAGGCCATTGGCCGTAAAGTCAGCGCTTTTCTGCCTGGCCTCTCTCCCCTGCTGGCTAGCGCACTCGAACTTGCTCAGCGAAACGAAGCCACACCCGATAAAGAGTTCTCACTGCCGGGTAAAAATCAGGTCTTCTTCGTACGCATTAAAACGGCGTTTGACACGCAAAATCAGCTTTCCGGTTTGTCTGTGGCAATGACTGATATCACCAGTCTGAAACGCATGGAACGTGCATTGCGGGAAAGCCAGGAACACTACCGTAATATGGTTGAGTTGAACCCACAGATCCCATGGACCGCGGATGCT
>BHES01000065.1 GCA_003864575.1 Enterobacterales bacterium
AAAAAGGGTGAGCCATTCTTCGCGCGAACGGATGTTTCTCATGGGGTCGCTCCTTGTTAATGATCAGGGGCGCCAGCATGACGATGCATCGAGAGTAATAACAGGTGGGGATTTAACGACGCTTACAGTTAAGCCATGCGGGCGCGGCGTGCTGCGCCCGATTTCCCCTCCAACGAGTCACCGTAACCCGTCCGCTATTGTTCTTTTTCCCGCTCTGCGCGCAGTGCCTGCCGCCCCAGTCGCCAGTTAAGTAAAGGCGTCACGGTTAGGCCGTGCACTAATACGCTGGCCACAATGACCGTAAACGCAATGTCCGCCATTCGACCCGACTCTGCGCCTGCCATGCCGTGGGTATAGGCGTAGGCAATGTAGTTGATACTGCCGATGCCGCGGATCCCAAGCCAGCCAATCATCAAACGCCGCGCGCGCGGTGCCTGTCCCCCTATCGTGGCGATATACACCGATGCCGGGCGGATCACGATAAACAGTATGGCGGCGATAAGTATTCCCGTCGGCTCCCAGTGCTGGGATAACGTGATCCCCAGCACCACGATAATGGCAGCGGCAAATAGACGCTCAATGGTATCGCCGAACGACAGGGCATCACCGACCACCAACCCCATGGACTTTGCCGGGCCGCGGTCGCCAAACGAGTGACGGCTGTGCGGGTTCACCAACTCCTCAGCCGGACGGTAGCGTAGATCTTCTGCCATGTTCTCCGGCGGATGCAGATTAACAATGCGCAACTCCGCGCTGCGCAAGCCAACACCCGCGGCAAAGGCGGCTAAAAAACCCGACGCATCCAGGCTTTGCGCGGTGGCATAACTGAGGGCAATCAGCGAGAGTGCGATAAAATCACTCGGTGCGATATCGCCCTGCGCGTGGCGCAAACGGGTCGCCAGCAGACCGATCAGACGGCCCAGCCCATAGCCAATTCCCAGTCCGCCAAGCAAGGCCCACAGCACATCCACCAGCACCCAATGGCCAATTTGCAGATATGTGAGGGGTTCGGGAGTGTTCATCAACAGCAGCGCCAGCATGAGGATCGGTAATGCCGAACCGTCATTCATGCCCGCCTCACTCGAAAGCGAGACGCGCAAATTGTCGTCATCGCTGGCGTCATTGACGGAAATCAAACTGGCGAGCACCGGATCGGTCGGTGCAATAATCGCCCCAAACGCCAGCGCCATCGGCCATGAAAGACCGGTGAGATAATGAGCGACCATCGTGACGCCTGCCACCGTCAACAACATGCCGGGGAACGCCAACCGAACGCCCATGCGCCAGCCGTGGTTACGAAAAGGCACCCGCAATTTCAGGCCGGTGATAAACAGCGAGGCAGCCATGGCGATTTCTGTCAGCCTGCCGGTCAGTTCTGAATGCGCCACAATATCGATATGCAGCAGGTCCAGTGCCCAGGGGCCGCAGGCGACACCCGCCGCGAGGTATAAACCAAATGAAGTCACCGGGCTGCGATGGATCCAGCCCGACGCCAGTGATATCAGCAACAGCAGTCCACCCACCGCCGCTGTCCATCCCAAAAAACTCATGGACGCCTCCGGTTAACATGGATTGAGTGACATTATTTTCGACAATAACGTGATAGGAAAAGGGTAGTTCAAATCGACACAACAGCGCGCCAAAAATCCTTCGATCTAACGACAACACGCGGTCGACACTGCTTTTCGTCAGCGTAAGTCCGGCCTGTGCATAACGGCGCACTAAGTCAAACAAGCCCTGCTTTACCCCCTTATTCCTGCGTTTGATTACCCACCGCTGACGGTAAAATCACCACAATCGCCGATAGTGGATTATTTTCTGCCGCTGGCACCGGCTCTGGCACCTCCAATATGGGACTATTTTTGCGTGGCAAAATCATTTTTACGCAGTGGAAGTTTGGACGAAATTCTGGCGTTGGGCGAAAACGGCCAGCCGGTTTATGCCTCAGCCCTGCAGTTACGGGAAACACTACGCCTTCGCAATCAGCACGCCATCGCCAACGTACTGGCCATTCCTCAACCTAATGAGGCGGGCGACCGTATCGATTGGTATGCACCCGTCACCGGCAAAGTGACCTCATGGCTGGCCGCCACCGACAAAGAGCGCACTTCTGCCGTGACCCAGCTCGAACAGTGCCGTGGTGTTGTTCACGCTCTGTGTCAAAAAGCGCTAAAGTCGGATAAACCCGGTCAGCAGCTTTTTGGTGCCCTGCTCGCCAAAGCCATTCAGTTTCCCGACCAGAGTCACGTCTATCTGGTGGACGGCAAACCGGTCCTGAGCTTCTGGGGCTTCGTGCATCTGGATAAAAAATCGCGTGTCGATGCGCTGGACTGTCTGCGTCCGCCGGTGGCTCCTCCTGAATTTTCACTGGTGGATCTGCCCGTTCCGGCCGCCGCCAAAGAGGCACAGGTCGTTCCTGCAAAAACGGCGTCCATACCTCAGCCCGACGCTGCTTCCGTTAAAGCTCAGGTCACAAAGAGTACATCAGCGAAAAGCCTGTGGCGTTTCTGGTGGTTAATTCCGGGCGCGGCCCTGTTGGCTACGCTAGTGATGCAGTTCAGCGGCGCATTGGCGCCGGACGCAAAACCGGTACCGGAAAAACCGACGGCGCCAGTAACCGCCGAGAAACGTGCCCTGCCTGCCACGCCACTCGCAGAAGAAAAACCGGTGGCCGTTATTGCGCCACCGGCCATTGCGCCGGAGCCGGTCGTGGTTTCCCCTCCGGTCACGGTAAAATCGGCACCTGCTGAACCCACCGCTGTTACACCAATCGCTCAGGTCGCTGAACCGCAGCCGACACCGTCCACGCCTGAAGATAAAAATGCCCTGACCATGCCGCCGGACGCAGTCAAAGTCGGTTCGACCCAATTCCTTAATGGCACCTGGCGGGTGATGCTGGACATCAAAACCCCGGTCACCGGCAAACCGCCGAGCCTGAAGTATCAGATTAAAAACGGCAAAGGTACGGCGCGTATTTTGTATGGCGATGGCATGAGTTGTAAGGCCGATATCAGTGCCGGGCTAATGAGCTCCGGCAATCTGGTGATCAACAGCCGGTTTAAAGCCAAATGCAGCGACGGTTCCCGCTACCAAATGCCGGAGATCGTGTGTACCCAGTCCCTGACCGGACCCGCAGATTGTAAGGGCCGCTACGACGGCAACACGGTCTTCCCGATGACCATGAAGCGTGAGAGTAAATAACCGATGCTGGCGACGATCACCGACTATAAACAACGTATTACGCTAATTCAGAACAGCGGTATTCAGTTCCTCGATTTTGCGCTAACGCCGCACATTGATGCCGATCTGCCCTATAAGTTTGTACGTAAAAGCGCTAACGGCCCGCTGCTGCGCCTCGACCATGACCCGCTGACTGGCAAATATTCCCTGCCGGTGCCGGGTATGCAGGTGGAAGTGGTGCGTCCGGAGTCCAGTTTTTCTCTGGAACAATCGCTGAAATTGCTGGAGAAAGTGTGGCTGCCGCTGCCGTTCCTGCGCTTCACGCCGCCGCGTAACTTCTCCGGCGGCCCGGACAACTGGGCGCGGATGCAGATTCTGGCACTGGATAAACCGGATCAGGAAGGCCACACCCATCGCATCAGTCTGGCTTTCGATACCCGGGTTTATGGTGAAGGGCAGGACAACGAGCTGCTGGCCCCGAATGAAAATGACATCAAAACCGGCGTCAGTTTCGCCCTGGCTTTTTATAACGATGAACTCAGCGACTTTCTCGACCTGACCTGGGTTGACGGCTGGTTGCGTGAAGTGTTCAGCCAACAGGCCAGCCGCTGCGAAAACCGCAATCCGCGCGACATCAAAACCGCACTGCGTGAATTTGAATATCAGGCCCACTACCTTAACCTGCTCGACATGCTGGGCACGCAGTTAGCGGTGCCCGAAATCAAGATAGGCGCCAGCACCTTGCAGGAACCGGCCATCAACGTGGACCTGATCCTCGACGTTGGCAACTCGCACACCTGCGGTATTTTGGTCGAGGAGAGCCCGGACGAAAGCAACGGCCTCAAGCAGACCTATGAGCTGCAAATCCGCGATCTCAGTGAACCCCACAAGCTCTATAACGAACTGTTCGAAAGCCGCATCGAGTTTGCCGAAGCCGCCTTCGGCAAGCAAAACTTCTCGGTAGAGAGCGGTCGCGATGACGCCTTTGTTTGGCCGTCGATAGTGCGCGTCGGGCGCGAAGCCAGCCGTATGGCGCTGGTGCGTCAGGGAACGGAAGGCTCTACCGGCCTCTCCAGCCCACGACGTTATTTGTGGGACGAAGAGAGTTATGCACCGGGCTGGCGTTTTAGCCAGAGCACGACCCGTTCTGCTCAGGAGCCACCGGCCACCGCCCTGCCGCAAACCTTCCTCTTCAACGACGAAGGCCAGCCGCTGTTTACCCTGCCTGCCGACGAGCGCCTGCCGGTATTTTCGGCGCACTACAGCCGCAGTTCGGTGATGACGTTTATGCTTTCCGAACTACTGGCGCAGGCTCTGATGCAAATTAACAGTGCCGCCCAGCGCATGAAGATGATCCACGCCACCGCGCCGCGTCAGTTGCGTAACATTATTTTGACCCTGCCTTCGGCGATGCCCAAACCTGAGCGTGAAATTTTCCGCCGCAGGATGATTGAGGCCATTGGCGTGGTGTGGAAAGCCATGGGCTGGCATCCGGCGGATGACGCATTCAATACGCCACAACAACAGGCCAGCAGCCTGGTACCTGTACCAAAAGTGCAAATGGAGTGGGACGAAGCCACCTGTGGCCAGATGGTCTATCTCTATAATGAGTCCCAGGTGAATTTCGCCGGAAAAACGGAAGCCTTTTTCGCCAGCATGGCGCGGCCGGACAAAGAGTTGGCCGAAGGTGAAAGCGCCGGGAAAACCTTACGCATCGCCTCCATTGATATCGGCGGTGGTACCACGGATTTAGCCATCACTCAATACTGGCTGGATGACGGCGTGGGCAACAATGTAAAAATCCTGCCGCGCCTGCTGTTTCGTGAAGGCTTCAAGGTGGCGGGCGATGACATCCTGCTCGACGTGATCCAACTCTACGTATTACCCGCCTTGCAGGGTGCGCTGAAGAAAGCCGGCATTGCCAACCCGGAACCGTTGATGGACAAACTGTTCGGCCACGAAGGCCGCATGGACGGTTTGTCTATCCTGCGCCAACAGGTCACGCTGCAAATTTTTATGCCGGTGGGTCGGGCAATCCTCGAAACTTACGAAACGTTTGACCCTCTGGATGCCGGTGCAGAAATTGAAACTCGCTTTGGCGCGATGACCGGCCAGTCGCCGACGCAAAAAGTGTTGGATCACATCAACAGTGAAGTTCAGCGCGAACTGCGCAGCGACGCTGCACCGTTTGACATCTTGCAGGTGCCGCTGATCCTCAATTTGAGCAAACTGCACGCCGAGTTTTTATCACCGCGTATGCACATTACCCAGCAACTGCGGTCATTATGCGAAGTGGTGGCACTTTACGCCTGCGACGTGCTGTTGCTCACCGGCCGCCCTTCCCGCTTCCCGGGGATCCAGGCGCTGTTCCGTTTGTTACAACCGCTGCCAGCCAACCGCATTCTGTCCCTTGATGGTTATCACACCAGCGATTGGTATCCGTTTAACAAGCTGGGCCGCATTGAGAACCCAAAATCTACCGCCGCTGTGGGGGCGATGCTGTGCCTGTTGTCGCTGGACTTGCGCCTGAACAGTTTCTACTTCAAGGCCGGTGACTTTCAGCCCTATTCGACGATCCGCTATTTGGGGATGCTCGACAGCAATAATGCCCTGACGACGGAAAACGTCTATTACAGCGACATCGATCTCGACCAGCCCGACTTTCAGCTCAGCCAGCAGGTCAGTTTCCAGATGCGCGGTCCGCTGTGTCTGGGTTTCCGCCAGCTGGATAATGACCGCTGGCCTGCCTCTCCTCTCTATACGCTCTCCATCAGTGACCACAAACTGGCGCGGCGTATTGCCGGTGACAACGTGCTGACGCTGAAGCTGAAAGTCAGTAAAGAGGGAACGTCGGACAGCCCTGAAAAAGTTGAGATTGCCGAAGCGGCATTGCAAGACGGCACCCACATTCCACCGGAACATTTGCGATTGAAACTCAATACTTTAGCGGCCAGCGGTTCAGGTGCCACCCATTACTGGATTGACAGTGGGAGCGTATTTAAAAAATGAATCCGATCAATACTCAGCCCCTGCCCCATGAATTCCACGCCATCGTGAAGGGCATCAGCCAGGCGATGTCCTGGATTGATGAAAACCGTCAGCTTTCGCCGCGTTTACATATGGAAGCTGACCGGCTGTTGTTGAAGCTGCGCCGCCAGCGCCATATAGCCGAAAATCTCAGCATCACTGCATCTCAGAATCCTGGGACTGGTCTTTATGGTCAGTCTCAGGCCGGGAAATCTCACCTGCGTAACGCCCTGCTGGCCGGGGACAATAACCGTCTTGAGACACTGCTTGGCAATCACATTCTGGATTATGTCAGCCACATTAATCCGGGCGATCAGGCCAGCGGCGTGATCACGCGTTTCAGCCGTCAGGCAGAGATTATTGACCCACAGTGGCCGGTACAGCTGACGCTACTCGGCGAAGCGGAGCTGATTAACATCGCGGCTCTGAGCGCCGCACACGACCCGACCCCGTGGGATCAGCCGCAGATCCTCGCCCATCTTCACAGCCTGTCAATGCATCGCCAGCCGCACGCGGTCGACGGGCTGACCGGTGACGATGTGCTGGCCCTGTGGGATACCATGGCGCGCTTTGATGCCAAAGCGGATAAGCCGCGCGCCCTGCATTTCTGGCCTGCAGCCGTCGACCTGGCGCCCTATTTGAGCGTTGATGACCGGGCACGCCTGTTCTCGGTGCTGTGGGGTGAAGTCTCCCATACCACGGCTTTCTACCGCCATTTTGCCCATACATTGCAACAATTAGGCAGAGCGACTGCACTCCTCGCGCCACTGAGTGTACTGGTTGACGACCATTTGCTGCCCGCCGACGGCATCATGAGCCCGCTCACCCTAAGCGGCGAATTCGAAGCAGAGAGTCACGGGAAAACTGTCACGGTATGTCCGCTGCACCACGGCAAAGCCGGCACCGCCGTTGAGATCGCTCTGATGGATCTGGCGCTGCTCAGCGTGGAACTGCTGGTGCCGCTGATGTCCGCGCCGCAGGAAGCGCTGTTCGAACAGGTTGATCTGCTGACTTTCCCGGCCGATATCGATACGCATACGTTGGAACGACCGCACAGTCTGCTCTCTCCCGCTCTGTTACAGGCTAAAAATGCCTGCCTGCTGGCGCGTTACACAGCCAGCCAGCAGGTCAACTTGCTGATGGTATGTACCGCAGCGGGAGACAGAGAGTCAGTTAAGCGGGTCGGAAAAGCCTTGGACCATTGGGTAAAACAGACCCAGGGAGAGAACGCGCAGGTACGCAGCCGCCGTAAACCTGGGCTTATCTGGGCCCTGACCCCGTTTGATCAACGTATCACCCATGGCGAACATTTCGACGAAGCCGTGCAGCGTTATGTCGGTACGCCGGGCGATGCCTGGGGTACCATGCTGGCGATGGATAAACGCGGTATAGAACGCATGGCAACATGGTTAACAACGGAAGTGACGGCGCAAAATAAGCAGACTCGTCTGACTGAACAACGGGATGAAATCCGGCGCGAACTGGCTGAAAACCTGCTTGGCAGCTGGTATCAGTCCGCCGCAGATAAAGAACTGCCGCAGAAACAACATATCGCAGAGAGTCTGTTGAAAGCGCTGCAAACCCGTGCCGGCGTTCATGGCGAGCTGCTGGAACGTTTGCTGCCCGCGCGCGACGAGCTGCGCCGCCTCTATCTGCAACCTTTCAACACGCAGCCAACGGCGGTGTTGCACAAAAGCGGGGTTAGTGCGCCGCCGCTGACCGAAACGTTTGGTATTGGCATCAGCATTGACTTGTTCAGCGAAGACTCGGCAGAAGACCTCGTGACCGAAGAGGTGACAGCGCCGGTGGCAGCAGAAACGGATTTTGCCCGTAAAGCACAGCATCACTGGGTCAACCATCTGCGCAGTTTACCCGACAACGCGCCGCTGGTTGACCTGCTGGGCATTGGCAAACCGGGCGTGGAAATGCTGGTAGAAGAAGTGATCACCGCCGGTATTCGCATGGATGTGGTCGGAAAGTTGACGGCTATTCTGGAGGAAACACCACTGAGCAGCACCAGCGCGGAAAGCCAGGCCGATCGCCAGGTGTCACGCGCGCTAACCGTCATGGGCGATTTTGTCGCCTGGCTGGGTTTTCTCAATATTGACGAATTGCAGCGACCGGACAGCCGTATCAACCGCGGACATAAAATCTTCGCCAAACCAGTGAAGACCTGGAGCACTACCCAGCGCCTGACAAAACTGACGCTGGCCCCCGCCAATAATACCGCGTTCTACATCTACGACTGGCTGGTGGCGCTCAACGAGGTCATCTTGCAAAACACCGGTTATTCCGCCGGACGCGAAATCAGCGCGCAGCAAAAAGCGCAGCTGGGTGAAATTTTGCAGGACATTAAAGGCTGACTATTGCGCCGTAGTGGGTGCATATGATTCGGCAAGAGAGACAGAGAAGTGCGACAGAGTGGTAGGCGTTGAACGGACCTTGATGAGTAAAATGAACACGCCCGGTCGGAGAGGCCGGGCGTTGCTACACGAGGTTTGAACCGTTAGCTGCACATGCAGGCACTGCGATCTGGCTGGCTGTGCAAGGTTTTGCGCCAGTCACCCGGCGTCTGCCCAAACTGACGTTTGAAACTGCGGTTAAAGGACTGTTGGGAGTCGAACCCCAATGAAATCGCCACATTGACGATAGGCTCACCGCTGTTAGCCAATCTTTCAGCCGAGATATTCAATTTTTTGGCACGGATATATTCACCCAGCGCAGAGCCGGTGTGCTCTTTAAACATCCGTTGCAGATACCATTTTGAGTACCCTGCCCGCTCGGCGACGGTGTTGATATCCAGCCGCTCTTCGAGGTTCTTGTCGATCCAGTCAGTTAAATCGTGAATAAAATCAGCCGTTTTCATGTTCTCTCTCCCGCCTTGCAGCAACGTAAGTGATGTGGGGTCGTGGTCTTGTTGTGTTTTTAGCCTGAAGGGATCCGCTCCTAAATGCAAGTATTATTGTTGCATTAAACTTATCTCAGTGTAGAGTCATTTTCCTCACCGCGCCACTCCCCGAAAAAGAGCACATAAAGTGCAACAGTAATTCTTGCACTTTGGTAGGCCGCTCCCTACAATCCCTCCAAATTAATGTATCTTTCATTGATACCTTAAATTTAGCACTTCCCCCATTTTCTCGCAGCAAAGTTGCGTCAGTGAACGACGCAATTCGGACAAAAACTCTTCATGCAAAGGACGTTACCCGGCTAACAGGACGGGTGTATTGCTAAAAGGGTTACTCACTGGAAATAAAAATAATGCTAAACCTGCAAAACTCCCTGGTTCAACGGGGCCGTCGCGGTTCCCTTATGGCGCTGCAACTTTCAGCCGTGTCGCTGTTGGTCGCTCTGCTTAGCGGCTGCGACAAAAGCGTGGCACAGAATGGGCCGGCACCGGCGGTCAGCGTCGCGGACGTGGTGATCAAGCCTATCAGCCAATGGGATGATTTCAATGGCCGCATCGAAGCGGTGCAGAGCGTGCAACTGCGCCCACGGGTTTCGGGCTATATCGACAAAGTGAATTACACCGAAGGTCAGGAAGTGAAAAAGGGTCAGGTGCTGTTCACCATTGATGACCGTACTTACCGCGCTGCCCGCGAACAAGCACAGGCCGAGTTAGTACGCGCTCGCAATCAGGCCAGCCTGACCCGCAGCGAGTCAGGCCGTACTGAGAAACTGATTGGCACACAGGCCGTATCGACAGAAATCTGGGAGCAACGTAAATCTGCAGCGTCACAGGCGCAGTCCGACGTACTCGCGGCGCAGGCTCAACTGGACATGGCACAGTTGAATCTGGACTTCACTCAGGTTACTGCCCCGATCGATGGCCGTGCCAGCCGCGCGATGATAACCGCTGGCAACCTGGTCACCGCCGGGGACAGCGCCAGTGTGCTGACCACGCTGGTGTCGCAGGACAAGGTGTACGTCTATTTTGATGTGGATGAGGAAACCTTCCTGGGTTATCAGGCATTGGCTCGCAACGGTCAGCATATTGCCAGTCCGGGCACCAAACTGCCGGTGAAAGTCGCGCTGGCGGGTGAAGAAGGGTATCCGCATACCGGCTATGTCGATTTCACCGACAACCAGTTGAACGCAGGCACTGGCACAATCCGTATGCGCGCCGTGCTCGACAACGCCGATCGCCGATTTACACCGGGCCTGTTTGCCCGCGTGCAGATGCCGGGCAGCCCGCAGTTCAATGCCACGCTGATTAACGACCGGGCAATACTGACCGACCAGGACCGTAAATATGTTTACGTAGTGGACAAAGAAGGTAAAGCCCAACGTCGTGATGTGGTTGTCGGCCGCCAGTACGCTGGTCTGCGCATTGTGCAAAAAGGCTTAGTCAGTGGCGACAAAGTGATTATCGACGGTGTGCAAAAAGTGTTTATGCCGGGGATGCCGGTTGACGCCAAACCTGTTGCGATGATTGCCACCAACGCCGCGCCTGCCGTTTTCCAATAAGCCTCACAGGATCTTGACTCATGGACTTTTCCCGCTTTTTCATCGACAGGCCGATTTTCGCGGCGGTGCTGTCGATACTGATTTTTGTTGGTGGCGTGATCTCTATTCCGCTGCTGCCGGTCAGTGAATATCCCAACGTGGTTCCGCCGAGCGTGCAGGTGCGCGCCGTTTATCCGGGTGCCAACCCGAAAGTGATCGCTGAAACCGTGGCGACGCCGCTGGAAGAGTCGATCAACGGCGTCGAAAACATGATGTACATGAAATCGGTTGCCGGTTCCGACGGCGTGCTGGTGACCACCGTCACCTTCCGCCCAGGTACTGATCCGGATCAGGCACAGGTTCAGGTGCAAAACCGCGTGTCTCAGGCGCAGGCAAGGCTGCCGGAAGATGTAATACGCCAGGGGATCACCACGCAGAAACAGTCCCCTACCCTGACGCTGGTGGTGCATCTGGTTTCCCCTTCCGGCAAGTATGACTCTCTCTATCTGAGTAACTACGCCACGCTGAAAGTGAAAGATGAACTGGCACGTCTGCCGGGCGTCGGGCAGGTGCAGATATTTGGTGCCGGTGAGTACGCCATGCGCGTTTGGCTGGATCCGAATAAAGTGGCGTCCAGAGGACTGACCGCGTCGGACGTGGTCGCGGCAATGCGTGAGCAGAACGTACAGGTTTCTGCCGGACAGCTCGGCGCGGAACCGATGCCGACCAAAAGTGACTATCTGCTTTCTATCAATGCACAGGGCCGCCTGCAAAATGAGGAGGAGTTCGGCAATATCATCCTGAAAACCAGCGATGACGGCACCATTGTGCGTTTACGCGACGTGGCACGCATCGAGATGGGTTCAGGCAGTTACGCGCTGCGTTCACAACTGAATAATAAAGACGCGGTGGGGATTGGTATCTTCCAGGCTCCGGGGTCGAACGCCATCGATCTATCCAACGCTGTTCGCGCCAAAATGGGCGAGCTGGCGACCCGTTTCCCGGACGGCATGACGTGGAAAGCGCCTTACGACCCAACGGTCTTTGTACGTGATTCTATCAGCGCCGTGGTGCATACCCTGCTGGAAGCGGTGCTGCTGGTGGTGCTGGTGGTTATTCTGTTCCTGCAAACCTGGCGTGCGTCGATCATTCCTCTGCTGGCCGTGCCGATTTCCATCGTCGGGACATTCAGCGTGCTCTATCTGCTCGGTTTCTCGCTCAATACGTTGAGCTTGTTTGGACTGGTGCTGGCGATAGGGATCGTGGTAGATGATGCCATCGTGGTGGTGGAGAACGTCGAGCGAAATATCGAGGAAGGGTTGAGTCCGCTGGCGGCGGCGCATCAGGCCATGCGGGAAGTCTCGGGGCCGATTATCGCCATCGCGCTGGTGCTGTGTGCAGTGTTCGTGCCGATGGCGTTCCTGTCCGGCGTGACCGGTCAGTTCTATAAGCAGTTTGCGGTGACGATTGCCATTTCCACCGTGATCTCGGCCATCAACTCCCTGACGCTCTCCCCTGCGCTGGCAGCGCTGTTGCTTAAACCGCACGGGGCGAAGAAAGATATCCCGACCCGGATCATCGATCGGTTGTTCGGCTGGTTGTTCCGTCCGTTTAACCGCTTTTTCAGCAAGAGCTCTGAGCGTTATCAGCATGCGGTTTCACGCGCACTGAGCCGCCGTGGTGCGGTGTTTATGGTCTACCTAGTGCTGTTGTGCGCCGCCGCCTTTATGTTTAAAGCGGTACCGGGAGGATTCATCCCGACGCAGGATAAACTCTATCTGATCGGTGGCGTGAAAATGCCGGAAGGCGCTTCACTTGAGCGTACGGATGCCATGATCCGCAAGATGAGCGCCATCGGTCTGGGTGTTGACGGTGTCAGCGATGCTATCGCCTTCCCCGGCCTGAACGCCTTGCAGTTCACCAATACCCCGAATACCGGCACCGTATTCTTCGCGCTGAAACCGCTGAATGAACGTACCCGCACTGCGGCGTCGATCAATGCGGAAATCAACGCCAAGATTTCACAGCTGCAAGAAGGGTTTGCGTTCTCGATTATGCCGCCGCCCATTCTGGGCCTAGGTCAGGGTTCCGGTTATTCGCTCTACATCCAGGACCGCGCTGGGCTGGGTTATGGTGCATTGCAGACGGCCATTAACACCATGTCCGGTGCCATTATGCAAACTCATGGAATGGGCTTCCCGATATCCTCTTATCAGGCTAACGTGCCGCAGCTGGACGCGAAAATTGACCGCGATAAAGCCAAAGCACAGGGCGTGTCGCTGGATGAACTGTTCAGTACGCTACAGACCTATCTCGGTTCGTCATACATCAATGACTTCAACCGCTATGGTCGCACCTGGAAAGTGATGGCGCAGGCTGACGGCCCTTACCGTCAGAGCGTCGAAGATATCGCTAACCTGCGCACCCGTAATGATAAAGGGGAGATGGTACCGATCGGTAGTATGGTCAACATCACCACCACCTACGGGCCAGACCCGGTTATCCGTTACAATGGTTATCCGGCGGCAGACATCATCGGCGATGCCGATCCGCGCGTGCTCTCGTCAACCGAAGCAATGACCGAAGTCGCCGGGTTGGCGCAGAAACTGCTGCCTAATGGTATGAACATTCAATGGACGGATCTGAGTTATCAGCAATCGACTCAGGGTCACGCTGCACTGATTGTCTTCCCGGTGGCCATCCTGCTGGCCTTCCTGGTACTGGCCGCGCTGTATGAAAGTTGGACACTGCCGCTGGCAGTGATCCTGATTGTGCCAATGACCATGCTCTCCGCCCTGTTTGGCGTATGGATGACCGGCGGAGACAATAACGTTTTCGTGCAGGTCGGGTTAGTGGTGCTGATGGGTCTGGCTTGTAAGAATGCCATCCTGATTGTCGAGTTCGCCCGCGAGCTTGAGATGCAGGGCAAAGGCATTGTTGAAGCAGCGCTGGAAGCCTGTCGCTTGCGTCTGCGGCCCATCGTTATGACGTCAATTGCCTTTATCGCCGGGACTATTCCGCTGATCTTAGGTCATGGTGCTGGGGCTGAAGTGCGCGGTGTCACGGGTATTACCGTGTTCTCGGGCATGCTGGGCGTGACGCTGTTTGGTCTGTTCCTGACGCCAGTGTTTTATGTGGCGCTGCGCCGTCTGGTGACGCGCAAAACGCGAGCTGAAACCGTGACTGTCTAACCGTTCGCCAGAAAGCAAAAAGGTCGGGTAAATGATACCCGACCTTTTTTTATGCCTGAATGTATTGGCGCTATCGAACTCCAGCGCTGAATTATTTGTCCGCCGTGGCTTCCTGTATTTCGTCTGTGCAAACGCGTTTGTCGTTACATTCGAACTGTGCCAGTGCATCTGCCACGGTGTGACGCGCCAGCACTTCCAGCGAGGCTTCTTCGGCTTCATTCACGACCGATTTGAAATACCAGCAAGCGTTAGCACTCACCAGACAGCGCGCGGGCACTTCAGGGCGGGCTGCCCAGATGCGTTTATCATCAATGACAGCGGTGTAAATATCACGCAGGGTAATTTCATTAGCCGGACGACCAAGATGGATAGAGCCGGTTCGGCCCAGCGTCGAGACGATAATGCCGCTGCGGGTCAGCGGAACCATTAGCTTGCGAATAAAACTCGGGTTAGCTTCCAGACTGGCGGCAAGAACCGCGCTGGTGGAGCGTATGCCCACCTTTTCGGCCACGGCGACGCTGAGTACCATTTGCATTGCTGTCGGAAAGCGAAAATCTAACATGTCATTGTCCTGAGAGACGAAGTTCTTCGGGTAAGCTGGCGGTGGAAAATGCCAGAACGATGAACGTCAATAGGCGATAATATAACAAACACTGTTGCATTATTGAAGTTTAGCCCCGCAGTTGCGCACAGATTGACCATAGTTCCCATGGTTTTTGTGAGGTAACACAGCGGAAAGCACTTTGTTACCTGGTGAGACTCAAGCCACCCCCGTTATTGCCCTGAAGACGTGTCAGGAGCCCGCTTTGATTTCCCTGGCATCATTCGTACTAATGCATTATCCCGCAGCACATAATGATGAAACAGCGCCGCGACGGCATGCAGTCCTATCAGATAGTATCCGGTGTTAGCGATAAGCTCGTGCAGGCTCTTAAGCTGCTTTTGCAGGACGACATCGGCCACCACGCTTTGTGGCATTTTCATGCCAAATAATAGCCAGTGATTACCGCTGTAATACATCGATAACACCCCCAGTACCGGCAAGCTGATAAACATCAGATAAATCATGCCGTGCGCCACATGGGCAGCCAGATGTTGCCAGCGAGGTACAGGGGGCTTGAGAGCAGGGGTAACATACATGGCTTTAACCAGCAGGCGCACAATCATCAGCACCAGCACGCTAAAACCCAGGCTGTAATGGACCAGGTTAAAGTACTCACGTCCGGGAGTCCCTTTCGGAACCCAGCCCTTCAGTAGCATTGAAGCGTAAGTACCTACGACCAGAAAAAAAACCAACCAGTGAAGGAAAATCTGAGGCGAAGCATATTTCGTGCGCATGATGAACTCATAAAAAAAATTTACCCCACCCTAACCACAAAGACTTAAGGTGACATTAAGAGCACCGATCCGCGGTAATAATTCTCATCTCTTTTTAGAAAGCCTTCAGATTCAGGAATCACTGAATCCTATGATTATTTAATCCCGAAATCCTATCAGGTCTGCATTCCGGAATGCTATGGTCATGTCATCCTGCACTTCCCTGATTTTATGATTTTAGAATCACAGGATTCAATGATTTCATAATCCAATAATGGAATGAGCACAGGATGCTGAGATGATATATCCCAAAATCCCGACAATCACAGGATTCCAGAATCCAGCCAATCACAACATGATTCCATAATCCTATGATAGCGATATCTTGTGACAATATCGCGGAGATACCGATAAAATCATAGGATCTTGAGATTCTGAAATCCTCTCAAATAATCGTTATGTCTCCCCTCCCCTGCCGTTATGGGGAAGCATCATATGATGCGTAATATATTGAAGTTTAAGTATTAATCCTGAAATACCAAAATCATTGGTATCGCCTTTGCCATTATGACGTAGACAAGCGACAGAATGTCTACATCCTGGCATCTCAGTATAATCCCGAGATGATAAGATGATAAGATGATAAGATATTATAATCATAAGATTCTACATGACGGCAAATATCATCATCGCAGCATCCCAGCCTCACGTAATCTCTGGATGCTGAAATCCCATAATCCTATTTTTTCACTCTCTGACAACCTTGCTATTCTGGGATTCAGAGATAACAGGATTGCGACATCCAGGGATTCAAAGATTCCTTAATCTCCGAATGCCGAAATCAGGTGATCCGCGATGCGTTAACGTTATAGATACAATCTCAATACGCCACATCAGGATTGAATGATTCTGAAATCATAGAATCTTAGAATCACAAAAATCCTGAGTGTTGGCCGCATTGTGAGCAACAATGAGGCACTATAAATGATTATAGAATCCTGAGATTTCATAATCCTTAAATCCAATGATATTGAAATCCCGAGAGGCAAACATTATAGTAACGGCTTATCATGAGATTCATGGATTCGATAATCACAGAATCCTGAGATGTAAAGATGTAGATTTATTACCATTTTAGAATCATGGGATTTAAAGATTACAGGATTATATAATCCAAAAATTCATCACCAAGAGGTTGTTATGGCAGCAAGAATAATTTCCTTCCTGAACGGGAAGGGCGGGGTAGGGAAAACCACAACGTCGATTAACATTGCAACCTGTCTGGCAAGACAAGGACACAAAGTGGTGATGGTGGATACTGATCCACAGGGAAGTATCAGTAACTGGTACGACGAAAGTAAATGTCAGTTCGATCTCACAGAAGCAGCCTCAGAAAAAGAGGTCTATACCGTAAGAAAGCATCTTAAAGAGTATGACTACGTAGTCATTGATGGCGCGGCAGCAATTTCCGCTATATCAGCGGCTGCCGTGATGGTCAGCGACCTGGTTCTCATCCCGGTAACGCCTTCTCCTTTAGATTTCGCGGCATGTGGAGCCATTCTGGCCGTTGTTGAAGCCCGTGAAAACCTCCAGCCGGTGATTGCCCGTTTTCTCATCACCAAGAAAGTGGCTTCCGCCAAAATGCTTGAAGTGTTGAAAGCGTCAATTGCCGATACAGGAGTTCCTGCTCTGCGCACCGGAACCACGCAACGTCAGGTTTATGTTCGGACCATGATGGATGGTGGAACAGTATTTGATACCACCGATGGTAATGCGAAAGGGGAGATTGAAATCATGACAAAAGAGATCACGGAGCTGCTGAAATGAAAATGAAATTAGGCCAACATCGCCAGCTGAATACTGCGCTGGAAGCCGTGGGAAAACCTCCTGTCGGTGTTAAGAAATTACAAACTAATATTGATGAAGATCTGCATAAGCGCTTCAAAACGAGCTGCTTTTTACAAGATCGTGAAATGAAAGACGTTCTGACCGAGCTTATCGAAGGTTGGTTAGTCCACAACGAGCGTGGTTAATCCCACGTTATCCGCTTTAATGCCGGTGACAAGCTGTGGCCGGCATGCCTTATTTCCACGCTTTCCTAACAACCATGTCACTCTGGAAGTTTCCCGCGATCGGCTGTTATTACCTTAGATCGCAAGATCCAATAACTCTTTTGTTTCTTTTTAAGTTTAAACCTTTCTCTTTAAGGACGGTTTTTACTTTTATTAATCATCACATTACGATGACTTGCGTGGAGTCTTTTCCTGCGTCGCGTGGAGATCATTCCTGTTGGATGTGGATCCTTTTCATGATCAATGTAGAGTTTTTTCCTGTGGATAAAATCCTGAACGATCAGATGCTTATCTGTGTGGAAGGATTTTCTGTTGATAACTTACGTATCCTCGCCACTGTCGGCAGAAATTTACCAGATTGTTCGCTAATTAACAGTATTAGCGTTTCCGATAACCGGACAGGGCGCTTTGTTACCCTTAAAGGTGGAAAGATTTCCTGTATTCCCATCGATGCCGTTCAATGTGGAGTGATTTCCTGTGACAGCGTCAACCTCTCACGATATGTAGATTCATATTAAGTGGAAAATCTAACAGAGCGATTAAGTGGAAGGATTTCCTGTTCTCAGGCGGCTCATGCTTACGTGGAGTTTTTTCCTGTTGAACCAAAGCCGAGTTACTGAGACACGTATTACTCTGCGTTTACCGCGAAATCATCGACTTACATGAATTGTGACGCTGTCACATTTTCTTATGTGGAAAGATTACCTGATCATGTTACGAGGTTTTAACGTGGCAAGTTTTCCTGACCTGAGGCGTATTTGGTGACAGGAGCCTTAGATTTAGCGGCCTGAATGACGCTTATGTGGAAAGATTACCTGTCATCCTCTGCTGATTATTATTATGTGGAAGGATTACCTGTTAAGAATGAGTGAAACGATATGTGGAAACTTTTCCTACATGGCGAGACGCTTATGTGGAGATATTTTCTGTAAAACGGCTCTTGCGGGTGGGGTCGGGCACGAATAGAGGTTAAAAAGAGATTTGGAAGCCTGATCACGAAACCAATTCCCTGGCGGAAATCCCTTTATGTGGAAAGATTTCCTGAGTTTTAACGTCAGGGGAGGGCAGTTGTTGCAGCGGTCACGGGACAGGGTAGAGGAGGCGCGTCCGTACGTTATGTGGAGACTTTTCCTGTAAAACGAAACGGCGCCAAAAGCGAGGATCCTTTTCGGAATACGCTGATGAAATTTGTTATGTGGAGTTTTTTCCTGATCAGCCTTTTGGATCCTTCGTTTAAGTCATTAATTTTAAATAATTAAATAGTGCATATTTTTGCTTTACGTCGCTAATTTATATGTGGAATAATTTATCTACATTCCACCTAAGGATCCTGCGACATGGAACTCAACAAACTGACCGTTGTTCAGGGAAACGACCTCCTGGAAGGCGCTTACAGCGTCACATTGGATGAGATGCGGTTACTCAATTTGGCATTAGCCCAAATTGACAGCAGGAAACCCCAACCTGATACGCTTTATCGACTTTTCCCTCAGGATTATCAGCGAATCTACGGCGTCAATCCGACCAGCAGCCACCGGCAGCTGCGCGAAGCCGCTGAAAGCCTGATGAAAAAGCCGGTGACCATCTACAAGCCAGACACTAAAACCGGTAAAGTTCGGACGGTTCAGCTTTCATGGTTTTCACGTCTTGAGTACGTGAGCAGTGACGATCACAGTGCCGTAGTGTTACGTTTTGGTCAAGATGTAGCACCTTATCTCTATGAATTAAAAGAATCTTTCACCAAACTTAACTTTGCTAATATCGCGAAACTGGACACGCCATTCTCCGTGCGGCTCTATGGCTGGTTGATTAAAGCCAAAAATTTGTACGGTCGTCGTAGTGGAAAGGCCATTGAGGTGACGCTGGATCTCAACTGGATGCGTGAAAAGGCAGGGCTGGCGGGCAAGTATGAAGATTACCGTGACTTCCGCCAGAAGCTGCTGGAGCCCACTATCAACCGCATCAACGCCAATACAGACATCTCTGTGGTCTGGGAGCCGGTGAAGCAGGGTAGAACGGTGGTATCCATCAAGTTTGCCTACGTCGATGAATCAGCGCCTGAGGCCAGCAAGCCATTACGCCCGCGTTTGCCACGCCGTCCGCGTGCAGTAGCAGGTTCTCAGCTCGAAGGAGACTGGGCACGGCGCTGTATCGCAATTTTCGAAGATTACCGAATCAAATTAGCCGCTTATGATGTAGATGAAAAAGCGACGCTGCCTGACCTGCGTAAGCTGGCAGGGTGGTATAAGGTGATCGGAGATAAGAATAAACAAAAAGAAGTCCTGGCTGAAGTCAGCACCCGCAGCAAAAAAATCAGCGTCAAATAGTCTTCCAGAGCGGGGAATTTAACGGCCCCGCATCGCTATGACCCTTTCTTATTTTCTTAAACACAGCGTTATGAAATCCACCAAATGATAGGCCATCCTTGTTCTTATTGGCTTATGAAGTTAGTGAGCACTCACTGGGTGAGGGCAGGAAATCATTCCACCTTTAGCACATCCGGATATTTTTCCGTGGCCGCCTTGTGAAAGATGTCACGTTGTAGATCATCATGGCGAGCATCTCAAACCCTGAGATCCGCCGCATGGAACTCATGAGCACAATCGCTGGGATTGAAGGCT
>BHES01000066.1 GCA_003864575.1 Enterobacterales bacterium
CAGTTCCGAGAGGAAATACGGCGATTTTTTAGTGAAATATTACCGGGGCTTGCTGGGGCGTTGCCACGCCGAATTAATGACAACTTCCAGATGCTGGAAAATGCATCTTCAAGTTAACTGTGTATATTGCAGATAAGAGAGTTTTTCTGTCGGTGAAAACATCGGTTGCGCAAAATATGCACAACAGACAATTGTCGTGTTACTATCATGACAATTAGCCTAATCAAGGAACTCATCATGCAACCTAAAACTTCAGATCTGCATTCCAAAAACTCGCGCGTCCCTGCAATGCGCCTTTGGCAATCTGCGGGGCTTCCCGCAAGCGGCGGAATAAGTTTGATCAATGCCATACAAAAAGGATTTTCAGTTGATAGCATTCATCGCCTGAACGCCGAACTGGGATGGTCAAAGATGGCTTTGCTGGAAATTATGGGAATTAACGAACGCAGCTTTGCCCGTCGGAAAGCGGAAAATGGTCTGCTGAAAACAGACGAAAGCGAGCGCGTCGCACGCCTGATCCGCATTGTGGATGCCGCGACCGATTTATTCGAAGGCGACCGCAGCGCAGCACTCGACTGGATACGTCGCCCTGCTCCGGCATTCGGCGGCATTGCGCCGGTCGAGATGCTGGCCTCCGAAGCGGGTGCGCTGGAAGTGAATCGCCTGATTGGCCGTCTGGAATACGGAGTTTTTGGGTGAAACTCTATCGCATAGTGAAAACCAAACATCTGGCGACAGCCTGGTCGGGTTCCGGTGCGCAGCTGTATGGCGGGCGGTGGAATCCGCCGGGCAAACCGGTGGTTTATCTCGCTACCAGCATTTCACTGGCAATACTGGAGATCATGGTGCATCTGCAAAGCAGCCTGCTGCTACAGGCCTATACCCTGCTGAGCATTGAGGTACCCGAAAAGATGCTGCCTATGCTCGACGCCTCAGCGCTCAGCGCTGATTGGAAAGATCCCTCGCCACCGGACAGTACGCAAAGTCTGGGTGAAGCGTGGCTACAGGCCGGGGAAAGCGTCGGATTACGCGTGCCTTCGGTAATTGTACCGAGCGAATTCAACGCCATTATGAATCCGCAACATGCTGATTTCGCTGCCCTGCTGGAGACAGTAGAAACTGAAACGATGGTATTTGACCCGCGCCTGACCTGACAGCCAGAAGCGTGATGCGGTTTTGGGCTAGAGGCTTATGACGAACGGCGATTGCTGCGGTAAATCAGCCATAAAGCGATAGCCAGGCAAGGCACTGCGGCCATACGCTGCCATGAAAGGCCAATTGTAGGGTTATGCAACCAGCCGAAATTATCAATCATCATGCCCATCGACAACTGCCCAAGGATCACTGCCACCGTCGCCGCCGCCGTACCAATTCGGGGAACCGCCGTGACCATAATGATGATGTACGGCACGCCAAACAGCGCCCCCATCAATTGCCACTTTGGCACGGTCAGTAAGGTTGCCGCCTGCGGCGTCTGAATGAACAAAATCAGTACAGCGGTGATAGCAGCACCCACGCTGAACGTCAGAAAAGCACTTTTCAGCACGCCCACTTTCTCGCCAAGTTTGCCGTTGACCGCCGCCTGCATACTTAATGCAGCGCCGGCAACCACCGCCAAAATAATCATTATCAATTCAGTCATCTTCAGCCCCAGGCAATCAAAATCAGCGCAACAACAATAAACAGCAGCGCCAGCAAGCGCTCACCACCGACTTTTTTTGCCGGGCTGCCAAACCAGCCAAAGTGGTCAATCAGCAAACTTTTGGCGACCTGCCCGGAAAGAATGGCGATCATCGTCAGCCCGATGCCAATCAGCGGCGTAGCCAGCGTCAGAACAATCACGTAGACCGGCCCCAGAACGCCGCCTAACAGTTGCCAACCTGGGAGCTGCGTAAATGACGGCGCATTGCGCGGGCTGAAGAACAGCACCAGCAGTCCTGTCAGTACGGACCCGACGCCAAAAATGCTCAGCGTGGCCCACAAATGGCCGACTTCCGTGCCTAACGGGCCAATCAGCCCAGCCTCAAGCGAGAGTCCCATGCCCGCCAACACCACCAGCGGAATTAAAAGCAGATTCATTGTGTTCCCGTCATTCCCCGAAAAAAGAAGCGGACTATAGCGTGGCGCTAAATTGCGAAAAACAGGATAATCAAGAAAACACTTTTGCGGAATTCGCACAGATGGAAGATTTCAGCCAGCTCAGCTTCAGATCATTGCGTCTCTTTGTCGCCGTTGTCGATCAGGGGAGTTTTTCCGAAGTCGCGCGCCGCGAAGCCATATCGCCCTCCTCCATTTCACGGGTTATCCAGCAGATGGAGCAGGCATTGCAAACGCAGCTACTTTACCGCAACACCCGAGCCGTCAGCCCAACGGAATCGGGCCTGCTGCTCGCACATCACGCCCGTCAGGTGCTGGAACAACTTGAGCAGGCGATGCGTGGGTTACAGGAGCAGGAACTGGAGCCGAGCGGGCTGGTTCGCATCAACGCGCCGGTGGTTTTCGGCCAGCGCCATATTGCCCCCTGGTTGCATGAGCTCTGTGCCTGCTACCCTAAAGTGCACATTGAACTGATGCAGACCGATGATTTTATCGATCCTTTGCATGACGCTACCGACTTACTGATCCGCATCGGCGTGATGGCAGATTCCAGCCTGCAATCTCGCACGCTCGGGCATCAGCATTTCAAACTCGCCGCCAGCCCGGCCTATCTGGCCCGCGCCGGGGTTCCCGCGTCGCCCAAGGCGTTGGCGCAGCATAGCTGTCTGGTATTTAAAGGGTTTGCAGGTTCACAGCGCTGGTTCTTCCGCCAACCCGATGCAGGCTGGGAGCCTTATAATCTGCGGGGCGTACTGACCAGCAACAATGCGGAAACCCTCACTCAGGCCGCCATTGACGGCATAGGGCTGGTGGTCTTTCCGACCTGGCTGATAGGCGATGCCTTACACGATGGCCGCCTGATCAGCGTGCTGGAGGAATATCAGGTGTCTACGTCGCTGGAGGCTCAAACCATCTCGGCCGTTTATCCGAACGGTAAAAAAACCTCAGTCAAAGTCCGGGCAGTGATTGATTTTTTACTGGAGAAATTTGGTAATGAGGAATGGGGTAGTCACCCAAACTGGCCTTAAGATCAAAGTCAAAGTCAAAGTCGTGGGCACCGGCCCACACCAGGGTAAGGGGATTGAAACGAATCCCCTTACCAATCCCACGTTTTATTCACTCCGCTGCTTCGCAGATTGGGATGGCCGTGTTTCAGGTGCCGCAGCTATAGCCGCAAAATACCGCCGCGTTGCGGTGCCTTCATTTCGGGTTCGAGCCATAGGTCTCGAACCTCTCATTCAGCAGTATTTCTGAATGCGGCCCACTGGCTATATAAATCAACGAAATTTTGGCTTTTCTCCTCCCCCTGCGAAGGGGGAGGGGGTTTGGCATAAAAAACCAAGGTTTACATGTGATACCCCACCCCAACCCTCCCCTTTGCAGGGGAGGGAGCAGGACAGTTTTTGAATTTAGAAAAATTTCGGCCGCATTCAAAAATGCCGCCGAACAAGAGGTGCAAAACCGCGCGTCAGTTTGCGCGGGTTGAAACCCGCCGTGAGGGAACCGCAACGCGGCGGCGTTTTGCGGCTATCACCCTGGCCCCTGAAACACGGCCATTGTGACCAGCGCAGCTGCTGTTTTTTAAAAAAGCTCGGATTCCAAAGGCCCGAGCGACTGCGGGCCTTTGGTCGGTGTGGGCCGACGCCCACGGTTTTGAATTTGAATTTGCAATTAAAACTAAATAGCACCCAGCCGCATGCTGATATGCGGTATTCCATCTTCGTCATAGATCTCCGTGTAAGCCACAAACCCAAAACTTCCATAGAATTTTTGCAGGTGCGCCTGTGCGGAAAGGATGACCTGCGCCTCAGGCCAGTGTTTTTTACAGGAAACCAGCGCCCTTTCCATCAGCTGATATCCGAGCTTCAAACCTCGCGCGGCAGGGGCGATAATCACCCGGCCAATGGCCACTTCGCTGTCCAGATTGAGGATGCGTAAATAGGCCACCGGCACACCGTCTTGCCAGCCAATCACATGGCGGTTGTCGCCGATGAGATCACGGCCATCGATATCCTGATAAGCACAGGTTTGCTCGACCACAAACACTTCGCTGCGCAGCGCCAGAATGGCGTAAAGCTGCATGGCGCTAAGCTTGCTATGGTGTAAATCCTGCCAGACAATGTCATTGTTTGTGTCGGTCATAAGAGTTCCTGCCTGTGCCCAAAAGTGTCGCGAAACCGCAATAAAAAAGAGATAACCCGAAGATGATCTCTTTTATCATGCCTTAACGATAAAGACAGCCTATCTATTCATCAGCCTAATGTTTTAGCCGGAGAAGTCCTCACTGGCGCTTTTCCTGCAACATAATAGTCGGTGGTACTTTTCGGCAATGGCGCACGTCCGCGGATTTTATCGGCAATTTTCTCGGCGATCATGATGGTGGTCGCGTTCAGGTTACCGGTAATGATTTGCGGCATGATCGAGGCGTCGACAACGCGTAAACCCTGCATACCGTGGACGCGGCCCTGCCCGTCTACCACCGCCATATCATCGCTGCCCATCTTGCATGAACAAGACGGATGGAAAGCAGTTTCACCGTGTTCACGAATAAAAGCATCGAGTTGTTCGTCGGTCTGCACATCCGCGCCGGGGCTGATTTCACGCCCACGATACGGGTCCAGCGCCGGTTGCGCCATAATTTCACGGGTGATGCGGATAGCGTCACGGAACTCATGCCAATCCTGTTCACTCGACATATAGTTAAACAGGATGCTCGGATGCTGGCGTGGATCTTTCGATTTCACCTGCACACGCCCCCGGCTGGGCGAACGCATAGAACCCACGTGGGCCTGGAATCCGTGCTCATTCACCGCATTACTGCCGTTGTAATTAATGGCAACCGGCAGGAAGTGATACTGAATATTCGGCCACGCAAACTCGTCGCGGCTGCGGATAAATCCGCCTGCTTCGAACTGGTTGCTCGCACCCACCCCCGTTCCGTTGAACAGCCATTCGGCACCAATTTTCGGCTGATTAAACCATTTAAGCGCCGGATAGAGCGACACCGGCTGGGTACAGCTGTACTGAAGATACATCTCCAGATGGTCCTGCAAGTTTTCGCCCACGCCCGGCAAGTCATGCACCAGCGGAATATCCAAATCGTTCAGCAGTGCGGCAGGTCCGACGCCGGAGCGCTGTAAAATCTGCGGTGACGCAATCGCGCCGCTGCACAGCAGAACTTCGCGTTTGGCGTTGGCGGTTTTAGCGTTGTATTCGTCACCCTTAAAATAGCTGACGCCGACGGCGCGTTTGCCGTCGAACAGAATTTTGTCAGTCAGCGCGTGCGTCACGATCGTCAGGTTTGCGCGCGGTTTGGCCTGGTCCAGATAACCACGGGCGGTGCTGGCGCGGCGGCCTTTCGGCGTAACCGTACGGTCCATCGGGCCAAAACCTTCCTGCTGATAACCGTTAAGGTCATCCGTGCGCGGATAACCCGCCTGCACGCCCGCCTCTACCATCGCGTGGAACAGCGGATTATTGCCATTTTTTGGCGTCGCAACGCTCACCGGACCTTCGCCACCGTGGAAATCATTCGGGCCGATGTCTCGGGTTTCTGCTTTACGGAAATACGGCAGGCAGTCGAGATAGCTCCAGTCTTCCAGACCCGGCGCGGTGGCCCAGTTGTCGAAGTCCATCGCGTTGCCGCGGATGTAGCACATGCCATTGATCAGTGACGAACCGCCAAGGCCTTTACCGCGCCCGCACTCCATGCGGCGGTTATTCATGTGCGGCTCAGGATCGGTTTCATACGCCCAGTTATAGCGTTTTCCCTGCAACGGGAAGGCCAGCGCCGCAGGCATCTGGGTGCGGAAATCCATTCGGTGATCCGGACCACCGGCTTCAAGCAGCAGTACGCTGACGTTGCTGTCTTCGGTTAAACGGGTAGCTAAAACGTTGCCGGCAGAACCGGCACCAATGATGATGTAATCGTAATCCATTCATTTCTCCTATGCGGAAGGCGGATTAAAAGACCGAACTGAATTCGCCCAGCTCAACCTGCACGGATTTAACTTGTGTGTAATGCTCGAGGGTGCTGATCCCATTCTCGCGGCCGACGCCGGAGTGCTTATAGCCCCCGACGGGCATCGCCGCGTCAGATTCGCCCCAGGTGTTTATCCAGCAAATTCCGGCTTCCAACTGGTGAATAACGCGGTGTGCGGTGTTCAGGTCCTGCGTCACCAGTCCGGCGGCCAGACCGTATTCGCTATTGTTGGCGCGGCGCACCACTTCGTCTTCACTGTCGTAAGTCAGAATGCTCATCACCGGCCCGAAGATCTCTTCACGCACGATGGTCATGTCATCGCGACAGTCGGTGAAGACCGTCGGCGCGACATACGCGCCATGAGCATAGTCGCCCACAGTAATGCGCTCGCCACCGGCCAGCAGGCGGGCCCCTTCTCGCTTGCCGCTTTCAATGTAGCGCAGCACCGATTCCCTATGCTCGAAACTCACCAGTGGGCCAAAGTTGACGCTTTGGTCGGTCGGGTTACCCAGACGGATCCGCTGAACACGCTCAAGAATTTTGGCTTCAAATTCGCTCTTCAGCGCAGCAGGCACGAACACGCGGGTTCCGTTGGTGCAGACCTGACCGGAACTGTAGAAGTTAGCCATCATGGCAATATCAGCCGCTTTATCCAGATTGGCGTCCGGGAAGATGATCAGCGGAGATTTACCGCCCAATTCCATCGTGACCTCTTTCAAAGTCGATGCTGACGCGCTGGCCATTACTTTCTTGCCGGTAGTGACGCCGCCGGTGAAGGAGATTTTGGCAATGTGCGGATGGTCGGTCAGCGCCTGGCCGACGCTGGCACCGCTGCCGGTCACCACGCTGAACACGCCGTCCGGCACACCGGCCTCGGTATAAATTTCAGCCAGTTTCAGCGCGGTCAGCGAGGTCACTTCGCTCGGTTTGAAGATCATGGCGTTACCGGCCGCCAGCGCAGGCGCTGATTTCCACAGGGCAATCTGAATCGGGTAGTTCCAGGCGCCAATACCGGCCACCACGCCGAGCGGTTCGCGGCGGGTGTAGACAAATGACGTGTCGCGCAGCGGAATTTGCTGGCCTTCCAGAGCCGGGATAAGCCCCGCGTAGTACTCCAGCACGTCCGCACCGGTGACGATGTCCACCGCCATGGTTTCGGACAAAGGCTTGCCGGTGTCGGCCGTTTCTATCGCGGCCAGTTCGTCGTTGCGTTCACGCAGAATATCCACCGCGCGGCGCAAAATGCGCGAGCGCTGCATGGCGGTCATCGCCGCCCAGACCTTCTGGCCCTGACGCGCGGCGCTGACGGCTAAATCAACATCTTCTGCGGTGGCGTTTGGCAGCGTGGCAATCACTTCGCCGTTGGCCGGATTGATGGCATCAAACGTCTCGTTGCCGGTGCTTTCCTGATAGCGTCCGTCGATATACAGTTTTTGGGTGCCGTAGCGTGACATTATGGTGTTCTCCTCGGTCAGTGCGGTCTGAATTCAGGCAGCCGGGTGCGGCTGCGAAATTTGTGACTCAATAAAGCGATAGGTGATTTGTAGCGCTTCATCGCGGTTGAACGCTTTGCCGCTGAGCGCGGCGCGCAGCCACAGGCCGTCAATTAATCCGGCCATGCCTTTAGCGGCTAAACGCGATGCCTCTTTAGGCAGAAAGCGTCTAAATTCAGAACATAAATTTGAATAGAGTCGGCGGCTATTCACCTGTTGCAGGCGGTGCAACTGCGGGTGATGCATGCTGCTGGCCCAAAAGGCCAGCCAGGTTTTCATCGCCGCGCTGTTGGTCTGGCTGTCGTCGAAATTGGCTTCGGCGATGGCATGTAGCCGCGCCGTCGGGGCGTTATCGTCAAGCCGCGATAGCCGTTCCTGAACCCCCTCCCCCAAATGACTGAGCAGATAACGCATGGTGGCTTCCAGCAAACCATTCTTGTCACGAAAGTAATGACTGATGATGCCGTTGGAGACTCCAGCGCGGCGGGCAATTTGTGAAATGGAGGCTTCATGCATTCCCACTTCGTTGACTGCCGCCAGTGTTGCCTCAATCAATTGCTGCCGTCTGATGGGCTGCATTCCTACTTTGGGCATGGGTCCGACTCCTGAAAAATAGGCCTGCCGGAAACCGTTTTTATCGCGTTTTTAACAGTAATTCCGGACGTTCTTAACCTTGTAACTGACTCTATTTAACTTTTTCTTGATTGAACGTTCAATTAAAAATGCATATATTTTATTACCAATACGTTAGTATTTTGTATGTTAATTGCATTGTAATTGGCTCTAATTGATTGAAAATAAGTTAATAATTCATATAACAGGGGATACAGATGGCTGCTGTCGATAAGACTGACAAACTGTCCGATAAACCACGTGACGAACTCAACAAGGTGGTATTTTTCACTTCTGCCGGGTTAATTCTGGCTTTCACGCTGATGTCTATTTTCTACACCGATCTGTCGGGGAAATGGCTCAGCCACTCACTCAACTGGGTGTCTGCCACCTTTGGCTGGTATTACATGCTGGCCGCCACGCTGTACATCGTGTTTGTAGTGTTCATTGCCTGCTCGCGCTTCGGCTCGATCAAACTCGGCCCTGAACAATCCAAACCCGAATTCAGCATGATGAGTTGGGCAGCTATGTTATTTGCCGCCGGGATTGGCATCGATTTGATGTTCTTCTCCGTCGCCGAACCGGTGACGCAATATATGCTGCCGCCGGAAGGCCAGGGGCAGACGCTGGAAGCCGCCCGACAGGCGATGACCTGGACACTGTTCCACTACGGATTAACCGGCTGGGCGATGTACGCTCTAATGGGGATCGCACTGGCCTATTTCAGCTACCGCTATAATCTGCCGCTGACCATCCGTTCGGCGCTCTACCCGATTTTCGGCAAACGCATTTATGGCCCAATCGGCCACAGCGTAGACATCGCAGCCGTGGTCGGGACTATTTTTGGTATCGCCACCACGCTGGGTATCGGTGTCGTGCAGCTGAATTACGGGTTGAAGGTGCTGTTCCAGATCCCGGAAAATCTCACGGTGCAGGCGTCGTTGATTCTGCTCTCGGTGGTGATGGCCACGGTGTCTGTGACGTCTGGCGTGAATAAAGGCATCCGTATTTTGTCGGAGCTGAACGTGCTGCTGGCGCTGGGGTTGATCCTGTTCCTGCTGTTCTTCGGCAATACCGAATTCCTGCTTAACGCGCTGGTGTTGAACATCGGCGACTACATCAACCGCTTTATGGGCATGACGCTCAACACCTTTGCTTTTGACCGGCCAACCGAATGGATGAACAGCTGGACCTTGTTCTTCTGGGCCTGGTGGGTCGCCTGGTCACCGTTTGTCGGCCTGTTCCTGGCGCGTATTTCGCGCGGGCGCACCATTCGTGAGTTCGTGCTCGGGACGCTGATCATTCCGTTCGTCTTCACCTTGTTATGGCTGTCAATTTTCGGTAACAGCGCGCTGTACCAGATCATTCACGGTAATCTCGATTTTGCCAATGAAGTGATTGCCCATCCTGAACGCGGGGTTTACAGCCTGCTGGCACAGTATCCGGGCTTTACGCTGAGTGCGTCAGTGGCCACCATTACCGGCCTGCTGTTTTATGTGACATCAGCGGACTCCGGCTCGCTGGTGCTGGCTAACTTCACCTCGAAACTGGCGGATATCAATAACGATGCGCCAAACTGGCTGCGGATTTTCTGGTCGATCACTATCGGGGTTCTGACGCTGGGGATGCTGATGACCGACGGAATTTCCGCCTTGCAAAACGCCACGGTGATCATGGGGCTACCGTTCAGTTTCGTGATTTTCTTCATCATGGCCGGATTGTATAAATCACTACGGCTCGAAGATTTCCGCCGCGCCAGTACGTTGCAGTCACTGGCACCGATGCCGGCTGCCGGCGGTGATGCGGTGTTGAATTGGAAACAGCGCCTGTCACGGGTGATGAATTATCCGGGCACCACCCACACTCAGCGCATGATGGATAAAGTGTGTCGCCCCGCGATGCTTGACGTAGCCCAGGAGCTGGAACTGCGCGGTGCCAAAGTGGAATTTAACGAGCACGAACCGGTGGAAGACGAGAAGCTCAATCACCTCGAGCTGATTGTGCCGCTGGGCGAGGAGCAGAACTTTGTCTATCAGATCTGGCCGGTGCGTTACGCCGTTCCTGCTTTCACCTACCGTGCGCGCTCGGGTAAATCTCATTATTACCGCCTGGAAACCTTCCTGCTGGAAGGGACGCAAGGTAACGATTTGATGGACTTCACCAAGCATCAGGTGATCAACGACATTCTTGATCAGTACGAGCGTCACCTGAACTTCCTGCATCTCAACCGTGAGGCGCCAGGCAATACGCTGACCTTCCCCGAGCAGGCGATCTAGTCTTCAACCGCACACTCATCACGTTAAAAACCCGCGCACGCGGGTTTTTAACGTATTTTCGCGCGGATGCCCCTGGGTTTAGAACTGATAGCTGTAGTTGACGCTGAAAAAGTAAATAGCCGGATTGTCGTAGCTGCCTTTTAAAGGCTGTGACGATACATGGGAAGACTCCATATCCAGGTATTCAAATGCTGCGCCAATATTACTGGACGGGGTTATCTGATATTGCGCACCCACGCCATATCGCCAGGCTGCCCCTGACGGCATCGTAACGGTCGTGTCGCTTTGCGAGGTGTAAAAACTGCTGTCATAGGCGATACCCGTATTTAAACGCCACTGGTCATCAGGGCGAAACTGCACGCCAAACGCGGTGTGCCAGGTATCTTGCAGACGATTGTCTCGGTCGAGCTGTTGGTTATTCAGAGACAGCTGATTAGCGCCATAGGCACTCCAGTTCTGCCAACCCAAATCCCCCATCACCGACCAGCGCGAGTCAATATCATGCACCAGGCTTAACATCAGTTGATCCGGCGTATTAATTTGCGCAGCGATCGGCAACGTGTATTCAAGGCCACCGGCCTGAGGGAATCTTGCCGTACCGTCGATATTAAAATGATATTGCGTTTTGCTGGTGTAATTTAGCCCTACGCGGGTGGCATCAGTCACATCAAACAACAGGCCGGTACGGAAATTCAGCGCCCAGTCATGATCGGTTTGTTTTTGGTCCCCACCGTCAACGTTGCGTGTCAGAGAAAGAAAACCGTAGTTAACCCCCAGACCCACTCCCCAGGAAAGCCGGTCGTTAATTTTCCACGCCAGCGCCGGGCTGAGCGTCATACCGACCAAGGTACTTTTCTTGATGAGGCGGTCTCCCGCCCAGTCGCCAAAATCCAACCCAAGGCCGTAATTGCCATACAATCCGATCCCTGCGGTCAGCGAATCATTAAGCCGCTGAGAATAAAAAAGGCTGGCTCCGGGAAACCAGCCAATAGTGTCACCGGGGTCTTTGCCCTGCACGGCAGCGTTATCATCCAGCGTGTAAGGCGTGTCGCCATAGAGCGCCTGAAGGCCGCCGGTGAGCATATGATCGGGAAGTCGGGTCAACCCTGCCGGGTTGGTCATCAGCGTGGAGGCATCCTGAGCCCGGGCTGCCTGCCCTGCGCCCGCCAGCCCCATATCTTCAGTGCCGATTTCATACAGATACAAACCCGCCGCCTGCGTGAGGGAAGAAATAGACAACAGGGAGCAAAATAGAGCAATTTTCTTCATTTGTTTCCTCTCAAACGATATAAGGGTTAACAAAGAATAGAAGAAAAAAATGAATTAACATAAATACATACAATATTTAATAACTATATTTTGATGGCCAGATTAGAGCACGTGGCAACCCGCGTTGCCGACCATCATGCTGAAAGCCCGCCAGGAATATGGTGTTCAGCCGTATGCACATCCCCGCTTCTCACCCCGGCGTTGGCCAGTTTTTCCTCGGCTTCCTGCAAATCTTCGCTATCAATTTCCAGCGCCTCTTGCGTTCTGCCGTCCTGGGGAGTCAGCGCCAGCTCCACCATGATCGGAAAATGATCAGAGCCCATGGGTGGCAGGCGTTGCAGATCAATCAGGGTGAATTCTTTACTGTGAAACACGTGGTCCAGCGGCCAGCGTAGGAATGGGAAACCGGCGTGGAAGGTGTTGTACATGCCGCGGCCGCGACGCGGATCAAGCAGGCCGCTGATCTTCATAAACAGCCGCGTAGTGCGCGACCATGCTACGTCATTCAGGTCGCCGGTCACGATAGTCGGATAGTTAGCGCGCGCGGCAGTGTGGCCGACGGCCACCAGTTCACCATCTCGATTGGTGGATTCGTCATCTTCCGTCGGGCTCGGCGGCATCGGATGCAGGCAGTGCAAGACCACGTGATCGCCGGAACTCAGCTCGACGCGAAAGTGCATCGACGGGATACCATCGGCCACCAGAAATTGAATTTTGCCGTTGAAAATCGGCAAACGCGAATAGACGTGCATACCATACAGATTGTCGAGCGGGCATTTCAGGCTGTGCGGATAGTCTGCCTCGATGGGCGCCATCTGGTCTTCCCACCACTGGTCGGTTTCGAGGAGAACCAGGATATCAGGGCGCTGCTGCTTCACTATCTCCAACAAACGGACCGATTTCCGGTTGGTCATCAGCACGTTGCAGTTAATGATTTTTAAACGCGGGTGACCGTTGGCAACGCTCTTTTTGACCTGTACCGGATAGAGTGGCGTATAAGGCAAAATCCACCATGCCTGATACAACATGCAGGCCAGCGACAGCAGGACGATAAGCGTTGCCAGCGGCCCGCCCAGCGGCAAAACCCACAGTTCCGTCAGCAGAAAAATCAGTGACAGCGTTGCCATCTGCAACCGGGGGAAATCCCACACCCGCACCCACCAGCGCTGATTTTTCGACAGCGGCAGCAGGGTCAGCAGCGTCATGATAACGGTCAGCACGCTGACAATAATTCGAAGTGTATGCATTAAATCAGGACTCACTCAGGGTATCGGCGTGACGCCAGTGCAGTTGCGGCGAAAGGTAACACTGGTTCTGCGCAGGTTGCTGCTCGTTAATCAGACCGGTGATCATCTCAAAACAGTGGATCGCCAGCGCGCGGCAATCCTGCGCGACGGTATCAATTTTCACCGAGAGGGAGTCATACAGGTAGTGATCATCAAAGCTGCACAGATGAATATCGCTTTCCAGCAACTTGTGCTGGCTCATGTAGCGCAATACCCCTTCCATCAGCCCGCAGGAGGCGACAAACAGCGCCTTCGGTGGCCGCCCAAGACGGGCGCACAGGTTAGCAAACATCTCGTAACCAGAACCCGGATGGTAATTACCATAGAGGATCCACTCCGGTTTTAGGCTCACACCGGCGCGTTCCAGCCCAAGTTGATAGCCTGCCAGACGGTCGCGCGTCGGCGAGATCCGCGGCTGTCCGCCGAGGAAGTAAAACTCCTCCTGCTGATGTTTCGCCACTTTCTCAACCAGCGCAGCCGATGACTCGATGGCTTCGCAGACCACCAGCGGCAGTTCGGTGTCACTGATATGTCGGTCAAACAGCACCACTGGAAGTTGCTGACTGATTTTCAGATATTCCGCGTCATTGAGCATGCTGGAGGCGACGATCAGGCCATCGACCTGACGCTGGATCAGGTTGTTGACCACCATCATTTCCTGACTGGTATTCTCATCCGTACAGGCAATCAGCAGCTGCATACCGTTTTCACGGCACAGGTTTTCAAGCTCGTTGGAGCAGGCGGCAAAGCCGTAGTTGGTCATCTCCGGCACCACCAGCCCCAGCGTATAGCTACGCGTCACATTCAGCGAACGGGCATGAATGCTCGGTTGATAATGGTGTTCAGCCGCCACGGCGAGGACGCGATCGCGGGTTGCATCAGAGATGCGAAACTTTTTGCTGTGCCCGTTAAGCACCTGGCTGGCGGTCGATTTCGACACGCCAGCCAGTTCTGCAATACCGCTGATAGTGATGCGTTTGCTTTTTTTCACTGCGCCATATTCTATTGTCTGGAAAGAATTTTATTCTATCACGCAATCCGACAACGGCCAGTAGCGCAGCGCGATGCTCTCCTGACCCGTGAAGTGAATCTGTGCAGGCTGAGCCGGGAAATAGCGCGATGACATCACCGCTTCCCCCTGATTGATAAAAATCTCCACGCTGGAGTGGTCGCAAAGCAGGCGTAATTCCCGCAGATCCCCGCGCCAATAACGATGTTCCCTTTCGCCACTGCGCAAATTGCGGCGCGAAAGGGTGAGGCGTTCGCCATCCCATTGCAGTGACAACGCTCCGCCGAGATCGGCAAGGAAAGGCGTACCGGTTTGTATCACCAGCTCAGCCTGTGAGATATCCCAGTGCGGCGCTTCTTGTGGCGCACCCTGCCATTCCTGCTCGCGGCCGCGCAGTTGCTGAAGCTCGCGGGCGGGCTGCTGAACCATTTTACCGTTGCGCAGGGTGAGTTCACGCGGGCAGGTCATGGTGTGGATCCAGCCCTGCTGTCGCGTCGGCTGATAAAACTCGTCACCATCGGGAATGCCCATCCAGCCAAACAGCAGTCGCCGTCCGTCGTCGCTGAGCGTGGTTTGTGGTGCGTAGAATTCAAAACCGACATCCAGTTCCGTGAATTCTCCGTGCGGGAAAGCGCCGGATTGATAATCTAACTTGCCAGTAAAGTATCCGGCCTGAAACGTATTCAGGTACCGCTCACTTTGCGCCGCTAGCCCCTGCGGGCAGCAGATCAGCACGTCGGTGTCATCCAGTGCAAACAGGTCAGGGCACTCCCACATATAGCCGAATTCCCCCAGCCCGTTCAGGCCAGATCCCGCGATTTCACCCACGGGTTCCCAACAGGTTAAATCCGCCGAGCGCAACAGCAGAACTTTGCCCTGAAGACGAAGATCCTGCGCACCCAGCACCATGTACCACTGCCCTTCATGCCGCCAGACTTTCGGATCACGGACGTGGCCGGTATAGCCAGGCGGCAGAGCCAGCACGGGCCCGCTTTTATCAAACTCCCCGTACGCATTTTCACGCGCCAGACACTGAAAAGCAGTACGTGCGCCGTCGGGATATTTGACGTTGCCGGTGTAGACCAGCGTCAGCGTGCCGTCGTCTGACACCGCAGAGCCAGAATAGCAGCCGTGGGATTCGTACTCTTCGCACGGCACCAGCGCGACCGGTTCGTGCCGCCAGTGAAGTAAATCCACCGAACTCCAGTGGCCCCAGAATTTCGCCCCGTGCGCGCAGGCCAGCGGATTCCATTGATAGAACAGATGAAAACGGCCGTTATGCTGAATAAACCCGTTCGGGTCATTGAGCAACCCCACCGGCGCAGCCAGATGCCACGCCGGACGGTGCGGGTCAGCGCTGGCCCTTGCCTGTCCTGACATCACTTCGCGCAGCGTCTGTTTAAGCAAAGAAGCTTCAGACATTATTCACTCTCCGTTTTGTATTTCAGCAGCAGTGAGATTAAGAATGCGCTGCCGAAGGCAATAACCAGACCGATCAGGTAGCTGAGCATAGAACTGGCCTGCACAATCGCCAGCCCCGGAATGCCGGTCAGACCGACGGCGGTCATGTTGACGTGCATCGCCACCACCCAGGCGCCGCCCAGCGCGCCGCCGGCCAGTGCGGCCAGGAAAGGTTTCATGAAGCGCAGGTTAATACCGAAAATAGCGGCCTCGGTAATACCCAGCATGGCCGAAAAGGCCGACGGCACGGCAATGGCCTTAATTTTCGCATCACGCGTTTTGAAATAGACCGCCAGACAAGCGCCCCCTTGTGCCACGTTGGCCATCGACCAAATCGGCAGCAGGAAGTTAACGCCGATATTCGGATTCCCCAGCAGTCCGGCTTCAATAGCATGAAAACTGTGATGAACGCCGGTGATCACAATCACCGAATAAAGACCGCCAAACAGCAGGCCCGCCACCCATCCCGCATGGGTGATGAGCGTGCTGAGCACCATCGAGATACCGTCGCCCAGCGCGCGTCCCGCAGGGCCGATGATCAGCAGCGCAATAAAGCCAGAGATCACGACGGTAAAGAATGGCGTGAGGATCAAATCCAGCGCATCGGGGATGATTTTACGCAGACGTTTTTCGATGAAGCTCATAAACCATACCGCCAGCAGCACCGGGAATACCGTGCCCTGATAGCCAATCATGGCAATGTCCAGACCGAAGAAGTTCATGGTATGGAACCCGCCCGCCACGCCCCAGGCATTGGTCAACGCGGGATGCGTAAGGATGCCGCCAAGCGTAGCTCCCAGATACGGGTTCCCGCCAAATTCGCGGGCCGCCGTAAAGCCAATCAGGATCGGCAAAATGATAAACGCCGCCGAACTGAACATGTCGAGCATGATAAAAATCGCGCTGTCCGGATTGGCCCAGCCGTAGGTTTTGACCATCCCCAGCAGGCCCATCAGTAAACCGGATGCCACGATGGCCGGAATGATCGGTACGAAGATATTCGACAACATGCGCGCCAGACGCTGGAAAGGATTGAGCTTTTGCGCCGCAATATTCGCGGCTTCAGATTTGCTGGATTCGCTGATGCCCGCCACTTTAATGAACTCAGCATAGACTTTGTTGACCAGTCCGGTACCGAAGATGACCTGAATCTGACCAGCATTGCTGAAACAGCCTTTGACGCCTTCCACTTTTTCAATCGCGCTTTTGTTAATCAGGCTGTCATCGACCAGCACCAGACGCAGGCGCGTGGCGCAGTGTGCGGCGCTGGCAATGTTCTCTTTTCCGCCCAATAACGGCAGCAGTTCACTGGCAATTGCGTTGATATTCATAGCGTTCCTTTTATTACCCTGAACGACAACGCCTGATTAACTCAGGCGCGTCCTGGTGATGCAAAATCCTGCCGGATCAGAACCAGGTTTCCATCTGGATACCGAAGTTCCACTGCCCGCCGGAGGTAAAACCATCCGTACCGAAAGCATCGCTGGAGGAGTAATTGTCCAACTCTTTGCTCCAGTCCATGTAGCTGGCAAAAAGTCGTATTTCAGGACGGCTGAGCATGTCGCTGATATCCCCCACTTTGAACGTCGGGGCGAACGTCAGCTTATAGAAGCCACCCTTCACTTTGTTGTTGTCTTTATAGCCCTGCGGGTCGAGATCCATATATTGGTAGCTGCCCTCGTAAGCCAGCGCGAAGTTTTCAGTGATCTCCTGAATCAGGCGGGTGTTGAACGTCAGCCATTTATAGTCATCGCCAGAGACATAGCGGTCTTTACTTTGCTGCGCCAAAATCGCCGGCGCAATGCTCCAGTTTTTACTCAGCGGGGTGATGCCATATGTCGCCAGACGCAGGGTGCTGGCGTCGTCGGTCAGATGGCCGTCAGCCCCGAGTGTCTTCACTTCGGCTCCTAAACCGTGGCCGTATAACAGCGCGGTTTTGGACGTGCCGTCACGCAGGCCGTAGAAGCTGTCGCCGTGGTACGCCAGCATTGAGTGAAAGCCGGTATCGGCGGCATGGCTGTTAACGTTGTTGCCGCTGTTTTCGCGATCCTGATTATTCTTGGCGCGTAAACCGCTGACCATCCACTGGAACGGACCGGCATAGTTATTAGCGGTGAAGATATAGTTTTCGATGCGCGTGTCGTCGCGATTATTACCATTATCGAGATCGTCGAAGTTACGCCCGTACAGCGAGAAGTTACTTTTCAGGTTCTCATTCCACTTCACGTCATAGATACCGCCACCGGTCCCGGCGAGGAAAATTACGTCGGAATCCAGCCAGTGAATATCAAAATTGTCGCGGTCGAAACGTTTACCGGCCCACAGCGTGGAATCTTTCACCGCGCCGCCAAAGGTCGGTAGTGATCCGAGTTCCACAAATGCCTGGCGCACATTGAGGTCGCTGGTTTCACCGGTCCAGTCGTTATAGCTACGCTGACCATCGGCCAGCATCACTTTGTAGCGGGTGGTGGCACCGCTGGCCAACTGCTGTTTATGCTCCAGATTCAACTCAACGTAGGTGTTATTTTCGTTACCCAGACGCCCTACCGCTCCGCCGGTCTGCCCGGCGGGCGTGACGTAAGGTCCGCTTTCGGTTGAGGTGCCTGAATCATTCATAATAATGCCGGAACGGGCATAACCGTGGAACTCAAACCCGCTGTCCGCGCTCTCTTTCATTTTGCTGTTGCTGGCTAACACATCGGTACGTTTAGCCACTTCGGCGGTCTGTTTTTCCGTGCTTTCTGCGTGCTTCGCCACTTCAAGGGTTTTCTGTTCGTTGCTGGCGGTACGTGTTTCCAGTCTTTTCACCTGCTGCTCAGCGTCTGTGGCGCGGGCCTCGGCTTTAGCCGCACGGCTTTCAGCCAATTGCAGACGCTTTTCCAGCGCATCGAATCGCGCTTCGATGGCGCTGGCAGAAGGGTCAGCGCCCTGAGCAGCCCCGGAAAGAATAAGTCCAATAGCAACAGCAAGATAGCGTGGTTTCATCATTATTTTTATGCCCCAGAGGAGATTTCATTATTATGCGAAAACTTCAGTTTGCTAAATTGCTAAACTGGTTTTCCTGAACACAATAATCACTCATAGCGCAATCAGGCAACGAAGTTTGCCAGTTTTGTGTTGTAAATGTGATCTTGATGGCAAATAAGCCTTTATCCACCTCTCGTCAAATACGCTTGCGTTGCTAAACCGGTTCTTCTATTTTATCCGACAGGAAATTAACGCAGGGAATGATGATGAGAAATCGGGTTTGGGTTATAGGGGATGCCGTTGTGGATCTGATCCCCGCAGGGAATAATCAGCTGTTGAAATGTCCTGGCGGCGCACCTGCCAACGTGGCGGTCGGCATCAGCCGGTTGGGTGGCGACAGCGCCTTTATTGGCCGCGTGGGAGAGGATCCCTTCGGCCGTTTTTTGTGCCAGACGCTGCGCGATGAAGCGGTGGCCCCATTCCCAGTCGAAATGCAACAAAGTGACCCACTGGCCAGACTCGGATAAAATCACCGTTCTGGCCCTACTGGAGATCCCTTTGCATGCAGGGAAAACATCTCACTCAGAAAGAGCGGTTCTA
>BHES01000067.1 GCA_003864575.1 Enterobacterales bacterium
ACAGAAGTATCGGCAGCAAAAGGCAGGAGGTTTAGGACTGTTTTTGTTCGAGATTTGGCAGGAATGCCGTAAGAATCCCGAGGAGCGGCAGGAAGGCGCAGATCTGATAGACCAACTCAATGCTGGTGCGGTCAGCGACGTAGCCGAGAACCGCGGCACCGAGGCCGCCCATACCAAATGCCAGACCGAAGAACAGCCCTGAGACCATGCCGACTTTGCCCGGGATCAGCTCTTGCGCGAAGACCAGAATCGCCGAGAAGGCCGATGCCAAAATCACCCCGATGATCACACTCAGAATACTGGTCCACATCAGGTTGGCGTGAGGCAGCATCAGCGTGAAGGGCGCGACACCAAGAATTGAGGCCCAAATCACGTATTTACGACCGATCTTATCGCCAATCGGCCCACCAATAATGGTGCCCGCCGCCACGGCGAACAGAAACACGAACAGGTGGATCTGAGCGTTCTGAATCGATACACCGAACTTGTGGATCAGATAGAAGGTGTAATAGCTGCTCAGGCTGGTCAGGTAGAAGTATTTTGAGAACACCAGTACCAGCAAAATACCCATCGACAGCGCCACGGTTTTACGCGGCAGGACCGTCACATGGATGGGGGCCGGCCCACGCTTTTTAATGATCTGCTGTTGCTGGCGGTACCACTTGCTGATTTGCAGCAGCACTACAATACCGAGCAGCGCGGCCAGTGAGAACCATGCCACATTGCCTTTACCATAAGGCGCAATGATCAGTGCCGCCAGCAGGGGACCCAGTGAACTACCGAAGTTTCCACCGACCTGGAAGACCGACTGGGCGAGTCCGTGGCGGCCGCCTGAAGCCATGCGTGCCACGCGGGAGGATTCCGGGTGGAATACCGATGAACCGGTACCAACCAGCGCCGCCGCCAGCAGCACCAGCGGGAAGGTCTGCGCGACGGAGAGCAGCAGCAGACCGGACAGCGTGAAGCCCATACCTATCGGCAGCGAATAGGGCTGCGGATGTTTATCGGTGTAATACCCAATCAACGGCTGTAGCAGCGAAGCGGTGATCTGATAGGTCAGGGTGATCATGCCGATCTGCGTAAAACTGAGTGAAAACTCATTTTGCAGCAGCGGATAAATCGCGAGGATCAGCGATTGAATCATGTCATTCAGCAGGTGCGAGACGCTGATCGCCGCCAGAATCGAGAAAGCGGTGCGTTTCGCCGCGCTCACCGGTGGCGGAGTGGGAATATCAGTACGGTCGGTCATTCTGTCGGGCCTTTCTTTTTATCGTTGTTGTTATTATTGTCGTTGTTAACGTCGCGCAATGGGTCAGTCGATTTTTGCGATGTCAGCAAACTTTCCGCGCAGCAGATAACAAAGATCGCTGGCGGCCAGCTCAATATCAAGCCCGCGTTTACCCCCGGATACAAAAATGGTGGCAAAGTTCTGCGCCGGACTGTCGATTACCGTCGGCAACAGTTTTTTCTGCCCCAGCGGGCTGATCCCACCCACCAGATATCCGGTTACGCGCTGCGCCAGCTGCGGATCCGCCATATCAGCTTTTTTAGCACCCAGTGCTTTGGCGACTTTTTTCAGATCAAGTTGCGTCGCAACCGGCGTGACGGCCACGGCCAAATTTTTAGCGTCACCATTAAGTGCCACCAGTAGCGTTTTGTAGACCTGATGAGCATCGAGCCCGAGTTTTTTAACCACTTCATCGCCGAAGTTAGTTTCGTCGCCGCTGTGTTCATAGGGATGAAGCGTGAAGGCTACCTTGTTCTTTTCTAATAGATTTACCGCGGGTGTCATGGCATCCCCCTGACAGAATATCCCAACAAAAAAGTCACCGTGTCTGTTGCCCTAAATGGCTTCAGGCGATCACGATGACTTAATTAGCGAAAAAATAATAACCCTGCTCAATCTTTTGATAGTAAACAATAAAGCCTGTTTCTTGAGCGGACCATCAATACTAGTCCAGCGAATGGTTGTTGCCAAGACCCAATACAGATTGCTAACCTACCGCCGCCGGTGCTGTGCTCTGCAAAGGGCCGGTACTGTAGCTATAATTAATAAAAATGAAGTTCCTCTTTGACTGGCCAATAGAAATATTGGCCATTTTTTTATCTTCTTCATCCTGCGAGCAGCCTCAGTATTACCCGTATTCCTTCACTCGATCCTGTTATTTATTTAATAACAAGTCCGGCAGATTTCCTTCGCCATAAAGATGTAGCGCACCCACAGCAACCACGTATTTCCCCGCAGGCAGGGCGTTCAATTGTTGTTTCCAGCGTTGATTCCGCTGATGCATCAATACATCGTACAGCTCGTTGCTGAAGGTATTGGGCAACGGTTCAATCGTTTGACTCGGTTGCGACTCCAGCCACCAGCTGATCATAGTTTGCAGCAGGCGGGCGTTGGTATGCCAGTGTGTCAGGGTATCGTCGAGCAGCGTGCGGCCATCTTCCGGCAGCTGTTGCAACAGCGCCAGTTGCTCCTGCGGACCTTCGAGTTCAATCACTTTTTTCTGCTGCTGTCGGGCGGCATTGAGCAACTGATAGTCGATACCGTATTCGCCACGCAGGCCCAAGCGCTGCGCTTGTCCGGCCTGCAACATCAGTGCGACCTGCCAACAAGGCAGCCGATTCATGCCGTAGACCGATGTGCCAAGCTCATCACACAGACTTTCGATCTGCTGATATTGTTGTTCAGTCAGGCGTTCAGCGAGAGGGGAGAGGTCATCTGTTTGACCAAAAGGGGATTCAGCACCGCTGATGTCCGCTTCGACAATCAGCGCGTCAGCCTGTGAAAGGCGTTTAAGCAGAATATCGGGCAGCGGTTGCATGTCCATGGTGCCCATGTGAATGCTGCCCACCAGATGCAAATGCCTGTCGCCAGAAAGTTGAATATCGATAGCCGGATAGTGATATTCAGCGGGCGAAAGCAGACCCAGCCAGCGGGCAAGCTGGTTAAAAATATGGCCCATATGGCGTTGTCTCCTTCAATGAACGAAGGGACATGCTAACGCGTCACCGGCCCTGCGAACAGGGGGAAAGTCCTGATTTTTCGGGGTGATATCAGGATGCCAGTTCGGCGTGATACCCGGCTTCTTCCACGGCGGCGATCAACTGCTGGCTGGACGCTGAACTTTGCACAACGGCTTTATTCAGCTCGACCTCAACCTGAGTTGTGCCAGGGACGGCTTCCAGCGCTTTGCGCGTCGAGGCCACGCAGTGCCCGCAGGATAACCCTTCAAGATTCAAAACGGTGGTTGTCATAGTATTTTCCTCATCAATAGTCAGTTGGTCTTTTTTGATTCAGGCGGTAGGATAAACCTTCCTGCAAGGGTAAGGTCAAGGAGACAAAATGAATATCAGCGATGTGGCAAAAAAAACCGGGCTGACAAGCAAGGCGATCCGTTTTTATGAGGAGAAGGGGCTGGTTACCGCGCCGATGCGCAGCGATAACGGTTATCGCAGCTATGCGCCCAAACATATCGAAGAGCTGACACTGCTGCGTCAGGCGCGACAGGTCGGGTTTACGCTGGAGGAGTGTCAGGAGTTGGTGGCGTTATTCCATAACCCTGAGCGACACAGTGCGGACGTCAAAGCGCGGACGCTGGAGAAAGCCGCCGAGATTGCGCGGCACATCGAAGAACTGCAAGAAATGCGCCAGCGCCTGTTGACGCTGGCAGAGTCTTGTCCGGGAGATGAAGGGGCAAGCTGCCCGATCATCGATAACCTTACAGGCTGTTGCTCCTCTTCGCCCTTGAAACCGCAGCGGCGTTAGCGGCTCTTACTCACCCGAATCACCTACTTTTGTAGGCTCATCGGGTTCACTCGTTTGCTGCCTTGCTGCAATTCCAATGGCTTTGAGGAGTATGGATTTCGCCCTTGAAACCGCAGCAGCGTTAGCGGTTTATTTTTTTCCCGGCTCTACCCGCAACGTGATCCCTTCCACGTGCGTGATGATCACGTCATCGCCCACGCTTAAAGACGCGGTACTGGTAATGCGCCAGGTGCTGTCACCGATACGCACACGGCTGTAGCCGTTGCTCATGGGTTCCAGAACCGTCGCGTGTTTGCCCACCATCTGCTGGCCGCGCTGATTGAGTGAACTGTTCTGGGGGTCAGACTTCTGGCGGCTGCTCAACCAGCGCCACCACAGCCATGCGGCCACCATCGTCAGTACGGCAAAGCAGACACCTTGCCACTCCCACGACAGAGGCAGCACCCAGGTCAGCAAACCAACCAGCGCCGCCGCAATGCCACTCCACAGCAAATAACCGCTCGCACCGAGCAGTTCCGCTGCCAGCAGCAGGCCGCCGAGCGACAGCCAGAAAAGGTGCGGGCTTGCTATAAGCTGTTGCAGCATTATTTGCCGCCTTTGGTTTCTTTCAGTAGTTCAGCAATACCACCAATCGAGCCCATCAGGCTGCTGGCATCCAGCGGCATCATGATCACTTTGCTGTTGTTAGCCGAGCCGATTTTGGTCAACGCATCGGTATATTTTTGCGCCACGAAGTAGTTGATGGCGTGAACGCTGCCAGCCTCGATAGCTTCTGACACCATTTTGGTGGCCTGCGCTTCAGCTTCAGCAGCACGTTCGCGGGCTTCCGCTTGTAGGAACGCCGACTGACGCTCACCTTCCGCCTTCAGAATTTGTGACTGCTTTTCACCTTCGGCGCGTAAAATAGCTGACTGACGTACCCCTTCGGCTTCCAGAATGTCGGCACGCTTGGTACGTTCGGCTTTCATCTGGGCGTTCATCGCGGAAACCAGTTCTGCGGGTGGACGGACGTCACGGATCTCAATACGGGTGATCTTCACGCCCCATGGATTAGTCGCTTCATCAACGATGTGCAGCAGGCGGGCGTTGATGTTGTCACGCTGCGAGAGCATTTCATCCAATTCCATCGAACCCAGTACAGTACGGAAGTTGGTCATGGTCAGGTTGACGATCGCCTGCTCCAGATTACTCACTTCATACGCGGCGCGCGCTGGGTCGATAACTTGAATAAAGCACACGGCATCGATAGCCACGTTGGCGTTATCGCGGGAGATGATCTCCTGAGATGGGATATCCAGCACCTGTTCCATCATGTTGATTTTGCGGCCAACGCGGTCGACAAAAGGCACCACCAGATTCAGGCCTGGCATCAATGTTTTGGTATAACGGCCAAAGCGCTCGACGGTCCACTGGAAACCCTGTGGCACAATTTTGACGCCGGCAAATACCACCAGCAGCGCGAGAACAATAATAATGGGGATTACGGTCAGCATGATTTTAAACTCCTGTAACTCAGTGTCCTGAAGATTTTTTCCGGAAATTTTCCAGAAAAAACAATTTTCTGCGAGTAAACCGGGCCAAGTACTCTCAGCAGGGATTGTCGCACAAATCGTCAAAGGACGTATTGATTAAGGATAGTTCAGGCTAAACAATGGGGTACCAGCGCGACAGGACGCCGCGCCGGTAAGAAAAAGCAAAAAGAGCAATCAGTAAAGCAGGGAGTAAAGCTGGCGGCGGTATTTTGCGGCCAGCGCGTCACCGGTGCCCAGCGCTGCCAAAATATCCATCAGCGTTTTACGCGCCGCACCGTTTGCCGCGCCGAGATCTTTTTTCAGCGGTGCCATCAGCAATTCCAGCGCTTCTTCATTACGCCCGACGGCGTGCAGTTGCAGGCTGAGTTTCACCGCCAGTTCGATATTTTCCGGCTCCTGTTGCAGCTGCTGTTGTAACTGCTGGATTTCAGGGGTGTCGGCGGCCTGTTTCAGCAGTTCAATTTGTGCCACCAGACCCTGATAACGTGAGTCTTTATCCTGCAAAGGAATAGTGGCCAGCACGGCTTCGGCATCGTCGCTGCGGTTAAGCTGGATCTGCACTTCTGCCAGCATAAGACCAATATCGCTACGCTGGTGGCTCAACTGCCAGGCGTCTTTGAGCAGCGGCAGGGCGGCTGCGAGATCGCCCGCCTCGATCAGTTCCTGCGCCTGAGTCACTTTCAACTCTTCTTCTTTTGGCAGGACTTTTTGTAGCAACTCGCGGATCACTTCTTCCGGCTGCGGACCCTGGAAGCCGTCCACCGGCTGACCGTCTTTAAACAGGTAGACGGCCGGGATGGAGCGCAAGCCAAACTGCTGGGCGATGGCCTGTTCTGCGTCGCAGTCAACGCGGGCGAGGATCAACTGACCGGCATATTCTGCCGCCAGCCGGTCGAGGATCGGCCCAAGTTGCAGGCAGTGCTGGCTGCGTTCAGACCAGAAATAGAACATCACCGGCAACGCCATGGACTGTTCCAGCGTCTGGTGCAGGTTGGTTTCGTTAATATCGATAATCGAAGGTTGTGCAAGCATGAATTGGGTTCTCTTATTTCTGACGCAACGGTATGAGTATACAGGTTTAAATGGGGGCGGCTTTCGCCGCTTCAACCCCCGGAAACCGTGGCGTTAACTATTACCACGCAGCAGTTTGTCCAGCAGACGGCCAGGCAACAGGCGTTTAAGCACCGTCAAAGCATGAGCGACCAGCGTGACCGGATAGCGCAGTCGGGCTTTTGGACTCTCTAAAGCATGGCGCAATTTCGGTAATACTGCCTCAGGCGTCAGGGTAAAACGCTGAGCAATACCGGGGTTATTCACCGGCTTATCGGCTTGCGACTGGTTTACGTTCTGGGTGAAATTGCTGCTGAGCGGACCAGGTTCAATCAGGCTGACCTGAATACCCGTGCCGTGCAGCTCCATACGCAGCGTGTCAGACCAGGCTTCCAGCGCATATTTACTGGCGGCGTAGGCACCGCGGCCCGGTGTGCTGACCAGCCCCATCACCGAACTGGTCTGAATAATACGGCCTTCGCCGTGTGCCAGCATGGCCGGTAACAGCAATTGTGTCAGCTGATGGGTACCGAACAGGTTGGTGGAAAATTGCTGTTCGAACTGTTCGCGGCTGACGGTATGCAGCGGGCCATAAACACCGTAACCGGCATTATTGAACAACCCGTAGAGCCGGTTACCGGTGAGGGTAATGACGTCAGCGGCGGCACGGGCGACACTCTGTTTGTCATCCAAATCCAGTTCGATCGTTTCAAAACCTAACTGACGCAGATTTTCAATATCCTGCTGTTTACGACAGGCAGCCAGAACGCGATAACCCCGGTTACGTAAATCCTGCGCCGCAACCAAACCAATGCCGCTGGAGCAGCCGGTGATCAATACAGCTTTTTGCATAACTTTACCTGTCAGAAGCCCCTATTTTTCAGGACTGTGGTTTACTTAGGGTTTCGCCGGGTTTGACCAGCGGTGCCAGTTTGTCCGCCATCCAGTCAGCGATAAACGACTGAGCGGCCTGTGCAGGATGTAAACCGTCGTCCTGCATCCACTCTGGTTTCACGGCGACCTGTTCCATAAAGAAAGGCACCAGCGGAATGTCGTTTTGTTTGGCTAACGCCGGATAGACGGCATAAAACGCGTCAGTATAACGGCGGCCATAGTTTGGCGGCAGGCGGATTTGCATCAGCAGCGGTTGGGCGTCGGCCTGTTTCACCAGCGTAATAATCTGGCTCAGCGTCTGGGAGATGGCAGGTGGTGCAAAACCGCGCAGACCGTCGTTGGCCCCAAGTTCAATCAACACCCAACGCGGATGGTGCTGTTTCAGCAGGGCGGGCAGGCGCGCCAGCCCCTGTGCAGCCGTGTCTCCGCTGATACTGGCGTTAATAATAACGGGTTTACCGCTCTCACCTTGCCACTTTTTATTGAGCAGCGACGGCCATGAACTCTCGACCGGCAGGCGATAAACCGCACTCAAACTGTCACCGATAATCAGTAAGTTATCAGCGGCTGTGGCACGAAAACTCATTGTCGCAGTGACCAGCATTGATACAAGGAAAAGGAAAGGAAGATGCCAGCGGGAAACGTTCTTGAAGTTCATCATCTTAGTAAACACGTCGGTCAGGGTGAAAGTCAGTTAACCATCCTCTCCGGTGTGGAGCTGGTTGTCAAACCGGCGCAAACCATCGCGTTGATTGGCGAGTCCGGTTCGGGCAAGTCAACCCTGCTTGGGATCCTGGCCGGTCTGGACGACGGTACCGATGGCGACGTCAAATTGCTGGGACAGTCGCTGACGCAAATGAATGAAGAGGGACGGGCGGCACTGCGGGCGAAAAACGTCGGCTTCGTCTTTCAGTCCTTTATGCTGGTGCCGACGCTGAACGCGCTGGAAAATGTACAACTTCCGGCCCTGCTACGCGGCGAGTCTGACGCCAGCAGCCGCGCGCAGGCCGTGCAGTTGCTGCAACAGTTGGGGCTGGGTGAGCGTCAGCACCATCTGCCAGCGCAGCTCTCCGGCGGCGAACAACAGCGCGTGGCGCTGGCCCGTGCGTTTATCGGCAAGCCGCAATTACTGTTTGCCGACGAACCGACCGGCAATCTGGACCGTGCCACCGGCGAGCGCATTGTGGATCTGCTGTTCTCACTCAATCGTGATGCGGCCACCACGCTGATTCTGGTCACACACGATGAACAACTGGCGGCCCGCTGCCAGCGACGACTGCGCCTGCGTGATGGAAAATTGTGGGAGGAAGCATGATTTGGCGCTGGTTCTGGCGTGAATGGCGGCAACCCTCGCTGCTGATTGTCTGGCTGGCACTGACGCTGGCCGTCTCCTGTGTACTGGCGCTCGGCAGTATCAGCGACCGCATGGAAAAAGGGCTCAGTCAGCAAAGCCGCGACTTTATTGCCGCCGATCGCGTGCTGCGTTCGGCCCATCCGATCACCGAAGCCTGGTTGCAGGATGCGCAGAAGCAGGGGTTGAAAGTCAGCCGCCAGTTGAGCTTTATGACCATGACCTTCGCGGGCGACACGCCGCAGCTGGCCGATGTGAAAGCCACGGATTTGATTTATCCGCTGTATGGCGACTTACAAACCCAGCCGCCGGGCGCCAAGCCTGAGCCGGGCACTGTGCTGGCCGCACCGCGTTTGATGGCGCTGCTGAATATCAAAGTGGGCGACAGTCTTGAAGTGGGCGACGCAACGCTGAAAATTGCCGGTGAGATCATTCAGGAGCCAGACTCCGGGTTTAACCCCTTCCAGACCGCACCGCGTCTGATCATGAATCTGGATGATGTGCCGAAAACCGGCGCCATTCAGCCCGGCAGCCGCCTGACCTATCGCTATATGTTTGCCGGTTCTGCGGAAAATATTCATACCTATGGCGAGGCCATCAAAGGGCTGCTGAAACCGGATCAGCGCTGGTACGGCATGGAAGATTCAGAAGGGGCGCTGGGTAAATCCCTGCAACGCTCGCAGCAGTTCCTGTTGCTGTCGGCCTTGCTGACGCTGATGTTGTCCATCGCCGCCGTGGCCGTCGCGATGGGGCATTATTGCCGCAGTCGCTATGACCTGGTGGCGGTGCTGAAAACGCTTGGAGCTGGCAAAAAAGCGCTGCGAAGGTTGATCATCGGTCAGTGGGTATCCGTTCTGCTGCTGGCGGCAGTCTGTGGCAGTCTGTGGCAGTGTGATCGGTTTGCTGTTTGAAGCGGTGTTGATGAAAATGTTGGCACCGGTGCTACCGGCAGCATTGCCGCCGTCCGGCATCTGGCCGTGGATCTGGTCGATGGGATCACTGGTCGTGATTTCGCTGCTGGTTGGCGCGCGTCCGTATAAGCAGCTGCTGGCAACCCAGCCACTGCGCGTATTGCGTAACGACGTGGTGGCGAATGTCTGGCCGCTGCGTTGGTTTATTCCGGTGATGCTGGTGATTGTCATCGGCTTGCTGGCTGCGCTGGTGGGGGGCAGTACGCTGCTGTGGTCGCTGTTAGCGGGAGTGGTGGTGCTATCGTTGCTGCTCGGTGCCATCGGCTGGGGCAGCCTGTTGCTGCTGCGACGTGTCAGCGTTGGCAAATTGCCTCTGCGTCTGGCAATCAACCGTCTGATACGTCAGCCCTGGGTGACACTCAGCCAGCTGGCGGCGTTCTCTATGTCGTTCATGCTGCTGGCCTTATTGTTGGTGCTGCGCGGTGATTTACTTGACCGCTGGCAGCAACAGTTGCCGCCGGACAGCCCGAATTACTTCCTGCTAAATATCACTAAAGATCAGGTTACACAGGTAACCGACTTCCTGCGTCAGCATCAGGCGGAACCCGAAACCTTCTATCCGATTGTCCGCGTGCGCCTGACCGGGATTAATCAGCAGGTGGCGACCGATATCATCAAGCCGGACAACGCCGCAGGAGAAGCGGTCAACCGCGAGCTGAACTTGACCTGGATGCAAGGTCTGCCGGATCACAATCCGCTGGTCGCCGGCGACGGGCCGCCGAAGGCCGGAGAAGTGTCGATAGATGACGGTCTGGCCGGAAGGCTGGGCGTGAAGATCGGCGATACGTTGACCTTCAGCGGCGATACCCAGGAGTTCAGCGCCAAAATATCCAGCCTGCGTAAAGTGGACTGGGACAGCCTGCGGCCAAACTTCTACTTTATCTTCCCGCCGGGTGCGCTGGATGCACAGCCGCAAAGCTGGCTGACCAGTTTCCGTTACCATGGTGATGGCAAAACCATAACCCAACTTAACCGTCAGTTTCCGACGCTCAGCCTGCTGGATATCGGTTCAATCCTGAAACAGGTTGGACAAGTGTTGCAGCAGGTGAGTCGTGCGCTCGAAGTGATGGTGATTCTGGTGATGTTGTGTGGTGGCTTGTTGCTGCTGGCACAGATTCAGGTGGGTATGCGTCAGAGACGCCAGGAGTTGATTGTCTACCGCACGCTGGGTGCCAGCAAAAAACTGCTTCGCAGCACGCTATGGTGTGAGTTTGCGGTACTCGGGTTGGTCGCCGGAATTGCCGCCGCTGTCGGGGCAGAAGCCGCGCTGTGGATACTGCAACGCAAGGTGTTCGATTTCCCGTGGGAGCCGAATATGATCCTCTGGTGGGCGGTGCCGCTGGTCAGTGCATTGTCGCTGTCGTTATGCGGTGGCTGGATGGGCGTGCGTTTACTGCGGGGAAGGGCGCTGTTCAGGCAATACAATAGCTGACTGTTTACGCCTCCCTCAGTGAAAAGGGAGGCGTTGCCAATTACAGTTTTTTCACTGCCCATTCAATACCGCTTTTATACTCTGGCGGTAACATTGGGAGCAATGCACTCAGCGTATCTTTCAGTAACCCGGCACTGGCATCATTCAGATTCAGATGCCCGACCTTACGGCCTTCGCGCACCTCTTTCTCATACCAGTGCAGGTTCACCAGCGGCAGGCTCAGCCAGTCGGTGGACACTGCGGTGCCAATCAGGTTGACCATGACGGATGGCGAACTGACGACCGGTTTCGGTAACGGCAGACCGAGGATGGCGCGCAGATGCATCTCGAACTGGCTGTAGGAGGCGCCGTTTTGCGTCCAGTGTCCGCTGTTGTGGACGCGCGGTGCCAGTTCGTTAATCAACAACCCCTCGCTGACGATAAAACACTCCATCGCCATCACGCCGACATAATTCAGCTCATTAAGAATAGATGACAACATGCCTTCTGCCTGTTGTTGCAACGCGGCGTCAGGTTCTGGCAGCGCGACACTGGTACGCAGAATACCCTCTTCGTGCAGGTTGTGAGTCAGCGGATAAAATACAGTTTGGCCGTCGTGGCCGCGTGCACCAACCAGCGACACTTCGCCGGAGAAATTGATGCCCTGCTCGACGATACATTCGCCATAGCACTCAGCCGGTAAGGTATTTTCTTCGCCGGCGCGTAAACGCCACTGTCCGCGGCCGTCGTAACCGCCTACGCGGCGTTTCACAATCGCCAGGTCACCGAGCTGTGCAAAGATCTGCGGCCATTCGGCTTCACTGGCCAGCAATTGCCACGGTGCGGTGGCTAAACCGAGCTGGTCGAGCAGCTGTTTTTGCGTCAGGCGGTCGGCCAGGCGCGGGAAGATATCGCGGTTAACAAAGCTTTTGTGCGTCGCCAGTTCGCGGGTCAGAGCGGTGTGTGGCCAGCGTTCAATTTCAGCGGTGATCACACTTTGCTGAAAGGGCACGGCTTCCGGTTCGGCATCGATTCCGACAGGGTAGACGGCGATCCCCAAAGGTTCACCGGCCTGGCGCAGCATTCGGCCTAACTGGCCGTTTCCGAGTACGCAGACCGGCTTCATGCTTCCTCCCGTGGGTCGGGATTATTCAATACTTCATCAGTTTGTGCCTTGCGCCACGCCGCCAGATTTTTGCCAATCTCTGCGTCATGCAGTGCCAGAATCTGTGCGGCCAGCAGTGCTGCATTGGCGGCTCCCGCTTTACCGATAGCCAGCGTGCCAACCGGAATGCCGCGTGGCATCTGGACGATGGAATAGAGGCTGTCCACACCGCTCAGGGCGGCACTCTGTACGGGAACACCGAGCACCGGCACCAGTGTTTTCGCGGCAATCATGCCCGGTAAATGGGCCGCACCGCCTGCGCCAGCGATAATCACATCCAGACCGTTTTCAGACGCTTGTTCGGCAAAACTGAACAGTTTATCCGGGGTACGGTGAGCGGAAACAACTTCGACATGGAAAGGAATATTCAGCGTTGTGAGAATCTCTGCGGCGAACTGCATGGTCGCCCAGTCACTTTTAGACCCCATAACGATGGCGATTTTTGCCGGGGTAACGTTGGATGACATGTCTGTAAAGCTCCTGTGATTAAACAAGCGTCGCCAGGCATCCGGAGATTTTACACCGGGGTATTCTGACGGAGAGGGCGCAAATCATATCACGCCCCCAAAGCGAGGAAAACGATTGCGTAGCGGGTTTATGTCGCTTTTAAAGTAGAAAGATTCAGAACGGGAACGTCACCAGTTCCACGCCATCGGCGCTGACTTTAATCATCGAGCCCTCTTCATGCCAGGCGCCCAGTACGGCGCGGTGGCCAATACGGTCGTTTAGCGGCACGTTGTGGATCGCGGGGCGGTGAGTATGGCCGTGGATCATCCACTCGACACCGTTCTCCTGCATGGCGTTAATCACCGCCTGCGGATTGACGTCCATGATCTCCAGCGATTTCCCGCTGTTGGAGGCCTTGCTGTCAGCGCGCATTTTGGCGGCAATCGCCAGACGCCATTTCAACGGCAGAGCGAGGAAGATTTTTTGAATCAGCGGATTGTGGACTTTTTTGCGGTACTTCTGATAGCCGATATCGTCGGTGCAGAGCGTGTCGCCGTGCAAAATCAGCACGCGGCGGCCATAAAGTTCGAGCACTTTGGTGTCGGGTAGAATTTGCATCAGGCTGTCACGGGCAAAGCGCCGTCCGACCAGAAAATCGCGATTACCGTGAATAAAGAAACAGGGTACGCCCTGCTGGTGGAGCGTATTGAGTGCGGCGGCGATCTCTGCGTGCAACGGTTGCGGGTCGTCATCGCCTATCCAGGCTTCGAACAGATCGCCGAGAATGTACAGCGCATCGGCCTGCGGCGCATCTTCACGTAGAAAACGCAGAAAACCGGCAGTCATTGCCGGTTCCTGTGCGCAAAGATGGATATCTGCGATAAAAAACGTGGCCATCAACGATCAGTTATTCGCTGACGGTAACGCTTTTAATGATCACGTCTTCTTTTGGAACGTCCTGGTGCATGCCGCTGCGGCCGGTTTTCACCACTTTAATTGCATCAATTACGTCCTGGCCTTCAACCACTTCTGCAAACACGCAGTAGCCCCAACCCTGTGCGTTTTCGCCAGTGTGGTTCAGGAAATCGTTGTCGGTCACGTTGATGAAGAACTGACCTGTTGCTGAATGCGGGTCATTGGTACGGGCCATTGCCAGCGTGCCTTTGGTGTTTTTCAGGCCGTTGTTCGCTTCGTTTTTGATTGGCGCGTCGGTGTTTTTCTGGTTCATGCCTGGCTCAAAACCGCCGCCCTGAATCATGAAGCCGTTAATGACACGGTGGAAAATGGTGTTGTCGTAGAAACCCTTACGGCAATAGTTCAGGAAGTTTTCGACGGTGACCGGCGCTTTGTCCGCGAAGGTTTTAATAACGATGTCGCCGTGATTGGTGTGTAAAGTGACCATAATAATCATCCTGCTTATGTTGATGTGTGCTCTCAGTGTGAGCCGCTACTATAGCCTTTTCTTATACCACAACTCAAAAGCAGGCGTCAGCCGGGTGTTTCATCTGCTCAATTTCACAGCGACGCTGCTTTCACATTTGGGTTTTAATGTTACTTTATAACGATAATTAATTGCTGAATCCGTCGGTGTGGCGGCTTATGCCGTTTCGGCGAACGCCTTTTCGTTATATTATGAGCAACATTGACGTTTTCAATGCCCAACACACGGAATAGCCTGATGCTGAAGATTTTTAATACCCTGAGTCGCCAAAAAGAGGAATTCAAGCCAATTCATGCCGGTAAAGTCGGTATGTACGTGTGTGGGATCACCGTTTACGACTTGTGTCACATCGGCCATGGTCGCACTTTTGTCTCTTTTGATGTGGTATCGCGCTACCTGCGTTACCTGGGTTATGACCTGAAATACGTGCGTAACATCACAGATATTGACGATAAAATCATTAAACGTGCTGCCGAAAAGGGTGAAGCCTTCACCGCGCTGACCGAGCACATGATCGCTGAGATGCATATCGATTTCGCCGCACTGGGTATCTTGCCACCGGATTCTGAACCGCGTGCCACCGGGCATATTGCGGAAATCATCGAGATCGTCCAGAAGTTGATCGACCGTGATCACGCCTACGTTGCTTCCAACGGCGACGTGATGTTTTGGGTGGAAAGCGATCCAGATTACGGTTTGCTTTCCCGTCAAGACCTGGATCAGTTGCAGGCTGGCGCGCGCGTTGAAGTGGCGGCCGATGTAAAACGTAACCCGATGGACTTCGTGTTGTGGAAGATGTCTAAGCCGGGCGAACCAAGCTGGGCCTCGCCATGGGGCGAAGGGCGTCCGGGCTGGCATATCGAATGTTCCGCGATGAACTGCAAACAGCTTGGCGAACATTTTGATATTCACGGCGGCGGTTCCGACCTGATGTTCCCGCACCACGAGAATGAAATCGCTCAGTCGAGCTGCGCCCATGACGGCCCGTACGTCAATACCTGGATGCACTCCGGCATGGTGATGATCGACCGCGAAAAGATGTCCAAGTCACTGGATAACTTCTTCACCGTGCGCGATGTCCTGAAATATTACGACGCCGAAAGCGTGCGCTACTTCCTGATGTCCGGGCATTACCGCAGCCAGCTGAACTACAGCGAAGAGAACCTGAAACTGGCGCGCACGTCGCTTGAGCGTCTGTATACCGCACTGCGTGGCACCGATGCGAATGCCGCACCAGCCGGTGGTGAAGACTTTGTGACGCGTTTTCGCGACGCGATGGACGACGATTTCAACACGCCGGAAGCTTATTCCGTTCTGTTCGATATGGCGCGTGATATCAACCGCCTGAAAGTGGAAGACATGAACGCTGCCAACGGCTTAGCCGCAGAGCTGCGTCAGTTGGGCGGCGTGCTTGGCCTGCTGGAGAAAGATCCGGAGCAGTTCCTGCAGTCTGGCGCACAGGCAGAGGACGACGGTGAAGTTGCTGAGATTGAAGCCCTGATCAAACAGCGTAACGATGCCCGCGCCAGCAAAGATTGGGGCATGGCAGACCAGGCGCGTGACCGGTTAAATGAGATGGGTATTGTGTTAGAAGATGGGCAAAACGGCACAACGTGGCGCCGTAAATAAGCTATTTTGCTGCTTTGAACATAAAAACGTATAAAAAAAACGCGGTCGGGTTATCCCCTCCGCGCTTTTTTATTGCTCAGAACCGGGTTTATTCGGCTGAGGCTTTGACCACCAGCTTGCTGCTGGCAAATTCTACCTGCTGGTCGGCAAGGATTTTACAACGTTTGCGGGTTTCTACCTGCCCGTTGACCTTTACCTGACCTTCAGCGATCACGGCTTTAGCCGCTGCGCCGCTTTCACACCAGCCCATAAATTTGAGCAGGTCGCACAGTTCAACGTGCGGGTGTTTTTCGAGAAAAAAAGTTTCCATGGTTTCCTGACTTATCTGTTACTGACTTTTAGTTGGCGCTGATGTCGTGATATTCCTCGCAAGCCTGCAAGGTATTTTGAATCAGCGTCGCGACCGTCATCGGGCCTACGCCGCCCGGCACCGGTGTAATGAATGAAGCGCGCTCAGCGGCGGCATCAAATTCCACATCGCCGACAACTTTACCACTTTCCAGCCGATTTATACCGACATCTACCACGATTGCGCCCGGTTTAATCCATTCGCCGGGGATAAATCCTGGTTTACCCACGGCCACCACCACCAAATCGGCGTTTTCGACGTGGTGACGCAGATTTTTGGTGAAGCGGTGCGTGACGGTCGTGGTGCAACCGGCAAGCAGCAGTTCCATGCTCATCGGACGGCCTACGATGTTTGACGCACCAATGACCACGGCGTTCAAACCAAAAGTATCGATGCCATAACGTTCCAGCAGCGTCACGATACCGCGGGGTGTACAAGGGCGTAGTGTAGGCGAACGCTGGCACAGACGGCCGACATTGTAGGGGTGGAAACCATCAACGTCTTTGTCCGGATGAATACTTTCCAGCACTTTCACATTATCGATGCCCGCAGGCAGCGGCAGTTGAACCAAAATGCCGTCAATCATGCTGTCGTTGTTCAGCTCATCGATTAACTTCAGCAGCTCACCTTCGGTGGTCGTGGCGGGTAAATCATAGGAGCGCGACAGGAAGCCAACTTCTTCACAGGAGCGGCGCTTGCTGGCGACATAAATTTGTGATGCCGGATTCTCTCCAACCAGCACAACAGCCAAACCAGGCGCACGTTTACCGGCGGCCAGTCGTTGTTTCACTTTTTCCGCAACTTCGCTTCTGACCTGCTGCGCAATCGTTTTACCGTCAATAATCTTTGCTGACATCGGGGAGTAAATCCATCAATTAAAAAATGCAGGGGATGGCCTATTTTGGCAGATGCAGCGCGCGCTGTCAGGCGCTGAATTGTCGTGGCCAGTAAAATTGCCGCAGGATCACGAAGACGTTTGCAGGGAATGTGGCTATTTTAAGAGAACGTAAAATCGAAAACATAAGGAAAAGCGGGATGACACGTAAAGTGGGAATTATCGGCGCGGGCCATGTCGGGGCTGATGTGGCCTTTTCTCTGGTCACTCAGGGATTGTGCGATGTAATTGTTTTACTGGATGAAAACGAGAAGAAAGCGGCCAGCCAGGCACTGGAATTGCGTGATATGGCATCGCTTATCATGTCGCGTGTCAACGTCATCGCCAATGACTATAGCGAACTGCGGGATGCTGACGTAGTGGTGATTGCCGTCGGCCCTAAAACATTGTTACGTGAAGATCGGTTGGAAGAGCTGGCCGAGACCCGGGCGGCAGTCCGTGACGTCGTGCCGCGTATCATTGCCAGTGGTTTTGATGGGGTGATACTCAACATCACCAACCCGTGCGACGTGATAACCCAGATTATTCAACAAACCAGCGGTTTCCCTGATTCGCAAGTTTTCGGCACTGGGACGTCTCTCGATACCGCCCGCATGAAGCGCGTGGTCGGTGAGTTCTTCGGCTTTGACCCGAAAAGTGTCACAGGTTACGTGATGGGTGAGCACGGTGAATCGCAGTTTGTGGCCTGGAGTACCGTCACATTAGGCGGCCGACCGGTTACCGAGCTGGCGGGGGATACCGCTGTTGACTGGGCCAAAATGGACAGCGCCGTGCGCGGCGGTGGCTGGGAGATCCTGCAAGGCAAAGGCTGGACCAGTTTTGGTATAGCAACGGCCACGGCACGATTAGTCGATGCCGTCCTTTCGGATGCCAATACGGTTTACCCGGTCGCTGCGTGGGATGAGAATTTGCAGGTGTACATCGGCCAGCCTGCGGTTATTGGTAAAAGAGGCGTGGTGCAAACCCTGCAACCTGAACTTACCGCCTATGAAAACATCGCCTATCAGGCGTCGGCACGGGTTATCACTGCGGCCATAAATTCAGAGAAATAGATTCTCGCGCAATCCAAATAAAGGCGGGCAGGGCAGAGAATAACGACAAATCGTTCAGTCATTAAGCAGTGAGGTCGAAAGCCATTGACTCACTGCGGTCTGCCCGTATAATCCGAGTCCGCAACGCTCCCAAACGGGACTGCAATGCGCCCTTAGCTCAGTTGGATAGAGCAACGGCCTTCTAAGCCGTAGGTCACAGGTTCGAGCCCTGTAGGGCGTACCATTTCGAAGTAAACAGACGTCAATTGACGTCTTTTTTATGCGTGAAATTCAGTGAGTTGGCTGGTTTTAGTGCGTCGAAATTCTCTCAGAGTCTACCTACATCTACCAGCATCAAGTAGTATCTGTTGGTATATGTGATGGTACATCCCCGTTCAATGAAATCTTGTACCAACAGCCAGCAACGGAGGGCCTCAAATGGCATTAACCGATGTGAAGGTAAGAAGTGCAAAGCCCACGGATAAGCCCTACAAGCTGACCGATGGCGAAGGGATGCATTTAATGGTTCACCCCAATGGATCTAAATACTGGCGCTTACAGTACCGTTTTGATGGTAAACAAAAGATGTTGGCGTTGGGTATCTATCCTGAGATTTCGTTATCTGAAGCTAAATAACTGCGCTTAATAGTAGATCACTGGAGGGAACTCAATCCGATTTGAGCGATCTGATCAATCGCCAAACACCACAACCGGACTGAGCAATGCCGATCATAGCCCCGATACCCCGAAGCGAACGTTGTCAGATGGAGAAAATTGTCCATAAAACAACAGACAAAAATCATTCCAGACGCCTTATTGCCATGTTGATGTTACACCGCGGTGAATCACTCACTTATGTCGCTAAAA
>BHES01000068.1 GCA_003864575.1 Enterobacterales bacterium
GCCCTTCTTTGTTGATTTGTGCCAGATAAAGTTTGATCGCGGTATAGAGCACATCAACGTCATCATCGAGGCGACGGACTTCGCGGTCTTGCGCCAGCTTGCCGTGCATCACTTCATGATTGAGGATCAGCATATGTTCGACCACATCTCCCATACGCAGGGTTTCGCGGGCGGCATTGGCGAGTGCCAGCGTCGGCGTATCAATAGCGCTGACATCCAGGTGCCGCGGACGCAGACGCGGGTCATCTTCCGGTACGTCAGCAATCATCAGTTCGCAAATGCGGGCCATCGGGCCGGACAGCGGCACCATCGCCAGGCAGCGGATCAGGTTGTAGAACATGTGGAAATAGATCACCAGCTCTTCATCCGGAATGCCGAGCCGTGCCAGTTGGACCGAGAGAGGGCCGATAAAGGGTAATACAATCACGCAGCCAATCAGCTTGAACAACACGCTGCCAAGCGCCACACGACGCCCTGCCGCATTCTGTTTACTGGCGTTGATCATCGCCAAAAGCCCGCTGCCGACGTTGGCACCGATCACCAGACACAGCGACACTTTCAGGGAGATGACCCCGGTCGCCGCCAGCGTAGCGGTCAGCAAGACGGCGGCCAGACTGGAATAACTGACGATAGCAAACACGGCACCCGTCAGCGCATCGAGAATGACGTCGCCGGTCAGCGAGGAGAACAGCACTTTAACGCCAGAAGCCTGAGTGATTGGCGTAGCGGCCGCAACAATCAGCTCCAGCGCCAGTAAAATCAGCCCGAGGCCAATTGCAACGCGTCCCATCTGGCCCGCGCGGGTCTGTTTACGGCTGAGGAAGAAGGAGACACCCACGAAAATCAGTAACGGGGAGAGCCACGAGAGATCAAAGGTCAGCACGCGCGCCATCAGCGCCGTTCCAACATCGGCCCCGAGGATGATCACCAGTGCAGGTGCCAGTGCCACCAATCCCTGAGAAACGAACGACGTCACCAGCAGCGCGGTCGCATTGCTGCTTTGTACCAACGCAGTAACGCCAATACCGGCGACAAACGCCAGCGGTTTTTTCTCAACGCTACTGCTCAGAACACGGCGTAAATTGGCGCCAAAAACACGCATAATGCCGGTACGCACAATGTGCGTACCCCAGACGAGAAGTGAAACAGCGGACAACAAATGAAGAAGAGTTAACACTAAAGAACAGCTCCGTTAACGCCAGGCATAAACAGGCCATCCTGCCTGCCGGGCGTGTTGGTGCAGGATAGCGTCCGGATTGACTGCGTACGGCTTACCGACCTGAGTCAGCAAGGGCAGGTCATTATGAGAATCCGAATAAAAACTGGCGTGCTGCAGCTGTGAAATATCTTGATTAATCAGTTCCATCAGCCGCGTAACCTTCCCCTCACGGTAGGTCATCACGCCTTGCGTTGTGCCGGTGAAAATCCCCTTTTCAATGCCGACACCAATCGCCAAAGTTTCGGTAACGCCGAGATAACGGGCAATCGGCGCAACCAGATGCACACCCGAAGCGGAAATCACCACGGTACGATCGCCGCAGGCCCGATGCCGCTCCAGACATTCACGTGCATCAGTATAGACGCGCGGAGCTATCACTTCATGAATATAACGCTCAACCATTGCCGCAACGTCCAATTCCGGGCGGCCTTTCAGCGGCGCCAGCGTGCAGGTCATATATTCCTGCATATCCATCTGACCCACGGCGTATTGCTGCATCAGTTGGGTGTCACGTTGCAGGAAAGCCTGCTCATCCGCGACCCATCCCTGCTGCACCATATAGGCCGACCACAGGCTGGAACAGTCGCCGTTAATCAGCGTTTCATCGAGGTCAAACAGCGCCAGACTCATGCAACTTCCCGTAACGTAACAAGATCTAATTGTAGACCAATCTCAATGCCATCGGCGAAAAGAGAGGCCACAGAGCGGTTTAACACATCAACCGACAGCTCAACATTATTTGCCAGCACGCGGTAGCGCACGACGTTGCCGAGCAGACTGTGATGCAGAATTCGGGCGGAAATACCCAGCTCAGGCGGACATATTACAATCGATTCGGGACGGATTGCCACCTGACCACGGTAGTGCTGGCCGGTGAGTGCTTGTGCATCCGCGGCGCTGAGCAAATTATAGCTGCCGATAAAACCGGCGGCAAAAGCGTCAACCGGTTCAGTATACAGGGTTTCGGCGTCGGCATTTTGTACGATTTTTCCTTTGTTCATCAGCACGATCCTGTCTGACATGGTCAGTGCTTCTTCCTGATCATGGGTGACAAAGATTGCCGTCAGATTCATTTCGCGCTGAATACGGCGGATTTGCTCACGCAGATGTTTACGGATCCGCGCATCCAGTGCAGACAATGGTTCATCCAGCAGCAGCAGGCGTGGCTCGGTAACGAGGGAACGTGCCAGCGCCACGCGCTGACACTGACCACCGGAAAGTTGATGCGGATAACGTTTGGCGTAATCGTTCATTTCGACCAGCGCCAGCACGTCGCCAACGCGTCGCTGTACCTCACTGGACGAGGCTTTCTGCATTTTCAGGCCGAATGCCACATTGCCTTCCACCGTCATATTGGGGAACAGCGCATAGCTCTGGAACACCATGCCGATGCCGCGCTGCTGTGGGCTGAGCGGAACGATATCCTGCCCCTGCAAAATGATCTGACCGCTGTCCACTGACGTCAACCCAGCCAGACAACGCAACAGCGTCGACTTTCCACAGCCGCTCGGGCCCAGCAAGGTGACAAATTCACCCTCTTTGGCACTGAAATCGATGTTATTGAAGATCTGCGTTTGACCGTAGTGTTTGTTAAGTTGCGTGACCTCTAAATAGGACATATCAGCTCTTTCCTTTATTCAGCACGTTAGCCACCCAGGTAAAGGCCAGGACAACCACGAAATAGGAGATAACCAGGGCACTGGTGAAATGGCCGCTGCCGTTGCGCATGTTGTAGAGATAAACCTGTAGGGTTTCATAGCGGCTGCCCGCCAGCAGGTTAGCGAACACAAACTCCCCGATTAAAAAGGAGAATGAGAGCAGCACGGCAATGGTGCCTCCCTTGCGCAAATTCGGTAAGACCACCAGCAAGGCGGCTTTCCAGGTACTGGCGCCAAGTAAGTGCGCGGCATCCATCAGGTCGCGTAAATTTATCGCCTGCATGTTGTTGGAGATAGCCCGATAAATAAAAGGCAATGCAATGGTGAAGTAACAACCGATGAGGATCCACGGCGTACCGGTCAGCGCCAGCGGCCCCGATGAATAAAGCGACATTAGGCCGACAGAAGAGACCACCGGCGGGACAGCGAATGGCAACAAGATCAGCACATTCATCAGCACATCCAGCTTAGGGAAGTAGTAAGCGATCACAAACATCAGCGGCAGAATCAGCACCAGCGACAGCAACAAAGTACCGAAGCAAATCAGCAACGAATGCCCCAGCGCCACCAGAAAGCGCGGGTCACTCCACAGCGCCGTCATCCATTTCAGGGTAAATCCACTCGGTAAAATGGTTGCACCCCATTCGTTGACCAGCGCATAAACCAGCGTAGCGGCCAGCGGTAATAGCAGGATAATCATCAGGATCCAGACTATCAGGCGGTGATAAAGCCCTTCAGCTCGGGACATGGCACTCCTCCCGGCAATCAACCCATTTTTCAGCGCACATTCAGGTAGCTCCTGCGTAACAACCACTGATGAATCAGGGTAATAAAGGCCATCAGTACCACCAGCAGCATCGCCAGCGCACTGCCCATGTTCGGATCAAGCGAGATATCCCCCGACACCAAAGCGGCAATTCGCACCGGCACGACGTTGAAGTTACCCGTGGTCAGTGCGTACACCGTGGCATAAGCCCCCAGCGCATTGGCCAGCAGGATGACAAACGTCCCCATCAGCGCAGGAAACAGTACCGGCAAACCAATATGCCGCCAGTAGCGCCAGCGTCCGGCACCGAGCAGCGCCGCTGACTCACGCCAGTCTTCGCGCAGCGCATCAAAGGCCGGGTAGAGCAGCAGCACACCGAGCGGGATCTGGAAATAGGTGTAAAGCACAATCAATCCATCTTTCGAATAGAGATTGAAGCTGTCCATTAGCCCATATTTTTTCAATATCAGCGTCAGACAGCCGTTCAGCCCGAGTAAAATCACAAAGGCAAACGCCAGCGGTACACCCGCAAAATTACTGGTCATATTGGTAAAGGACATCACGAAGTCATGCAGTTTGGTCGGGCCGAGCTGTCGAAGTGAGTAACTACTTACTAACGCTATCAGTAAACCATACAGGCTCGACCAGATAGAGATGTCGAGCGAGAAACGCATAGCCTGTAAATAGAAATCCGACGTCAGGATATCGCTGTAGTTTCCCCATCCCCAGGCTTCGTAAGTGTCACTGTAGAAGCTGCTGACAGCCACCCAAACCAGCGGGGCCAGCTGAAAAGCGATAAAAAATACCGCAAACGGCAGCATGAATAATGCGGCGATCCACTTGGCTTTCATCGGCACTCCTCAAAAAGTGGCGTGGCTCAGGCCAGCAATTCCGCGCAGTGCGGTTTATCGTGGGCAATATTCAGTAGCTGGCACACCGTGCCACAAAGCTCTGTCTGTAGCGGTTCAGCTTTTTGCAGACTGAAAGCCGTGCCAAATACAAACAGTGGCACCTGACGCTCTTCCGGTAAAATACCGCCGTGGCTGCGGTCGTCGTTCATACCGTGATCGGCGGTGACAATCACCTGGTAGCCTGCCGCCAGCCAGTCGCCCAGGTAATGTGACAAGATACCGTCGGCTACGCGGGCTTTATTGCGGTACTGCGGGGTAGAAAGACCAAACTTGTGGCCCGCATCATCGATATTCATCGAATGAATGAGCAGGAAATCTGGGTCATGACGGCGACGCAGGCTTTCGGCGTCATCAAACAGGTGCGAGTCAGGATAGCCGTCATCGTAATAGAAGTGACCGTGCTGGATAGCCAGCGTATCGTCGCTGGTATGGCGGTCGTGCGGCGGGTCAAACGGGGTACGGTTATAGAGCTCACTGACCCAGTGATAAGCCGCTGCGGCAGTGGTCAGCCCGGCATCGCGGGCGTAGTGAAAAATGCTGCGTTGCGTTGATAGTCGGTCAACATGGTTATGCACGATGCCACTCTCAACCGGCGTAACGCCGGTGAGAATGCACTCGTACAACGGCCGCGAGAGCGAAGGTAATGCGCATTCCAGTTGATACAAGCGGCCGCGTCCTGCAGCGCACTGTGCCTGTAAATATCCCATTGCATCGCGGGCGACCTGAAAATTCAGGCCGTCCAGTACCACCAGAATGCTTTTCATCGACTCTTTTGCCTTTCTTGCTAAATTGCGACTGTTATTGCTGCATGTTGATCATGACGTTTTCCTGCCACAGACGCGGCAGCGTTTTGGCGCTCTTATCCCAGGCTGCGGTATCCGCAATCGGGTGAGCGTTTTTGTATTCGCTGGATGGCAACAGTTTGGCTTTCACGTCGTCAGGCAAAGTGATGTGATCGGCGCGAATTGGACGGGCATAACCGCGCGCCAGATTGATCTGACCGGCATCCGAGAAAATATATTCACGCGCCAGTTTGGCAGCGTTCGGATGTTTGGCGAATTTGTTGATGATGGTGGTATAGCCAGAAGTGATAGTGCCATCGGAAGGAATAATTACGTCAAAGCGGGTTTTGTCGATCTTGTCACGATAGCTCAACCCGTTGAAATCCCAGACCACACCAACCTGCACTTCACCTTTTTCCAGGGAAGCAATCACCGGATCCGTCAGGCTTAAACGCCCTGCTTTCGCCAGCTTGCCGAAGTATTCCAGACCCGGTTTCAGATTTTTTTCATCGCCACCCATGGCGTAGGTTGCAGCCAGTACGCCATTTGCGGCCTGAGCTGCCGTCCCCACGTCACCGATAGTCACTTTATAGTTACCTTTCAGCAGGTCGGCCCAGCTGTGAGGTTCGTCTTTTACCTGAGATTTATCGATGATAAAGGCAATAGTTCCGGTGTAAGCGAGTGCCCACATGCCGTCTTTATCTTTTGCCCAATCAGGCACCTGATCCCAGGTCGTCGGTTTATAGGCCTGAGTGACACCCTTTTGCACCGCGACCGGTCCGAATGCTGCTCCCACATCACCGATATCGGCGCTGGCATTGTCTTTTTCAGCCAGGAATTTAGCGATTTCTTGTGCTGAACTCATATCTGTATCGCTGTGCTTCAGAGCGTACTTAGTGCTCAAATCACTCCAGGTCCCTTTCCAGTTAGCCCAGTCATCAGGCATACCGACGCTGTTTACGGTTCCTTCGGCTTGCGCCGCTTTCAGGAGTTCAGCAGGAGGCTCAGCAGCAAAAACCGCTGAGGTCGAAAGAACGAGCGCGCTGGTTAACACAGAAGCGAACAACTGTTTCATAACGAATGCTCCAGATGGTAGGGTGTGTGAGTGCTGGTCTAGTCCAGCAAGAACCAAGCCAATCTAACGATCTATTGTGATAATTATATTACAGTGCGAAAAACCAGCATTATTAAGCTGAAGGCTGTTAACAAGCGCACACTAATTCAGCAAAAGATCGCCGTAATGGTGCAAAAACGCACTAAAATGAGGCCTGTAACCATGAGCGAAGCCTTAACTACCGTGGCGATGATCTGCCTGTCACTAAGCGAAAAAATAGCCAATGGCGCGTTTTCTGCCGAAGGACGTCTTCCCTCCGAACGACAATTAAGCGAGCAGTTTTCCACCACGCGCATTACGCTGCGCAAAGCGCTAAGCCAGCTCGAAGGACAGGGATTGATCTATCGTGAAGTGAGGCGCGGCTGGTTTGTTTCTCCGCCGCGTATTGTCTATAACCCGCTACAGCGCAGCCATTTTCACGCGATGGCGCGCGAACAGGGCCGTAGCGCACGAACAGAAGTGATTGATGCGAGGGCGTTGATGCCCAGTGATGCCGTATGCGAAAAACTCGCGTTACCGCCAGAGAGTGAAGTGTATTGCATCCGCCGTTTACGTTACCTTGATGGGCGGCCCGTGCTTTATGTCGAGCATTACCTGAACCCGCAATTTTTCCCCAACATTCTCAGCGCCGATCTAACACAGTCGCTGACCGATTTGTATTCAGCACAGTACGGTGTGAGCTACGGTCGGGTACGCTTTGACATGGTACCTACCCGCCTTTCTGAGCAAGCGTCGTGCGCGCTGAAAGTTGCGCCGGGAAGCCCGGCTCTTTTCATCACACGGACCAACCGCGATCAGCACGACCGGGTGATTGACTGCGATCTGGAATATTGGCGCTATGACGCGCTGCATATTGATGTGGAAGTGAGTTGAGCCAGTGAATAAAAACACCGATGGATACCCTAAATCATTCAGGATGAATCAAGGCGGCAACTGAATGAACCCCAGTGACTTACTGAAGTAAGTGACTGGGGTTCATGATGGTAGCCAACACTGAGTCAGCTTGAAGGATGACGGGTATCGATGACGAGTAACTTAGTCGGCATCATAGCCAAGGTTAGGTGCCAGCCAGCGTTCTACTTCGGAGATCGGCATATTTTTACGCGCCGCATAGTCTTCCACCTGATCACGCTGGATTTGCGCTACAGCGAAATACTTGCTGTCAGGATGGCTGAAATACCAGCCAGAGACTGCCGCACCTGGCCACATCGCGAATGACTCTGTCAGTTTCATACCGGTGTTGGTTTCCACATCCAGCAGCTTCCAGATCTCACCTTTTTCCGTGTGTTCCGGACAGGCTGGGTAGCCGGGCGCCGGGCGAATACCCTGATAATTTTCGCGGATCAGCTCATCGTTACTCAGGTTTTCATTGGCGGCAAAACCCCAGTACACCTTACGCACCCGTTCATGCAAGTATTCGGCAAAGGCTTCAGCCAGACGGTCAGACAGCGCTTTGACCATAATTTTGTTGTAGTCATCGTGCTGTTTGTCATATGCCTCGGCTAAATCATCCTCTTCCAGACCGCCAGTCACCGCAAACGCCCCCATATAATCTTTTTTGCCGCTGGATTTTGGCGCCACAAAATCGGCCAGACAGTAGTTGGCGAAATCTGTCTTTTCAGTTTGCTGGCGCAGATGGTGGCTGACCACCAGCACTTCATCACGCCGCTCATCACTGTAGATTTCGATATCATCGCCGACGCGGTTAGCGGGGAATAATCCGACAACGCCGCGCGGGTTCAGCAATTTCTCCTCAGAGAGCTTATCGAGCAGATCGTTGGCATCCTTAAATACGCGCTTGGCTTCCTCACCAACCACTTCATCTTCCAGAATACGCGGATATTTCCCTGCCAGTGCCCAGGTCATAAAGAACGGTGTCCAGTCGATGTAGTTGCGCAGCGTTTCAATATTGGCTTCCACTTTTTGTACGCCCAGACGATGGGCAACAGGCGGCGTGTAGCTTTCCCAGTCAATGCTGGTCGCATTTTCACGGGCGGCTTCCAGAGTGACCGGCGGAGTGCGTGGTTTCTTGCGAGCGTGTTGAATACGCACCGTTTCGTACTCTTTACGGGTACGCTCGATGAATGCATCGCGCTGGGTGTCCGAAAGTAGCGCAGAGACCACCCCGACAGACCGTGAGGCGTTCTGTACATACGTAGTGGAACCGCTGTAATTTTGCTCTATCTTGACGGCCGTATGTGCCTTGGAGGTGGTAGCTCCACCAATCAGCAGCGGCATGGTGAAGCCACGACGCTGCATCTCTTTGGCAACGTTGACCATTTCATCCAGTGACGGCGTGATCAACCCGGAAAGCCCGATAATATCAACCTTCTCTTCAATCGCGGTTTTAAGGATCTTATCAGTCGGAACCATGACGCCAAGATCAATAATTTCGTAGTTATTACACTGCAAAACTACGCCGACAATATTCTTACCGATGTCATGTACGTCGCCCTTCACGGTCGCCAACAATATTTTACCGTTGGTTTTTCCTTTCTCTTTGCTGGCTTCGATATAGGGTTCTAGATAAGCCACCGCCTGCTTCATCACGCGGGCCGATTTAACCACCTGCGGCAGGAACATTTTACCCTCACCGAACAGATCGCCGACCACATTCATGCCGTCCATCAGCGGGCCTTCAATCACTTCTATCGGACGATCGCAAAGCTGGCGTACTTCTTCAGTATCCAGCTCGATAAATTCGGTAATGCCTTTCACCAACGAATATTGCAGACGCTTGCGTACATCCCATCCACGCCATTCGGCCTGCTGCTTATTGGCTTCACCATCATCTTTGGTGCCACGGTATTTTTCTGCGATATCCAGCAGACGCTCAGTGCCGTCATCGCGACGGTTGAGGATCACATCTTCAACCGCATCACGCAGTTCGGCAGAGAGATCATCATAGATGGCCAGCTGGCCCGCGTTAACGATCCCCATGTCCATACCGCTGCGAATGGCGTGGTACAGGAACACCGCGTGAATAGCTTCACGTACCGGATCGTTACCGCGAAAAGAAAACGACACATTCGAAACACCACCGGAAATCAGTGCATGCGGCAGCTCAGCTTTAATGTCTGCACAGGCTTCAATGAAATCCACCGCATAGTTGTTGTGCTCTTCAATACCGGTCGCCACGGCGAAAATATTGGGATCGAAAATAATGTCTTCCGGCGGAAAACCCACCTCTTCCGTCAACAATTTGTAGGCACGGCGACAAATTTCGATTTTGCGGGCACGGGTATCAGCCTGACCATTTTCGTCAAATGCCATCACTACCATCGCGGCACCGTACCGACGGACTTTACGAGCTTGCCTGAGAAAGGCCTCTTCACCCTCTTTCATCGAAATCGAGTTAACGATGCCTTTGCCCTGAATACACTTAAGCCCTTTCTCAATCACGTCCCACTTTGAGGAGTCGATCATGATAGGGACGCGGGCAATATCAGGCTCACCGGCAATCAGATGGAGGAAGCGCACCATGGCTGCCTCAGCATCCAGCATGCCTTCATCCATGTTGATATCGATGATTTGTGCGCCGCTCTCAACTTGCTGACGGGCGACAGCCAGAGCTTCAATATATTTTTCTTCTTTAATCAGCCGCTTAAACCGGGCAGAACCGGTCACATTGGTACGTTCACCCACGTTCACGAACAGGGTCTGTGCATCAATAGTTAAGGGTTCAAGGCCGGCCAGGCGGCACGCAACCGGAATATCTGGCAGGGCACGGGGAGCAACACCCTCGACCGCTTTCACCATCGCGGCAATATGCGCAGGCGTTGTTCCACAGCAACCCCCGACAATGTTCAGAAAACCTGAACGTGCCCACTCGCCGATGTGTTCTGCCATCTCTTTAGCTTCGAGATCGTATTCACCAAAGGCATTAGGTAACCCTGCATTCGGGTGTGCAGTGACATAACATTCTGCAATACGTGAAAGTTCAGCCACGTATTGACGTAGCTCATCTGGCCCCAGTGCGCAGTTCAGCCCGAAGGTCAGCGGTTTTACATGGCGTAATGAGTTATAAAAAGCTTCTGTGGTTTGTCCTGAAAGCGTACGCCCCGAGGCATCGGTAATGGTGCCGGAAATCATGACCGGTAATACTACGCCCATGGCTTCAAATTCGGTTTCTACAGCAAATGTCGCGGCTTTCGCGTTCAGGGTATCGAAAACGGTTTCGATCATGATCAGGTCTGCGCCGCCTTCGATCAGGGCACGCGTTGATTCCCGGTACGCTTCAACCAGTTGATCAAAAGAGACATTTCGGTAGGCGGGATCGTTCACATCTGGTGAGATGGATGCTGTACGGTTGGTCGGTCCGAGTACGCCAGCAACATATCGCGGTTTTTCCGGTGTGCGAGCTGTCCATTCATCAGCACAAATACGTGCCAGCCGTGCGGCTTCATAGTTAATTTCTGCCGACAGCGACTCCATGTGGTAATCCGCCATGGCGATGGTGGTGGAGTTGAAGGTATTGGTTTCGAGGATATCGGCACCCGCTTCAAGGTAACCGTAGTGGATCGCGGTGATCACTTCCGGTTTAGTCAGCACCAGAAGATCGTTATTGCCTTTGAGATCGCTTTCCCAATCGGCAAAACGCTCGCCGCGGTAGTCCTCTTCTTCCAGACGATAGCTTTGGATCATGGTGCCCATGCCGCCGTCCAGTACCAAAATGCGCTTTGCTAACTGCTTACGTAGCGCCTCAACTTGATTAGTCACTCTCACCTCTTCACCTGTCGCACACCACCGGCACAGCCTATGCACAAGCCGGAAATCATGGTCAACATCCTAGCATATCTTCCCTCTCTGAAAGCTCAGCCCAACGTGAGACTTTTTCAATTCGGGAATGCATCCCGCAGCCTGAATGCAACACATCGGATGAGCGGAAAGGCAGGTTGCGATCCATACTGTAAAAACGAAAATGAATTCCAAAATAACTTTTATTCGTCGCTAATTAGCGCATCTTACAAGGAAAAGGCCCATGGCAACGTCCACTTCTACTCCGGCCAAACGCGTTAAGAAAACCAAAGCCGCTGCCGCATCGGGTGGCGCTGCCACCGGACAGGTCCAATCCCTGACCCGGGGCCTGAAATTACTGGAGTACATTGCCGAGGCACAGGGCAGCGTCGCGCTGACGGATCTGGCTCAGCAGGCCGGTTTGCCCAACTCAACCACGCATCGCCTGCTAAGCACCATGCAGCAGCAAGGGTTTGTTCGTCAGGTGGGCGATTTAGGGTTATGGACTATTGGTTCCCATGCTTTTGTCGTAGGGAGCAGCTTCCTGCAAAGCCGCAACCTGCTGGCAATGGTGCATCCGATGCTGCGGCGCTTAATGGAGGAGTCTGGTGAAACGGTCAATCTGGCGGTACTTGATCATAGCGATTATCAGGCGATCATTATCGATCAAGTGCAATGCAATGCGCTGATGCGCATGTCCGCGCCGATTGGCGGAAAGCTGCCCATGCATGCTTCAGGCGCGGGAAAAGCATTCCTTTCCACTTTGCCAGAAGAGAGGCTGGTAAAACTGTTGCATAAGATTGGTCTGCACAGCTACACGCCGCTGACTCGTACCTCCCCTGTCAAACTGAAGGAGGAACTGGCCGAAACGCGTAAACGGGGTTACGCCTTCGATGACGAAGAACATGCGCTGGGGCTGCGTTGCGTAGCAACCTGCATCTATGACGAACATAACGATGCCTATGCTGCGATCTCAATTTCAGGGCCAGTCTCACGAATTACGGATGACCGCGTTACTGAGTTGGGAGCTCTGGTTATCCATGCTGCAAAAGAGATCACTCAGGCGTATGGCGGGGGTAAACATTAAGGTGCGGGCATTATTCATACCCGCGTCAAAAACGTCTCAGCGAGCGGTCGCTCATCCAATCGCTGGCTGAAACGTTGTCTGCGGCGGTAGGCATAAACATCCTCGATATGGCCATCGAGAATGCGCTTTTGCACCGTCTGCCAGTAACTGACCTCAAACAGATCACCATGCAGTTTCTCAAATAAGGCTTTCAGCCGTTTATCACTGCACAAAAAATGGCGAAACTCTTCGGGGAAAACGTCATACGGGGAGATGCTGTACCAGGGTTCGCTTGCCAGTTCATCTTCCGGATAGCGCGGGGCAGGAATAGAGCGGAAATTCACTTCTGTCATGTAGCAAATTTCATCATAGTCATAGAACACTACCCGTCCGTGACGCGTGACGCCGAAGTTTTTAAACAACATATCGCCGGGGAAGATATTCGCGGCAGCCAGTTGCTTTATTGCGTTGCCATACTCTTCTATAACGTCATGCAACTGCTGAGCACTGGCTTGTTCCAGATAGAGATTCAACGGGGTCATGCGGCGCTCGATGTACAAGTGACGCAAAATAATAGTGTCACCGGCTTGTTCAATTTTAGCCGGGACTTCACTCATGAACTCCGCCATCAGTTCTGCACTGATGTTTTGCTTCGCCAGGGCAAAGTGCTCGAACTCCTGGGTATCCGCCATACGCCCCACCCGGTCGTGATCTTTAACCAGTTGATAGCAAGCCATGACCTGAGCTTCCGTCACCTCTTTTTGCGGCGCGAAACGGTCTTTGATCACTTTAAAAACCCGATCGCTGCCCGGCAGAGTGAAAACCAGCATCACCATCCCTTTCACTCCGGGGGCGATAATAAACTGCTGGTTATTTTGTGCCATAAAACGCAAATGCTCACGGTAACACTCTGTTTTTGCATGTTTCTGGCAACCAATGGCGCTGTAAAGTTCTGCCGTTGTTTTACCCGGCAGGATTTCACGCAGCCACTCAACTAATGCCCCCGGCTGAGGGGCATAAACCATAAAGTAAGAGCGGGCAAAACCGAATACGATACTGGCATCATCGCGACCAGTCAGACAGGTGTCCACAAACAGCTGACCATGAAGGCTGCGGTGAACAGGTAACAGGAAAGGTAATACTTGATCGCAACATCGTATTTTCCCGACCAGCCAGGCCGCCTTGTTACGATAAAACAGCTCAGTGGCAACGTCAAAAATGGCCGTACCAAGTTGTACTTGCGTGAATAGCTCTTGCAGAGCATGAGTGATATAGCAGGCATCCCGATCGCTGTCTTCCCATACAAGCCGTATCGGCAAGTCTGCCAGTATCATCTTGATGACATGATGGAGATCATCCTGGCATTCATATCGGCGAAAAAGCGGCCTGGGAAAAACGCCGTGATGACATTCCGGTTGTTCACTGAAAATGAACAGTTTTTCTGCCGTTAAATCACGATGTTTAAAAATACGACAGTAGACTGAATTGAAAAAACTTTCGGCGATTTCTGCCCTGGGATATTCAGGTAATAATTCACTGTAGGATCGTTTGACTATCGCCAGAAAGGTGGCGTCATAGAAATGGGGGCCGGTGATACATTTAAGTTGAGCAACAACCAGCCCGACATGATGATCGTACAGATGGATCCTCTGTTTCATCGCCGCTTGTACCGCGACCCAATCGGCTTGCTCAAACCGATGTTGAGCGCCCGATGTGACTTCCAGAAAGCGGCCATATTGGGCGTCAAATCCTTGTAAAATCGTCTGAGCGATCAACAGTTCAATACGCATAGGGCGTGCTCCCAGTCAAGAACAGACCCGGTGCTCTCCGGGCCTGAAAACGTCAAACGCCGAACTGTTGCTCTTCGGTAGACCCCGTTAGCGCCGTCACAGATGAACGGCCACCCTGAATAATATTGGTCACCTTATCGAAATAGCCAGTCCCAACCTCCTGCTGGTGAGAAGCAAAGGTATAGCCACGGCTGATGGCGGCAAACTCAGGTTCCTGCACTTTCTCCACGTAATGCTTCATCCCCTCTCCCTGTGCATAGGCATGCGCCAGATCGAACATGTTGAACCACATGCTGTGAATACCGGCCAGAGTAATGAACTGATATAGATAGCCCATTGCGGCCAGCTGATCCTGAAAACTGGCAATGGTTTTATCATCGAGATTTTTCTTCCAGTTGAAGGACGGAGAGCAGTTATAGGCCAAGAGTTTCCCCGGGAATTGGGCATGGATTGCGTCAGCAAAACGCTGAGCTAGTGCCAAATCCGGCGTTGAGGTTTCACACCAGACAATATCGGCGTACGGCGCGTACGCCAGACCACGACTAATAGCCTGCTCAATTCCTGCATGAGTGCGATAGAAGCCTTCGTGCGTGCGCTCTCCGCTGATAAATGCGCTGTCATAAGGGTCGCAATCTGAAGTCAGTAAGTCCGCAGCATCAGCATCAGTGCGGGCAACCAGAAGCGTGGGTACGCCCAGGACATCGGCCGCCAGTCGGGCAGAAACCAGTTTATGCACCGCTTCCTGAGTCGGCACCAGCACTTTCCCTCCCATATGCCCACACTTTTTCACCGCAGCAAGCTGGTCCTCAAAGTGTACGGCGGCGGCACCGGCTTCAATCATCGATTTCATCAACTCAAATGCGTTAAGTACGCCACCGAACCCCGCTTCCGCATCAGCAACAATAGGCAAAAAATAGTCGGTATAACCCGCTTGCCCCAGCTCAATATTATTTGACCATTGGATCTGGTCAGCACGGCGGAAGGTATTATTAATACGTGCCACGACTTCAGGAACCGAGTTCACCGGATAAAGAGATTGATCCGGGTACATGCTGGACGCCGTATTGGCATCTGCAGCCACCTGCCAACCCGAAAGATAAATAGCTTCAATACCTGCTTTCGCTTGCTGTAACGCCTGCCCGCCGGTCAAAGCACCGAGGCAATTTACGTAGCCTTTGCGCGATGAGCTATGCAACAAATTCCACAAACGTTTTGCTCCATTTTGGGCCAGAGTACATTCCGGATTCACCGAGCCTCGCAGACTCACCACTTCGGCAGCACTGTATGGCCGCGTGATCCCCTGCCAGCGCGGTTGAGACCAGGATTCTTCAAGTTGCTGAATTTGCTGAGTACGAGAGTTTTTCATGGCACGGTTTCCTGTTCTTAATGTTATGGGGTTAACTTTTGTAGGGTTTGGCGTGATTAGGCTAATAAGGCATAGCCCGGCAGTGTGAGGAAATCGATCAGCTCTTCTTGCGTAGTGATACGTTCCATCAACGCAGCCGCTTCATCAAACCGGCCCGCGCTGAAACGCTGTTCGCCCAGCTCTTGCTGAATCACCTGCATCTCCTCGCATAGCATCTGGCGAAAAAGAGCTTTGGTTACCAGTTGGCCATCACTAAGCGTTTTGCCGTGGTGGATCCACTGCCAGATCGAGGTACGTGAAATCTCGGCAGTAGCAGCGTCTTCCATCAAACCGTAAATAGGTACGCAACCGTTGCCGCAGATCCAGGCTTCAATGTATTGAACTGCAACGCGAATGTTGGCACGCATCCCCTCTTCGGTTCGATCTCCCGGACATGGTTCGAGTAATTGGCTGGTAGTAACAGGTGCATCCTCCCCGCGTGAGACGTCCAGCTGGTTTTTACGTTCCCCGAGCGCCTGATTGAAAACGGCCATGACAGTATCGGCAAGTCCAGGGTGAGCTATCCAGGTTCCATCGTGACCGTTGGCCGCTTCCAACTCCTTATCGGCTTTGACTTTATTGAGTACCCACTGATTACGCTCAGTCTCTTTACTGGGAATAAATGCAGCCATGCCCCCCATCGCCAGAGCACCACGACGATGACAAGTTTTAATGAGCAAACGAGAATAGGCGTTCAGGAATGGCTGCGTCATCGTAACGGCCTGCCGGTCTGGCAGAACCCGATCGGCATGATTTTTGAGGGTTTTGATATAGCTGAAGATATAGTCCCAACGTCCGCAGTTCAGGCCTACGATGTGATCACGCAAATGGTAGAAAATTTCGTCCATTTGAAAAACCGCAGGCAAAGTTTCAATCAGTACCGTGGCCTTAATGGTTCCACGAGGCAACTCCATGTAGTCCTCGGCAAAGCTGAAAACCTGACTCCACCATGCGGCTTCCTGATATGACTGGGTTTTAGGCAAGTAAAAGTAAGGGCCACTGCCTTTTGCCAGCAGTGCGCGGTGGTTATGGAAAAAATACAGTGCAAAATCAAACAGGCCACCGGGAATAGGTTCTCCCTTCAATTGCACATGTTTTTCTGGCAAATGCAGACCACGTACGCGGCATACCAATACAGCGGGATCCGGCTTTAGTTGGTAGATTTTGCCGGATTCGTTGGTGTAACTGATGGTTCCATTGACCGCATCACGCAGATTGATTTGCCCTTCGATGACTTTATTCCAGTCCGGAGAGAGTGAGTCCTCAAAGTCAGCCATGAATACTTTCACATTGGCATTAAGGGCGTTTATAACCATTTTTCTTTCTACCGGACCTGTGATTTCGACACGCCTGTCTTGTAAATCGTCAGGTATTCCGCGAATAGTCCATGCACTATTTTTAATGGAACTCGTTTCCGAAATAAATCCAGGCAAAAAACCATCATCAATACTTCGCTGGCCCACAACCCGTTCCTGCAAGAGAATATTGCGTGAGTGAGTAAAATGACTGACCAGTTCAGCCAGAAAGTCGACCGCCTCATCCGTTAATATCAGGGACTCCTTTTCAGTAAAGCGGCGCGTGAAGTCCAGCGCGGAGCGTGTTGTCTGCTGATTCATCGGTATTCTCCTGATATCAATATCTTATCAGCCAGAATAGTAGGCATCTGACTGGCTTATTTCAGGTAGCTGAAAGTAAAAGGTCAAAGATCGTTTTTTGGGAAGGATCCTGACTTAAACATTAGTCCTGTAAGATCTAAGCGTAATCAAGTAATCAATAAAATCAAAAACGATTTCCATTTTATTTTTAATTTATTTTTTAACAGATATAAATCAATAAGATATGCGGTAAATTATTTTTTAAAAAACGAGAGTGAGTTTCATTATTAAAAATGGAAGCCTGTGATTTTGGCGTGGGTATTTTTGAAGGATAGAAGGAAATAAATCGAGGGTAATATGTTGGCAGGCGATCCTAACGATGCCTGCCCAGTCAGAAGGTTAGGCACGAAAGTTAGTCGAGAGTTGGATTCATCTGACGCAGATCAAATGGCGTGATCTGGTAAACGTAGTAATTCAACCAGTTGGTGAACAACAGATGCCCATGGCTGCGCCATGTCGCCTTCGGTGAGAGCTCAGGGTTATCCTGAGGGAAGTAGTTCAATGGCATATCCGGTGACAGCCCGGCATCACGGTCACGAAAGTATTCACCGGCAAGCGTACCCGCATCATATTCCGGATGCCCCGTGACAAACGCCATACGCTTGTCTTTGGTTGCGAATAAATAGGCACCAGCTTCTACAGATTCCGCCAGGATATTAAGATCGGGATATTTACGTAACTCTTCTACAGGAAAATCGGCATAACGCGAATGAGGGGCTAAAAAGCTATCATCAAATCCGCGAGTCAATAATGCTAACGGTTGCAGCGTCTGATGAGGATAAACACCTGATAGTTTAGTCTCACGCGTCATTTTTGATGTGCCATAAAGCACGTTCAATGCTGCCTGGACGGCCCAGCAGACAAACAACGTTGATGTCACATGCTCTTTAGCCCAATGGACCACACGTTCAATTTGTGGCCAATAGGCAACATCACAGAAATCTACCAGACCAAGAGGAGCACCGGTAACTATAAGGCCGTCAAAATTCTCATTTTGAATATCTTCAAAATCGCAGTAAAAATTATTCAGATGTTCTGCTGGTGTGTTTTTGGATTCGCGACTATCGATACGCAGCAGCTGTACATCAATTTGAAGCGGAGAATTGGAGAGAAGACGCAAAAACTGATTTTCAGTCTCGATCTTTTTCGGCATCAGGTTCAGTACCAGCACCTTTAAAGGGCGAATTTCCTGTGTTTTTGCACGTGATGAGGTCATGACAAAGACATTTTCATTTTGCAGAAAATTCACGGCCGGTAACTCATCAGGAACCCGAATAGGCATAACAACTTCCTCACTGCATCCGTTTATACGTTTAGACTTCTAGATGCCTGAAGATAGCGTTTTCCAACCAATATGTCGAGGTTGTATAGCCAAGATGAAAAATATTCAGCTTTATGGAATATATTTAGATGTTTTTGTTCTGGATGGTAAATGATAGTGTGCTGCACGGCCATGAGGAGTCAAATTATCCAGGTGCTCCCCCATAGCAAAAAACCTCAGTCTTTCGACTGAGGTTTTCCACTTATTTGATGCCTGGCAGTTCCCTACTCTCGCATGGGGAGACCCCACACTACCATCGGCGCTACGGCGTTTCACTTCTGAGTTCGGCATGGGGTCAGGTGGGACCACCGCGCTACTGCCGCCAGGCAAA
>BHES01000069.1 GCA_003864575.1 Enterobacterales bacterium
TTTCCTGCTGTAACCGTATGAGGTCGACTGTTTTCTATAACCAGAAATCATACAGTTACGTCATCTTCATCGAGGCGTTCACTATAGCGCCCCGAACTTTCCACTACAAACAGCATAGACGAACAGTATAATTCCCTATTATGCAACAAAGCCGGTCGCCCTCTAAAAAAAGCAACGATCAAGATGTACCGCATTGCGGACTCTGGCATTGAAACTGAGTATTTCAATATTATCCTTGAAAATGTCAAACTCACGACGATTTCACCGTACCTTTCGCCCACTGGCATGAGCAGTACTCATCTGGAGACGCTCGAATTACGTTATGAGGCGATCACATGGAAGTACACGCAAGGAAACATTCTCTATCGCGACTCATGGAATGATCGCTGCACTGCCTGATACCTTTCCCGTCTAGGGGCGCCCCCCCTTAAACCTTCGTTAGAAGGTAACGGGCGCGACTTTGCGCCGGTTAACGTCCACATAGTGTCCATACCTTAGTCGTTTTGGTCTGCTTATGGTGGCTTGCAATGATGGTTAACCTACTGATTTTATTACAAGTCACTATGGATCCTAGAAAAAAAAGCACAAAAAAAGGCACATAATGTGCCTTTTTCTTTTTAATCTTTTGTACAGTTACTGCGGATTGCCGTGCAGCAGGGCGGAGACACCCTGGCGGTAACGTTGTTCCAGCGTTTCGCGGTTGGTGGAGGTCACTTCAAGATCGCGCAGACGCCCGTCCTGAATACCGTAAACCCAACCGTGCAGCGAGACTTTCTGCCCACGCTTCCACGCTGACTGCATCACCGTTGAGTGACCGAGGTTGTAAATCTGCTCAACCACGTTCAGTTCACACAACTTGTTCAGACGCTGGTCCGGAGAGAGTTCGCCAAGCAGCGAGCTGTGTTTGTACCAGATATCACGAATGTGCAGCAGCCAGTTGTTGATAAGCCCGAGTTCCGGGTTTTCAACGGCCGCCTGTACGCCGCCGCATCCGTAGTGACCACAGATGATCACGTGCTCGACTTGCAGTACGTCGATGGCGTATTGCACAACGGACAGGCAGTTGAGATCGGTGTGAATCACCAGATTCGCCACGTTACGGTGTACAAACAGCTCGCCTGGTTCAAGACCGGTCAGCTGTTCAGCAGGGACGCGGCTGTCAGAACAGCCAATCCACAGGAAGCGGGGTTTTTGCGATTCGGAGAGACGCGTGAAGAAACCTGGGTCTTCTTCAACCATGGTTTTCGACCAAAGGGCGTTATTACTTTTTAGTGTTTCAATGTCGTTCATGGAAGTTAATAGCCTGTAACCAACTAACAGCGATGAGTTAATATAGGGCAACGCAACGCTTTTTAAAACCGATTCAGCATCTCCAATGATGATCAAATCTTAACGGCAGAATTTATAACAAGGTTCTCTACACAAGGTAAGCTCCACTTATGACATACGCATTAGAACTGGAGAAGTTAACCAAGACCTACGCCGGTGGCGTGCAGGCTCTGCGCGGCATCGACCTGAAAGTGGAGGCGGGCGATTTTTACGCCCTGCTCGGCCCTAACGGGGCCGGGAAGTCCACCACCATTGGTATCATCAGCTCGCTGGTGAATAAATCGGCAGGCAAGGTGCAGGTATTTGGTTACGATATTGATAAGGATATTGTTAACGCCAAGCGCCAGCTCGGGCTGGTACCGCAGGAATTCAACTTCAACCCGTTTGAAACTGTCATGCAGGTCGTGGTGAACCAGGCCGGATATTACGGTGTTCCGCGCCTGCTGGCGTTGCAGCGCGCTGAGAAATACCTCACGCAGCTGGATTTATGGGGCAAACGCAACGAGCGTTCACGCATGTTGTCTGGCGGGATGAAACGTCGTCTGATGATCGCCCGTGCGCTGATGCATGAACCCAAACTGCTGATCCTCGACGAACCGACCGCGGGCGTTGATATCGAACTTCGTCGTTCCATGTGGGGCTTCCTCCAAGAGCTGAACGTGCAGGGGACGACGATCATTCTGACCACGCACTATCTGGAAGAGGCGGAAATGCTGTGCCGTAATATCGGCATCATTCAGGGCGGCCTACTGGTGGAAAATACCAGTATGAAAGAGCTGCTCTCCAAGCTGAAATCCGAAACCTTTATTCTTGATTTAGCACCGAAAAGCGCACTGCCAAAGCTGGAGGGATATCGCAGTCATCTGACCGATACGTCCACGCTGGAAGTGGAAGTGATGCGTGAGCAGGGCCTGAACTCCTTGTTCAGCCAACTGAGCAATCAGGGCGTACAAGTGTTGAGTATGCGTAACAAAGCTAACCGTCTGGAAGAGCTGTTTGTCACCCTGGTGAACGGCAGTGAGGAAACGAAATAATGTCGCAACTGTATTGGGTGGCACTCAAAAGTATCTGGATGAAAGAGATTAACCGGTTTGGGCGCATCTGGATCCAGACACTGGTTCCGCCGGTCATCACCATGACGCTCTACTTCATCATCTTCGGCAACCTGATTGGTTCGCAGATCGGCAGCATGCACGGCTTCACTTACATGCAGTTTATCGTGCCGGGTCTTATCATGATGGCGGTGATCACCAACTCCTACGCCAACGTGGCATCGTCGTTCTTTAGCGCCAAGTTTCAGCGCAATATTGAAGAGTTACTGGTGGCACCGGTGCCGACGCATGTGGTGATCGCCGGATATGTCGGCGGTGGCGTGGCGCGCGGGATCTGCGTGGGGATCCTGGTCACGGCGATTTCGCTGTTCTTTGTCCCGCTGGTGATCCACTCCTGGTGGGTGATCGCGCTGACGCTGCTGCTGACGGCGATCCTGTTCTCGCTGGGCGGCCTGTTGAACGCGGTATTCGCGACGACCTTTGATGACATCAGCCTGATCCCGACCTTCGTCTTGACGCCGTTGACTTACCTGGGTGGGGTATTTTACTCGCTCTCCCTGTTGCCGCCAATCTGGCAGGCGGTCTCCAAGTTGAACCCGATCGTCTACATGATCAGTGGTTTTCGCTACGGTTTTCTGGGGATTTCAGACGTACCGCTGGTGTTTACGATGAGCGTGCTGGTGGCGTTTATTGCGGCGTTTTATTTATTAGCATGGTATTTGATCGAACGCGGACGCGGTTTGAGAAGTTGATTTTTGCTCCTTCCCCTCTCACGAGAGGAAGGCTGGGATGGGGTATTGGTTTGACCAAATCAGCATAACTTACTGAGTTTCCGGCTAAACCCCCTCCCAGCCTCCCCCTTTGCAGGGGGAGGTGTTTCATCAGGCCACCTGAACCGGCACGGCTTTCGCGGTGCGTTTCAGCTGGTTTTCACCTTCGAAATAGGCCACTTTCGGCTGATGCTTACGGGCTTCGACGTCTGACATCTGCACGTAAGAACAGATGATCAGCAAATCGCCAACGCAGGCACAACGCGCTGCTGCGCCATTGACCGAAATAATACGCGAGCCGCGTTCAGCGGCGATGGCGTAGGTAGAAAAACGCTGACCGTTATCAACGTTATAAATATCGATGGCTTCGTATTCTAAAATTCCTGAGGCATCGAGGAAATCCTGATCGATGGCGCAGGAGCCTTCATAATGCAAATCCGCCTGGGTCACATGCACCCGGTGCAGTTTGCCTTGTAACATTGTGCGTACCATTTCTTCTGCCCTTACTGACGTAAAAAGTCTGGGAACCTGCCGGACTGAGAGACTAAAAATCTCATGTGTCCGACGTCTCACATAGTTGCCGATCTGACCTGCGCTGTCTACTGCGTCAGATCAACCTGCTGGTTATCAATCAGGCGTGCTTTGCCAAGCCACGCGGCCATCAGGATCACCGCTGACGTGCTGTCTACGCTCAGATCCTGCAAGGTTTTGGCGTCGCGGATAAACAGCTCATCCGGCGTAAAACCGGCATCGCGAAGTTGCTGCGCCGTCTCTTCAAGCATCTCTTCGGTATGACGTTCGCCCTGACTCAGACGTTCTGCCAGCTGGTTCATTATTTTGGCCAGCTGGGGCGCTGTTTTGCGCTCATCATGCGTCAGGTAGCCATTACGTGAACTCAGTGCCAGCCCGTCTTTCGCCCGCACCGTCGGCACGCCGACAATCTCGAGGTCATAACCCATGTCGTCGACCAACGTGCGGATGAGCGCCAGTTGCTGGAAGTCTTTCTGGCCAAAACAGGCCACGTCGGGCTGCACCAGATTGAACAATTTACTGACGATGGTGGAGACACCGCGGAAATGGCCCGGACGGCTGGCTCCTTCCAAAATGGTGGAGATCACCGGTACATCGACCTGCGTTTGTGTCGCCAACCCTTTCGGATAGATATCGGCAGATGAGGGGGCGAATACCAGATCCACACCGCGTTTGTTAAGCTTTTCGCAATCTTCTTGCAGGGTGCGCGGGTAACGTTCGAGATCGTCCGGGCGTTCGAACTGCATCGGGTTAACAAAAATACTGACCACCACCACGTCGGCGCGCGCTTTAGCTTCTTCCACCAGCGTCATATGACCTTCGTGCAGGTTGCCCATGGTCGGCACCAGCGCAATGCGTTTATTGTGCTGGCGGTAAAAGCGAATCTCACGGCGCAGCAGCGGAACGTTTTCAATAATAAGCACTTGGATAACCTTTCTTATTTAAAGCTGTGTTCTTCGCCCGGATAAATTCCCTGAGCAACCTGATCGATGTAAAGGCGTACGGCACTGCGTATATCGCCGGCTTCGCTAAGGAAATCTTTAACAAATTTTGCCGTATGGCCGCTGGTAATTCCCAGTGCATCCTGCATGACTAAAATCTGGCCGTCCGTGACGTTACCGGCACCTATGCCAATCACCGGAATCGACAGTTCTTCAGTAACGCGGCGGGCTAATTCGACCGGAACGCATTCCAGCACCAGCAGCTGTAATCCCGCTTCTTCCAGCGCCAGCGCGTCTCTGACCAACAGATTGGCAGCGACTTCGTCACGGCCCTGTACTTTATAACCGCCGAAGATATTCACTGACTGCGGCGTCAGGCCCAGATGACCGCAGACCGGCACGGCGCGCTCAGTGAGCATTCTCACCGTGTCGCATAGCCAGTTTCCGCCCTCCAGTTTTACCATGTTGGCACCGGCACGCATCAATACGGCGGCGCTGGCGAAAGCCTGCTCAGGCGTGGCGTACGACATAAAAGGCAGGTCAGCCAGCAGTAACGCCAGCGGGGCGCCACGGCGCACCGCGCGGGTGTGATAGGCAATCTCTTCCACGGTCACTGGCAGGGTGGAATCATTACCCTGCATAACCATGCCAAGTGAATCGCCGACCAGCATCACGTTGATTCCCTGTTCAGCGAACAGCTGAGCAAAGCTGGAATCGTAGGCGGTGAGGGTCGCAAACTTATGGTTGTCTTGTTTCCACTGGCGTAACTGACTCAGGGTGGTGGCTTTCATGGGATCTTCCTGTGAACAATTCATACGGTGAATATTTTGCAAACATTCTACTGTATGACCTGTTAAGCAGGTAGCGAAGTTCGGAACATCTTAAGAACCGCTTAATAAGCCTGACGTATAATAGGGACATGGAAGATCTCATGATGTTGAGGGGAATATGCGCATTCTGCTGATAGAAGACGACAAGATGATCGGTGACGGCATCCGGGCCGGGTTAGGAAAACTGGGATTCACGCTTGACTGGTTCACCGACGGATTGGTCGGCAAAGCCGCGCTCGACAGCGCACCTTATGACGCCGTGATCCTCGATCTCAGCCTGCCGGGTATGGACGGTATGCAACTGCTCAAAGAGTGGCGTCAGGCCGGAAAAGATACGCCGGTGCTGATCCTCACCGCGCGCGATGCGCTTGAACAACGCGTAGGCGGGTTACAGGCCGGAGCCGATGATTACTTGTGTAAGCCGTTTGCACTGGTGGAAGTGGCAGCACGCTTGCAGGCGTTGATTCGCCGACGTCACGGGCAGGTCACGCCGAAAATTGTCCACGGTATTCTGGAATTTGATCCGGCGCTGCGCAGCGTCGCCATCAAGGGTGAGCCGGTGGTGCTGACCCCGCGTGAAATCACGGTACTGGAGTTGTTCCTCAACAACAAAGGCCGCGTACTGCCGCGTCCGCTGATTCAGGAAAAACTCTACAACTGGGATGACGAGGTCAGCAGCAACGCGGTCGAAGTCCATATTCACCATCTGCGTAAAAAGCTGGGTAACGGTTTTATCCGCACCGTTCATGGCGTCGGTTATACCCTGGGGGATGCCGTGAATGAAGCGACAGATAACACGGCAGGAGAAAATGCGTGAAGCCTCGTTTTAGAAGTCTCAGCCTGCGTCTGCGGCTGATCCTGCTGTTTGGCATGTTGGCATTGGTCACCTGGCTGGTAGCGTCGCTCGTGGCCTGGCATCAGACCCGCCACAACATCAACGAAGTCTTTGATACGCAACAGATGCTGTTCGCTAAACGTCTGGCGGCGACTGGCGTGGGCGATATGCTGCTGCAAAATCATGAAGTCCGCCTGCCTGAGACCAAAAAGCTGGTGCGTAAAGGTGAGCGTGGCCACACCGATGATGACGCCCTGACGTTTGCCATCTTTGATCTGCAAGGCAAGATGCTGCTTAACGACGGCGAAAACGGCAATAAGATCCGTTTTGATAAAAACACTCAAGGTTTTACGGACAGTGAAATCAATAACGATGACGACAAATGGCGACTGCTGTGGCTGACGACCGCCGACGGGCGTTTTCGCATTGCCGTCGGTCAGGAATACGATTACCGCGATGACATGGCCTGGAATCTGGTCTCGGGGCAACTTCTGCCGTGGCTCGCCTGTCTGCCCATATTGTTGCTGGCTATGATGGTGATGATCGGTCTGGAACTGCGCCCGCTGCGCCGTGTGGCGGACGATCTCCACCGCCGTGCGCCAGAAGATGCCTCACCTATCTCCACCGATCGCGTGCCCTGCGAAGTGCTGCCGCTGGTTGAATCACTCAATTCACTTTTCACCCGCACCGGCGACATGCTGGTGCGCGAGCGCCGTTTTACTTCGGATGCGGCCCACGAGTTGCGCAGCCCGTTGGCTGCTCTGCGGGTGCAAACGGAAGTGGTGCAGCTTTCCGGTGATGACATTGAAATGCGTGAACATGCGTTGCAAAACCTGACCACCAGTATTGATCGTGCCACGCGGCTGGTCGATCAGCTCCTGACGCTCTCGAGGCTTGAGTCTTTTGGCAGTATTGATGAGTTGGAACAGATTGGCTGGGCCGGGCTGATTTCCCAAACTTTAGCCGCGCAGGATGCCGCCGCCCACGCCAAAGGTATCGCGTTGCGCTTTGAACAGACTGGCACACCGGCGGTGATGGAAGGGCAATCCCTGTTGCTGTCGCTGATGCTGCGTAATCTGGTGGACAACGCGGTGCGCTATTCACCGACGGGTTCAGTGGTGACTGTCAGGTTAAGTGAGCAGGGTATTGACGTGGAAGATCAGGGGCCGGGGATTTCGGATGAACATCTGGCCAGATTGGGAGAGCGCTTTTACCGTCCGCCGGGTCAGGAGCAGACCGGCAGCGGGCTGGGGGTGTCGATTGTGAAACGCATCGCGCAACTTCACGGACTTCGTGTCGTTTACCGTAACCGGGCTGAAGGGGGATTGCAGGTAGAGGTTCGTGCAGAATAAGGGACGTATTACCAGCGTTCCAGACCATTGCGTGGGACGCTGGTCAGGATCTCCTGCAGAGACTCGCCGTCGGGGAATACCAGTTCTGATGCAATGTCAGCCAGCGGGTAAAGCATGAACTCGCGGTTCTTCATATCGTAATGCGGCACGATCAACCGTTCAGTGGCGATCACCTGGTTACCGTACAGCAGCATGTCTAAATCCAGCGTACGCGGCCCCCAGCGTTCTGCTTTACGTACGCGCCCCTGATTCTGTTCAATCGCCTGAGTGGCGTCGAGCAGCTCTTCTGCGGGCAACTGGGTATCAAGGGCAACCACGGCATTGAGGAAATCGGGCTGATTTTGCGGACCGAGCGGTTTACTGCGGTAAAACGGGGAGCAGACGACCAGTTTGGTGCGGGGCATGTGCGCCAGAGCTTCCAGCGCACAGTTAACCTGGTCTACAGGCTTAGCAAGATTACTGCCGAGCGCAATGTAGACCCGGATCATTGATCGCTTTCCTTACGAGGTGCCCGCTTGCGCGGACGACGCGTGCGGGTGCGGCGTGGTGCGACATCATCGCCCAATGTACCCAACATATTTTTCTGCGACGCCGGTGTGGCTTCCTGGAATTCGTTCCACCATTCGGTGAGGCTTTGCAGTTCGCGATGCTGTTCCACTTCGGCACGCAACGCCAGTAAATCAAAGGCGGCGCGGAACTTAGGATGTTCCATCAGCTTGTGCGCACGTTTACCCTGACGGCGGGACAGACGCAGTTGCAGCGCCCAGATGTCACGCACCAGCGTAGTAATACGTTTCGGGATAGCCAGTGAGCGGCACTGCTCGTCGAGCACGTCGTTCATCGCCAGCGAGAACGCATCGTAGTAGGTCAGCCCGCCTTCCTGCGCCAATTTCTGCGCATGTTCAATCACCGGATACCACAGCATGGCGGCGAACAGGAATGCCGGATTGACGCGTTGATCGTTTTGTAGACGGAAGTCGGTGTTTTTCAGCACCTGAACCAGAATGCGTTCCATCGGACTGTCGCCCTGCTCGGTGAACTGGCTGGCAATCAGCGGGAACAATGGCTGGAACAACTGGTATTCGCACAGCTTCAGGTAGGTTTGATGACCATAACCTGACTGCAATAATTTCAGCGACTCTTCAAACAGGCGGGCCGGTGGGATCTCTTGCAACAGGGTCGCCAGACGCGGGATCGGCTCAGCCGTTTCCGGGCTGATTTTCATGTCCAGTTTTGCGGCGAAACGTACGGCGCGCAGCATACGCACGGGATCTTCGCGGTAGCGAGTTTCCGGGTCGCCAATCAGACGGATAATGCCATTCTCCAGATCACGCAGACCACCGGTGTAATCACGCACGGTGAAATCGGCCACGCCGTAGTAGAGGCTGTTGATCGTGAAGTCGCGGCGCTGGGCATCATCTTCGATGGTGCCGAAAATGTTGTCGCGCAGCAGCATACCGTTGACGGCCTGCTGGGAGGAGTTCTTATCTTCAGGCTCTTCTTCCAGCTGTTCGTGGTGACCACGGAAGGTGGCGACTTCAATGATTTCTGGCCCGAACATCACGTGCGCCAGGCGGAAACGGCGCCCAACCAGACGGCAGTTGCGGAACAGTTTGCGTACCTGATCCGGCGTGGCGTTGGTGGTGATGTCGAAATCTTTGGGTTTTTTCTCCAACAGCAAATCACGCACGCCGCCGCCGACCAGATAGGCTTCGTAGCCAGACTTGTTCAGACGGTAGAGAACTTTCAGGGCGTTTTCGCTGATATCACGACGGGAAATATTGTGCTCGTCGCGAGGAATAATGGTGATAGCACGCGTCTCACCGGCATAGTCAAATGACGCACGCGGTTTAGAGGGATGCTCAGTCACGTAGCGCTCAATAATAGGCTGACGTTCGCCACGTGGCGATTCGCTGGCCGGGCGACGGTTGCCGCTGTTTGTGCCGTTACGCGGGCCCGTTCCCTGAGAGGATGAACTGTTGCGACGGTCACCCCGATCACTTCGGGGAGCGTTTTCATCCCGGCGGCCACGGTTATCACGGCTACTGCTGCGTTCGCGGCGTGGGGCTGGGGCCGTTTTCACGTTGCCTTCAGCCACGGGCGTTGTATCGCGACGGGTTTTATCTTCACGAAGAGGGGCCTGCTCAGGCACCGGAGATTCTTCACGAATGACTTTGTCTTCACGAACTAGCACCTTACGGCAAAAATTGGCTACTCGGGTAAAAATGGGACACCTCGATAGTGACTGATAAAAATGACGTGACGCAAAAACAGCGGCTAATCATAGCTCACACTGACTACTTTGAGAATGCCGAACTCAAATCTGCCGGTGCTTTCGCATCCTGGCGCGGCATCTGCGCTGGCATCCAATGTTCTGTCGCCCAGCATAATAATAAATCTAATGGCAGATCCTGCCAGTTTTCTGGCACCGTTTGGCCTAAAAATTGTAACGCTTTCAACAAGACCGGACGGGGATCCCCTTCGGGTAATGCCGGGGCATGATTCTGTTTGGAGAGTTTATCTCCGTTTGCATTCACCGCCAGCGGCAGATGCAAATAACCCGGCTGCGGATAACCTAAATGCTGATAAAGCGATATTTGGCGCACCGTAGGTTCAATTAAATCCGCACCGCGCACAATATGATTCACGCCCTGATAGTGATCATCCACGACCACCGCCAGATTATAAGCGAACAGGCCGTCACGGCGGCGCACGATAAAATCTTCTTCAGCCAGGGCGGCGGTGGCGTGCAATTGCCCCTGAAAATCGTCGGCAAAACGGTACACCGGCCGGACCTGACGTAAACGGATCGCGGCGTTTTCTGCCCCGAGGGCGATATCACGGCAGTGCCCGTCGTAGGTGCCGCCAAGCTGGCTAATCCGCTGACGTGTACAGGTGCAGTAATAGATCAAATCCTGCTGGCGTAAGATCTCCAGCGCGGCGCGGTAGGCATCATGACGCGTTGACTGCCAAACGATCTCGCCATCCCAGTGCAGCCCGAAGCGGTCCAGCGTTGCCAGAATGCTGTCGGCGGAGCCAGGGATTTCTCGCGGAGGGTCAAGGTCATCAATGCGAACCAGCCAGCGGCCCTGTTGAGAACGGGCGTGTAGATAGCTGCCGAGTGCGGCAATCAGGGAACCAAAATGGAGAACGCCAGAGGGCGAGGGGGCAAAGCGGCCAACGTAACGCGGTGCAGATTGGGGATCAGACATAGGACAGGAACATCTTCTATAAAGGGAACGCGGTGCATGCAGGACGCACCGCGTGGGACCCGAGACTTAACCAGCCATCTGCTTTTCGCGGATTTCAGCCAACGTCTTACAGTCAATGCACAAATCAGCGGTAGGACGTGCTTCGAGGCGGCGGATGCCGATCTCAACGCCACAGGAATCGCAGTAACCGAAATCCTCGTCTTCCACTTTTTTCAGTGTTTTTTCAATCTTCTTAATCAGCTTACGTTCGCGGTCGCGGTTACGCAGTTCAAGGCTGAATTCTTCTTCCTGAGCGGCACGGTCTACCGGATCCGGGAAGTTTGCAGCTTCGTCCTGCATATGCGTAACGGTACGGTCAACTTCATCCCTGAGCTGATTGCGCCACGCTTCAAGAATCTTTTTGAAGTGGGTCAGCTGAGCGCTGTTCATGTACTCTTCGCCTGGCTTCTCTTGGTATGGTTCTACCCCAGCGATGGCGAGAATGCTCAAGGACGATGTCTTACGGGGTTGCCCTTCTTGCATGATGCTTCTCCTACATAAAACGCACTATACCCATCATCCTTTATGTTACTGCTGCGTTAGCCGCCTTGCTGTAATCCAAATGATGCTGAGTACTTCGATCCCCAAAAGGGGGAAAAAATCAGGCCGCTATAAATACCAGAAGGTAACGAGGTAAGCAATTATTCCTCGCAGGTACTTGACAGCACTGTGAGGAAAAGCGTATTCGCGTACCCTTTTATATAGCCGCCGATGGCTGTTATAACAGGGTTATCCGACAAACTGGCGGTTAGCCAGAGGTAAACGTTCTGCGAGGCGGACGCCCTCTGCAGAAAGTTTGGCACCGTAACACATCACTTCGACACCGCTTTGTTGTACCTGCGTCAGCAATTCTGCGTAACGCGGATCAATATGGTGTGCGGGAGAGACGCTTTCAATGCCTGAATGCAATACAGCGAAAAAAAGCACGGCTCGCTGTCCCTGTTCCGCCATCGCTTGCAGCTCGCGTAAATGCTTCTGGCCACGCAGCGTTACTGCGTCGGGGAAGAAGCCGCATCCATGTTGCAGCAAGGTGACAGATTTCACTTCAATATAGCAGTCAGAACGATTATCCGCCTGTAACATAAGGTCAATACGGCTATTTTCCGCGCCGTATTTAACTTCAGAACTCAGCTTACTGTAAGCGGATAATTCTGGAATTGTGTCGGCCTCCAGCGCTTCACGCACCACCTGATTAGCCCGCAGCGTGTTCACGCAAATCCAGTCCCCCGCCTGCGTTTGGGTGATCTCCCAGCTATGGGCATACTTGCGCTTTGGGTTATCTGAGGTTGAATACCACACGGTGTCTCCCGGCGTGGCGCAGCCGGTCATGGCACCGGTATTGGCGCAGTGCAGCGTTAGCTCGCGGCCATCGGGTGTCACGACATCGGCCAGAAAACGTTTGTAACGTTTGATAAGGGTCGCGGGTTGCAACGGGGGATCGAAGTGCATGACAGTTCCTGATTCCAGTTAGGTAAGCAGCACAGGCAGTGGCCAGCTTTGCAATAGCGAGTAGCGGGTGCGCCCACGCTCATAAATGGACTGATACAGCCCGAACTCTTTGGCTTGCAGCGCCCAGTCTGGCGTGGCGGGTGGAATCGCCACCGGACGTGTCGCTGCGCGAAAGAGAGAAATGTGCGGGTGAAATGGCAAGGTATTTTGATAGCAACCGTTGCGTGCGGCGTGCGAGCGCAAAACATCAGCCAGTTGCAGCAGCGCACGCGGTGCGCGGCGGGTGCCGAGCCAAACCACGCCCGCGCCGGGCCAGTGTCCGGCATCGTCGATCTGCACAGTAAAGCCTTTGGCATCGATTCTTCCCGCTACGCTGCGCAAAGCGGCTTCTTTCTGCGCGCTGACTTCGCCGAGAAACGCCAGCGTCAGGTGCAGGTTGGCGGCAGCGATGAGGCGTCCTGTATCGGCAGGAAACGTGTCGGCCCGCCACTGAACCACCTGTTTTTGTAATTCAGGCGGCAGTGATAAAGCAAAAAACAGGCGACGTTGAGCTGACATTTCTGGTTCCCTGACGGTATAAGCAGGCACAGATGCTACAATGCTGGCGCTTTAAATCAAATCATATGGGGTTTTTCATTGTCTTCTTCTTTGCCGGTCAGTGCCGTACTTGAACCGCTCTTAGCCGCATTAGGCGCAGCGCCGCAGGTGTTATTGCTGGCGCCGACCGGTGCGGGTAAATCGACCTGGCTGCCGTTGCAGTTACTGCAACAGGCCTCCCTGCCGGGCAAGATTTTGCTGCTTGAGCCTCGTCGTCTGGCGGCAAAAAATGTGGCGTTCCGCCTGGCGCAACAGTTGGGTGAAACTCCCGGCCAGACCGTCGGCTACCGTATGCGTGCGGAAAGTAAAACCAGCGCCGCGACGCGTCTCGAAGTGGTGACCGAAGGTATTCTGACCCGCATGGTGCAGGCTGATCCGGAGCTTAACGGCGTCTCGCTGGTGATCCTCGATGAATTCCACGAGCGCAGCCTGCAGGCCGATCTTGCGCTGGCGCTACTGCTTGATGTGCAAAATGCCCTGCGCAATGACCTCAAAATACTGATTATGTCGGCCACGCTCGATAACGTGCGCCTTGCGCCGCTGTTGCCAGATGCACCGGTGATTATCTCCGAAGGCCGCAGTTTCCCCGTTGAACGCCATTATCTTTCCCTCGCCAGCCATGAACGGCTGGATGACGGCGTGGCGCGCATCGTCAGCCGCCTGATGAACGAACATGACGGCTCGATGCTGCTGTTCTTGCCGGGCGTCGGGGAGATCACCCGCGTACACAATTTGCTGGCGGGCAAAGTGGCGAATGACGTGGACCTCTGCCCACTCTATGGCGCGCTTTCGCTCGAACAACAGCAGAAAGCCATTCAGCCCGCTGCTGCCGGTCGCCGTAAAATCGTGCTGGCGACCAACATTGCTGAAACCAGTTTGACTATCGAAGGTATCCGTCTGGTGGTGGACAGCGGTCTGGAACGCAGCGCGCAGTTCGACCCGCGCAGCGGACTGACCCGTCTCATCACCCAACGCATAAGTCAGGCGTCGATGACCCAACGTGCAGGCCGCGCAGGGCGTCTGGAGCCGGGCTTGTGCTGGCATCTGTTTGCCAAAGAGCAGGCGGAGCGGGCCAGCGCACAGGCTGAAGCAGAGATTCTACAAAGTGATCTCAGCAGTTTCTGGCTGGAATTATTGCAGTGGGGGTGTCAGGATACGGCGCAACTCGCCTGGCTCGATGCGCCGCCTGCCCCGGCTTTGGCTGCGGCCAAAGCGCTGCTTCACTCACTGGGCGCAACGGATAAACAAGGCAAGCTGACTGCTGCGGGGCAGCGCATGGGGAAACTCGGCTGCGATCCGCGCCTGGCCGCGATGCTGATTGCCGCCGATGCCCAGAGCGCTGATGCATTAGCGACTGCCGCACTGCTGGCCGCCATGCTCGAGGAGCCGCCGCGCGGTGGTGTTCCGGATATTGACTACTGGCTCAGTCGCCCGCAGGGAAACTGGCAGCGCCGTGCCAGCCAGTTGGCGCAGCGGGTTTCCGGTAAGAAAGGTCATACTGATGCCTCCCTCGCGCCGTGGCTTCTGGCGTCGGCCTTCAGCGACCGAATTGCTCAGCGCCGTGGCGTGGATGGCCGCTATTTATTGGCAAACGGACTCGGCGCTTCCCTGCCGCAGGATGACGCATTAACCCGCGCCGCCTGGCTGGTGGCGCCGCAGTTGCTACAGGGTAATAACAGCCCGGATGCGCGCATTTTACTGGCCGTGACGCTCGATGCCAGCCAGTTAGCAGAGCGCCTGCCGCAGATTGTAAAAGAACACACTGCCGTCGAATGGGACGAAGAGAAAGGCACGTTGCGCGCATGGCGGCGTTGGCAGGTCGGGCGGTTGGTGCTCAAAGCCAATCCACAGGCCAAGCCCGATGACGCCGAATTACAACAGGCGCTGATCGACTGGATCCGCCATCAGGGTTTACAGGCACTGACCTGGTCGGTTACGGCAGAACAGCTGCGTTTGCGCCTGACCTGTGCGGCAAAATGGCTGCCCGAAGCGGGCTGGCCAGCGATGGATGATGCAAGTCTGCTCGACGGGCTGGAGCATTGGTTGCTGCCCTCGCTTGGTGGCGTGCGCTCGTTGAAAGCGCTGCAACAGGTGGACCTGCACGATGCACTTTCGCGTCTGCTGGACTGGAATCAGCGTCAGCGCCTGGACGGCGCATTACCTACCCATTACAGCGTTCCTACTGGCAGCCGTCTGCCAATCCGCTATCATGCTGACCAGCCACCGGTGCTCTCCGTGCGGATGCAGGAGATGTTTGGTGAAGAGCGCAGCCCGATGCTGGCCGAAGGCCGCGTCCCCGTGGTGTTGGAGCTGCTCTCACCGGCGCAGCGTCCGTTACAGATCACCGCAGATTTAGCCGCGTTCTGGCAGGGCACCTATCGGGATGTGCAAAAAGAGATGAAAGGCCGCTATCCTAAGCACCCGTGGCCGGACAACCCGGCGCAGGCGTTGCCAACGCGGCGCACTAAAAAGTATTCAGGTGGTTGAGGAAAGGGCAAAAATTAAGACCTTTCTTCTGGTTAAAATCAAAACCGAGGCACAGAGTAGGCCGCAATTTATGAATACAGCAGGTTTTATGGAGAATTGTCATGTCTGACGATGATCGCGAGCCGATTGGCCGTAAAGGCAAACCCGCAGGGCGCAAGCCTACGCGCTCCCGTCCCGTTCGCCGTCGTCGGGATGACGATGATGAAGAATTTGATGACGACTACGAAGACGAGCACGAAACGGATGATGATGAAGAAGAACAAGACAACCGTCGGGAGTCGCGCATGACGCGTAAAGCTGCACCGCGCAAAGCCGCGAAGTCAGGCAATGGAGGCAAACCGCGTAGCAGAAAACGCTGGTGGTTCTGGCTGCTGTTCAAACTGTTTATTATTTTCGCCATTCTGATGGGGATTTACGGTTTCTATCTCAACAAAGAAATCCGTGGCCGCATTGACGGCAAAGTCTGGCAGTTACCGGCGGCGGTCTATGGCCGTCAGGTGAACCTTGAGCCGGACATGCCATACAGCAAAAAAGAGATGGTTAACCTGCTGGAAGGGACGCAGTACCGTCAGGTCACGCGCATCACCCGTCCGGGAGAATTTACCGTCGCAGCCAACAGCATCGATTTGCTGCGTCGTCCGTTTGATTTCCCTGATGGCAAAGAGGGGCAAATCAACGCCCGACTGATCTTCGCCAATGATCATCTCGATGAGATCAAAAACCTGGATAACAACCGCGACTTCGGGCTGTTCCGTCTCGATCCGCGTTTGATCACCATGTTGCAGTCGCCAAACGGTGAACAGCGCCTGTTCGTGCCGCGGGCCGGTTTCCCGGACCTGCTGGTGGACACGCTGCTGGCAACCGAAGACCGTCATTTCTATGAGCACGACGGCATCAACTTCTGGGCGATTGGCCGTGCGGTATTGGCTAACCTGAGTGCCGGTCATGCGGTGCAGGGCGGCAGTACGCTGACCCAGCAGCTGGTGAAAAACCTGTTTCTGACCAACGAGCGTTCTCTTAGCCGTAAAGCGCGCGAAGCCTATATGGCGATTCTGGTTGACGCGAATTACAGCAAAGACCGCATCCTGGAACTCTATTTGAACGAAGTGTATCTCGGTCAGAGCGGTTCCGATCAGATCCGCGGCTTCCCGCTGGCCAGCCTGTATTACTTTGGCCGTCCGGTGGATGAACTGAGTCTGGATCAGCAGGCGCTGTTGGTGGGCATGGTGAAAGGTGCGTCGCTGTATAACCCGTGGCGTAACCCAAAACTGGCGCTGGAACGCCGTAATTTAGTGCTGCGTTTACTGGTCAATCAGAAAGTTATCGATCAGGAACTGTATGACATGCTCAGCGCACGTCCGCTCGGCGTGCAGCCGAAGGGCGGGGTGATTTCGCCACAGCCAGCATTTATGCAGATGGTGCGTAACGAGTTGCAGGCCAAACTCGGCGATAAAGTGCAGGATATGTCGGGCGTGAAAATCTTCACCACGCTGGATCCTATCTCGCAAGATTCCGCCGAAAAAGCGGTGGAAGAGGGCATTCCGCTGCTGCGTAAGAAAAGCGGCCTGAATGACATCGAAACCGCCATGGTGATTGTTGACCGTTACACCGGTGAAGTGCGCGCAATGGTTGGCGGGGCGGAAACGCAGTTTGCCGGCTTCAACCGCGCCATGCAGGCGCGGCGTCAGGTGGGGTCTCTCGCGAAACCCGCCACGTATCTGACCGCGTTGTCTCAGCCGGACAAATACCGTCTGAATACGGTGCTGGCTGACCAGCCACTCACCATCAAACTGGCCAATGGCCAGACATGGTCACCCAAAAACGATGATCATCAGTTCCGGGGTCAGGTGTTGCTGGTGGATGCGTTGGCGCGCTCGATGAACGTGCCAACCGTCAATCTGGGTATGGCGGTCGGGCTGGATAACATCACCAAACAGCTGATTAACCTCGGCGTGCCGAAAGAGTCGCTGAACCAGTTGCCTTCCATGCTGCTCGGGGCGATTGCCCTGACGCCGATGGAAGTGGCACAGGAGTACCAGACGATCGCCAGCGGCGGCAACAAAGCGCCACTGTCGGCGGTACGTTCAGTGATTGCTGAAGATGGCACGGTGCTCTACCAGAGCTTCCCGCAGGCAGTGCGCGTCATTCCGGCTCAGGCGTCATATTTGACCATGTACGCCATGCAGCAGGTGGTATCTGAAGGGACATCGCGGGCGCTGGCCAACAAATTCCCGAACCTGCATCTGGCGGCGAAAACCGGTACGTCGAACGAACTGCGTGACAGCTGGTTCGCAGGAATAGATGGCAATCAGGTGGCGATCACCTGGGTAGGGCGCGACAACAACGGTCCGTCTAAACTCTGGGGTTCGACCGGTGCGCTGGTGTTGTACAGCCGCTATCTGGAAAATGAGATGCCGCAGCCGCTGAATTTGCAGGTGCCGGAAGGCATCAGCGTAATGAACATCGACGGCAGCGGGAATTTCGTTTGTAACGGCGGCGGCGCGCGCAGTATTCCGGTCTGGACTGACTCGCCGGATAGTCTGTGTAAGGCATCGCAGGCGGCAGTAGAGCAACAGCAGCAGCAACAGTCGTCGCAACAAGAAGATGGCAAAGGTGTCGCGGGCTGGATTAAAGACATGTTCGGTTCAGGCCAGTAAATTTCGGCTAGCACTGAAGGTGACGAAGGGCGCGACAGAGTTCGCGCCCTTTTTATATCTTACATTTGGGACGTGCAGTGCGCGCATCAATAA
>BHES01000070.1 GCA_003864575.1 Enterobacterales bacterium
CAAAAAGGGTGAGCCATTCTTCGCGCGAACGGATGTTTCTCATGGGGTCGCTCCTTGTTAATGATCAGGGGCGCCAGCATGACGATGCATCGAGAGTAATAACAGGTGGGGATTTAACGACGCTTACAATAAAACCGGGCTGGGCGCGCGCATCGGTTACTACTTTATTTCGCTGGTCGGTAAAAGCACCCTAGGTATCGCCTACGCGCTGGCGATTGCCGAAACCCTGCTGGCACCGGTAACCCCCAGTAATACTGCCCGTGGCGGCGGTATTATCCACCCGATCATGCGCTCTATTGCCGACAGTTTTAATTCAAAACCGGAACCGGGATCGACGGAGAAAATTGGCCGTTACTTAGCGCTGGTTAACTACAATATTAACCCGATCACGTCGGCGATGTTTATTACCGCCACGGCGCCTAATCCTCTGATTGTTAATCTGATCATGAAAGAGACCGGTTCAGCTTTTGAACTGACCTGGGGAATGTGGGCCATCGCAGCGCTGCTGCCCGCACTGGTGTCGCTGATTGTCATTCCGCTGGTGATCTACTGGCTTTACCCGCCCCAAATAAAAATAACGCCAAATGCTCAGGTATTTGCCAAAGAAAAAATGCGCGAACTGGGGCCGGTTTCACTGCCGGAGAAAATCACGCTGTCGGCCTTTGGGTTGCTGTTGCTGCTGTGGGCGGGCATCCCGGCTCTTATTTTAGGTAAAGCCTGGGCGGTTGACCCAACGACGGCAGCGTTAATGGGACTGTCCATCCTGCTTATCACCGGCGTATTAAGCTGGGATGATTTACTCAAGAATAAAGGCGCGTGGGATACGATTGTCTGGTTCGCTGCGCTGGTCATGATGGCCACCTTCCTCGGCAAACTCGGCCTAATCAGTTGGCTGTCACAAAGCGTGGGCGGCGCGATTGATCACTTAGGCATCGGATGGATTGGCGGCACGGTCTTACTGGTTCTGGTCTATGTCTATTCCCACTATTTCTTCGCCAGTACCACGGCACATATTACCGCTATGTTTGCGGCCTTCTTCACCGCAGGCTTGGTACTGGGGGCACCTCCGGCGCTCTTAGCTTTAATTCTGGCCTTCTCATCTTCCCTGATGATGTCCCTGACCCATTACGGCACAGGCACCGCCCCGATCATCTTCGGTTCTGGCTATGTCACGCTGGGCGAATGGTGGAAGACCGGATTTATCCTGAGCGTGATAAACCTGATTATCTGGATGGTGGTCGGAGGATTATGGTGGAAATGGCTGGGCTACTGGTAAATCTGGCCGAACATGTCAGCTTAAAATGCAAAAAACCCGGATCAACCGGGGTTTTTGTTGATGAAAAAGCGGTGATTTATTGACGCCGTTTCTGCGCAATCTGCCAGACCCACAGCGCCGTGATGGCCAACGCAAAGACCACGCCGAAGCCGATACCGATACCGACGACCGGAGCCCCCATCATCACCACCAGCGAGTACAGGCCGAGCATCAGCAGCATGGCGGTATTCTCACCAAGATTCTGTACGGCAATCGCGTTACCTGCACCGACTGACTCTTTACCGCGATGCTGCAACAGGGCGTTAAGCGGCACCACGAAGAATCCGCCAAGCACACCCACAATAACCAACAGCGCATAGCTGTTGATCATGCTGGTTTGCACCGCAAAGATGACCACCGCCACGCCAATCGCCACGCCCGCAGGCAGGCAACGCTTAACGGTTTTGAGGGTGATCAGTTTGGCCGCCGCCGCCGCACCAAAGACGATACCAATCGCCACCATGGCGTTGAGCAAGGTCGGGGTTTTGTTATCCGTAATACCGAGCGCCACCGGCACCCACAGCACCAGCAGGAAACGCAGCGTCACGCCCGCGCCCCAGAACAGGCTGGTCCCCACCAGTGAGAAACGAGTTTCGCCATCGTTCCATAAAGTACGGCTGGCTCGGAAGAACGTACCCGTCATGGCTTTCGGGTTCCATGACTGACCCGGACGCGCCGCAGCCAGCTTCGGAATAAACCAGTTAGCGACCACGGCCGCCGCATAGGCCAGCACGCAGATGCCGAGCGCGGCCAGAATGCTCCAGTCAGCCAGCGCGCCCCCCGCCACCGAACCGAGTAAAATAGCCGCGATGGTTGATGCTTCCATCAACCCGTTGGCTTTAACCAGCTGTTCGCCTTCGGTGATTTCACCGAGGATGCCATATTTAGCCGGCGAATAGGCCGCTGCGCCAATCCCGACCAGGGTATAACCGAGGAAAGGGTTAAAGCCGGCGCAAATCACGGCAGCTCCGGCCAGTTTGAGAATGTTGGCAAACATCATCACCCGCCCCTTGGCAAAACTGTCAGCAAACTGGCCGACAAAGGGTGCGAGAATGATGTAAGTCGCGACAAAAGCCATTTGCAAGATAGGCTGGCTCCAGTCGGGGTAAAGCTGCTGTTTAATCAATGCCAGTGCGGCAAACAGCAGCGCATTATCGCCGAAAGCCGACAGGAACTGAGCGGCGATCACCGCCGTCATGCTGCGCGACATCAGCGGGGATTTTGCAGCTAAGGGCTGGGTCATGCCTCTTTCTCCGGTTTTTCTGCCATCTCGCGCAGGGTGACAAAATCAGGTTTACCACTGCCCAATAACGGCAGGGCTTTCACCACGCGAATATCGCGCGGCACGGTAAGTTCAGGCAGACCGAGATCGCGGGCCGCCTGCGATAGCGCATCACGGCGCAGTTCGGCGTCGGTGGTAAACAACACCAGCGCTTCGCCTTTGCTGCTGTCGCTGCGCGAGGTCGCCGCATGTTGAGCGTCAGGCGAGGCTTTCAGCGCCAGTTGCTCGACGCTTTCCAGCGAAACCATCTCGCCAGCCAGTTTAGCAAAGCGTTTCACGCGGCCTTTAATCGCACAGAATCCCTGATCATCGAGGGTAACGATATCCCCGGTGTCATACCAGCCAGCCTGCATTTCACCTTCGGCATTTTCAGCCTGTGGGGTTTCCAATACGCCCGGATTTTCCACCCGCAGGTAGCCTTTCATGATATTCGGGCCGCGCAGCTGTAAGCGCCCACCCTCTTCAATGCCCGGCATCTTAATCAGGCGCGACGTCATGCCCGGCATGATACGGCCAACGGTGTTGATTTTAGTCGCCATCGGCACATTGATAGACACCACCGGCGCGCACTCCGTCACGCCGTACCCTTCCAGAATGCGGATACCGAATTTGTCCTGCCAGATTTTCTTCGTACTTTCAGACAGCTTCTCAGCACCGGCCACCACATAACGCAAGCGGGCGAAATCATAAGGATGAGCAAAACGCGCATAGTTGCCGAGGAAGGTGGAAGTACCAAACAGCACGGTGCAGTTCTGGTCATAAACCAGCTCCGGTACGATGCGATAATGCAGCGGGCTTGGGTAAAGGAACACCCTCGCGCCAGTGATGAGCGGCGTCAGCAGGCCAACGGTCAGACCAAAAGCATGGAACAGCGGCAGCGAGGACATAAACCGGTCGCGCGGCGTGAAGTCTGCAATGGTACGGATCTGTTCAACGTTTGCCAGCAGGCTGGCATGAGAGTGCACCACGCCTTTCGGATTCCCTTCTGAGCCGGAGGTAAATAGCACCAGCGCGGCGTCATCCGCTTTTTGCGGCAGCATCGCCCGGCGCGGGAAGATCAGATGGAACAGGATCCACAGCTTATCTTCGGTGGTCACGGTACCTTTCAAGTCTTCCAGATAGACCCATTTCGCTTCCGGCACATTTTCTGGCAGGTGGGTAAGTTTGCCCTTCTCCAGAAACTGGCGCGAAGTGATGATGGTCTCAATCTTCGCCGCTTTCATCGCACTTTTGATGCCTTTCGCACCCGAAGTATAGTTGAGCAGTGCCGGAATACGGTTACGCATTGACGCGCCAAACAGTGCCGCCGCCATGATAGTGGCATTCGGCAGCAGCATACCGACGTGTTCACCTTCGCGGGTGAAACGTTGCAGAATGCGGCTGACACCGAGGGATTTCTTCAGCAGCCCCTGATAAGTGTCTTCTTTGAACGCGATATCGGCGATGCATTTCTTGCGACGGCCATAACGCGTTTGCGCGGATAACAGTGCTTCATACAGCGTTTCCGGTTCGCGGGTATTCATCCGCGCTGCCATCATGATGTCATGCAGTTTCTGCCCGGCCAGCACGCGGCGCTCGCGGGCGCGCGGTGCATCCGGCATCGGCACCTGTTGCGGGGGCAAAATATTCAGGGTGATTTTCGGGAACCAGCGAATTTTAAAACTGCCGAACAGGCGGCCAAACGGCGTGTACTCAGCACCGTCGATTCGTACAGGGATCACGGTAGCCTGTGACTTCGCCGCCACAAAAGCCGCGCCGTCGTAAATTTTCATTAATGAGCCAGTGACCGTAATACGCCCTTCCGGGAACACCACCACCGGACGCCCCTTTTCCACTTCGCGGATCAGGTGTTTAATCGCCATCGGCTTGGTGGGATCCAGCGGCACGAAATCCACGTGGGGTTTCAGCCAGCGCATAAACCAGGTATCGGTGATGTTGGAATAGACCGCGAACACCGGTTTGACCGGCAGAAACAGCATCAGCAACATGCCATCGATAAAAGATACATGATTGGGTGTTATCAACAACTTAGGATAGTCGAAACTGGCGTTTACCGGTGTCACCGTGACACGAAACGCCAGGCGGAACAGCAGCCGGAAAAAACCAAATAGAAAGTTGTACATCTGAGCCATCTCCTTATGAACCGTCCCGGACTTTGGGCAAAAAAGGTTATAGAAACAGCATACTACAGGAGAGGGAATTTTGACGACGGGAGGACAATACTTTAGGGGTCGGCGCGTCACATAACGGAATAATCGTGAATTTTAGGCAAAAAAAACCTACGCATCCGCGTAGGTTGGTGCAAATCTAATCGGTATCAACGTACAGAGTACGTTGATGATTCACCAATCAATACCTCTGGGACGTTCAATTTAGCGACTTGCCTAATGTACAGCCAGCAGCCAATCGCAACATAATCCCGCAAAGTGTAACCAGTGGTGAAAAACTGCCTGAGTTCACACATTCATGAAACATCAGTCAGTTACCCGATAAAACTTTATGTCCTTGTGCAAACTCTGGCGCTGCGCCATCAGGAATGTAGGGTAACTTCCACTAAGCAGCTCATGGCGTTTGGCCCTTGCGTCAGTGGCGAAGTGCCAATATCCAGCGTCAGCACATTAGGGTTGCCTGCCTGCTCAGTCTCTTTCCACTTGCCGCCAAAGCCTGGGTCAAACCAGGCGCCGGTTGCCATCAACACCACACCCCGGGTAATGCCGTCGTTCAACGATACGCCCGCCAGACAGCTGCCGCGATCGTTGGAAACTTTCACCAGTGCGCCGTTTTGCAGCCCGCGCCCGGCAGCGTCTTCGGGATGCATCATCAGCGTTTCTTTACCTGCCGTTTTGTTCGACTGCGCCAGCGGTGACTGATCGAGCTGGCTGTGCAGACGGTCTTTGGGCTGAATAGAAATGAGGTGCAGCGGCCACTGTTTGGCCGTGTCAGATCCCAGCCACTCTACCGGCGGTTTCCACTCAGGATGACCGGCGAAATCTTTATAGCCATAACTGGCAATTTTCTCGGAGAACAGCTCAATTTTTCCGCTCTGCGTGCCAAGCGGATTGGCTCGCGGACTTTTACGGAACTCCTCGAAGAAAACGAAATCTTTCTGCGGCATCGGTAATTCGACAAAACCGCGCTCCCAGAAACGTTCAAAATCTGGCCATTCCACGCCGGTGCCGTTCTGCGCTTCACCGCATTTCTGGTAGATATGGCGCAACCAGGCATCTTCGTCACGGCCCTGAGTAAACTGTTCACGGTAGCCCAGGCGTTCAGCCAGATCGGCAAAAATATCAAAGTCATTGCGCGCCTGATGCTGCGGCGCGATGGCCTGATGCATCGCCAGCACGAAGCGGTCACGGGACGAACCGCCAATATCATTGCGCTCAAGCGTGGTGGTGGCTGGTAATACGATATCGGCCATTTTAGCCGCCGGAGTCCAGACGTTATCCTGAACGATGATGGTATCCGGCTTCTGCCAGCCCTCCACCAGCCGGTTAAGCTGTTGATGATGATGGAACGGATTGCCGCCCGACCAGTGCACCAGATGGATATCTGGATAGTTCAGCGTCTCGCCCTGAAACTCATACGGCTGGCCGGGATTGAGCAACATGTCGCTGATACGCGCTACCGGGATAGACAGCCCGGACGGGTTTGGCCCTGCGCTCACCGCCGGTCCCGGCGTGTCAAAGCGCGGGTTGCCCACGCTGTTCATCGATCCATGACCGAAGGAGAAACCGCCGCCCGGCAGACCGACCTGGCCGAGCATCGCCGAAAGGGCAATCATCATCCAGTACGGCTGTTCGCCGCGATGGGCACGCTGCACCGAGTAAGAACAGGTGATGAAGCTGCGCACGCCAATCAGTTGCTGCGCCAGACGGGCGATGCGTTCGGCCGGAATACCGGTAATGTGGCTGGCCCACTCCGGCGTTTTCGCCACGCCATCGGTTTCACCTTGTAAATAGGCCGCCAACTGCGGATATCCCACGCAGTGGCTGGCGAGGAAGGCGTCATCCTGCACGCCCTGACGCTGAATTTCGAAGGCGATTGCCATCATCAGTGCGGCATCAGTATTGGGGCGGATGGGGATCCACTCCGCATTCAAAAATGCCGGGCAGTCATCGCGCATCGGGCTGATGTTAATCACCGACGTGCCTTTTTTCGCCAGCTGCTCAAGCGCCGGTTTCAGCGTGTGTTCCACCGCACCACCGGATGCAACCTGGGAATTTTTTAGCGCCAGCCCGCCGAAAGCCAACAGGATCTCCGCATTGTCTACCACGCTCGGCCACGAAGTGACGCGGCCGGTCATCGGCGTAAAAGTACCAATCACATACGGCAGGAAGAACTGCGCCGAGCCCCAGCTGTAGTTGCCCTGCTGATCGACACCGCCGCCGCCGGTGAAGTAAAAACGCCGCACCAAAGATCGTGCATGATGCAGGCGACCGGCGGAGGACCAACCGTATGAGCCGTTGAAAATGCCCGATGCGCCATAGCGATCTCGTACGCGTTTGTTCTCTTCCGCCACCAGATCCAGCGCCAGATCCCAATCAACCTCAACAAAATCTTCTTTACCGCGCAGCGTACGGTCACTGTTTTCACGTTTTTGCAGCCACGAACGGCGCACGGCCGGTTTGCGTATACGTTTATCGGAGTACACCAGCGGGACGATAGAGTCGAGCAACGGCGAAGGATCGGCATCCGCCGAATGAGGCTCGCAGCGGATCAACCGTCCGTCTTCCACGACGGCGGTATAGGCTCCCCAGTGAGCCAGTTGCGGATAGCGTTTGATTGTCATGTTGTTCTCAGATGGGATTATTATTAGAAGCAGGTGAATAGGCTTAAAAGTACCATTCCGGCGGGATGAAACTCAAAGCACAAATATCGATAATCAGAGAGATTTACAGGGGAAGCTGGCCTGAATGGGTTCATGCGCACCGCGTTCCGATCCACAAAACATTGCCTTGCATCACAAAGTTGCGATCTGCATCCCTTGCCCCACCGCGTTTTTTCCGCAAAACTGGTAGTGTAAACGCTTACCCTCACACAAATTTCGGACGTGTAATGGCTACCATCAAAGATGTTGCAAAACTGGCGGGTGTTTCCGTCGCGACGGTTTCACGCGTGATAAACCACTCCCCCAAGGCCAGTGACAGCTCGCGTGAAGCGGTGCAGAGCGCCATGCAACATCTGCAATATCACCCGAATGCCAATGCGCGTGCGCTGGCGCAGCAATCGACCGAAACCCTTGGCCTGATTGTCGCCGATGTCTCGGATCCCTTTTTTGGTGCCATGGTCAAAGCAGTTGAGCAGGTCGCCTATGCGACGGGTAATTTCCTGCTGATCGGCAACGGCTATCATAATGTCGATAAAGAACGGCAGGCGATTGAACAACTGATCCGCCACCGCTGTGCGGCGCTGGTGGTTCACGCAAAAATGCTGCCGGACGACGAGCTGCAAAGCCTGATGAAACAGATCCCCGGCATGGTGCTGATCAACCGAACACTGCCTGACTTCGAGCAGCGCTGCGTCGCGCTGGATGACCGTCACGGCGCATGGCTGGCGACCCGTCATCTGATCCAGAGCGGACACCAACGCATTGCCATTTTATGTTCAAACCACGGTATTTCCGACGCCACTGACCGCCTTCAGGGCTATCTCGACGCGCTGAAAGAGCACAACATTCCGGTGGATGACAAACTGATCGCTTACGGTGAACCGGATGAAATCGGCGGGGAACAGGCGATGGCGGATTTACTCGGGCTCGGGCGCAGCTTCACAGCGGTCACCTGCTACAACGACCCGATGGCCGCCGGTGCGCTGTCGGTGTTGAGTGACAACAGTATTGATGTCCCTGGGGAAATTTCACTGATTGGCTTTGATGACGTGCTGATTTCGCGCTATCTGCGCCCTCGTCTGACGACGGTGCGCTATCCGGTGGTCGCGATGGCCAATCAGGCGGCACATTTGGCTCTCGCCTTAGCAAAAAGGCAGCCTCTGCCGGAAACCACCCATATGTTCAGCCCAACGTTAGTACGCCGCCACTCGGTGACCGGCCCTGCGGTATAAGCCTTACGGCCCCTGAGTCAGACCCTCTTGCCCTGAAAAAAGGGCATCGATTCAAACAAATAGCCAATGAAAAGCGCCGGGTGCGGGGAAATGAAACCGATGATAACCATGTTAGACGTTTCGCTGCGCGCGGGAGTCTCAAAAGCGACGGTATCCAGGGTGCTTAATGGCACCGGGCAGGTAAAGCAGAGCACGCGTGATGCGGTGTTTCGCGCCATGGACGAACTTGGCTACCGGCCCAATTTTCTGGCGCAATCGCTGGCCACCAACAGCTCGCACAGCCTCGGGCTGGTTATCTCCAATTTCGACGGCCCCTACTTTGGCCGCTTACTGCGCCAGGCTGCAAAACTGGCCGAAAGCAGCGGCAAGCATCTGATCGTGACCGACGGCCACGACACGCCTGAAGATGAGTTGCAGGCGGTGCATCTGCTGGCCGACAGGCGCTGCGACGCCATCATTCTCTACACCCGTTTTATGTCCGACACCCAATTGATGAATCTGCTTAGTACGCTTTCTACCCCGCTGATGGTGGTCAACCGTGCGCTGCCCGACGCGCCCGAGCGCTGCGTCTACTTTGAGCAGCAGCAGTCGGCCTTTGAAGCGACCGAATTTCTGATAGAGCAGGGCCATCACCATATCGCCTGCATTACCGGCCCGATGCGCACGCCGACCGCACAGTCGCGACTGGCCGGTTACAAAGCCGCACTGGCGCATCATCAACTATCGTATGAACCTTTACGCGTGGCCCACGGCGACAGCAGCGTGCCGAGCGGATACAAAGGTTGTCAGACCCTGCTGGAGAGTGGCGTGAGTTTCAGTGCGCTGTTTTGCTGTAATGACGATATGGCGGTCGGGGCGATGAAAGCGCTGCATCAGGCGGGAATTCGCCTGCCACAGGACGTTTCGCTGTTTGGATTTGACGATAAACCGAGCGCTGCATATTTGCACCCCGCGCTCTCAACGGTCTATCTGCCGATTGACGCAATGATAGCTGCGGCCATTGCGCAGGCGCTGCGGCTGGTAGAAGGAAAACCGCTGGCGCCGATTGTGCCGTTTACCGGCGAGTTGAAATTACGGGAATCTGTATTACCTGGGCCCTTCGCCAGCCGCTGAAAGGAAGGCGGCCCCGGACTGACTCAGAGAAGTTCCAGCGCCAATAACTCTTCGATGGTTTGGCGACGGCGGATCAGGCGCGGCACGCCGTTTTCAAACAGTACTTCTGGCAGTAACGGGCGGCTGTTGTAGTTCGACGACATCGATGCGCCATAAGCGCCCGTATCATGGAACACCAGATAGTCACCGATTTGCACCGATGGCAACGGGAACGTCTCAATGCCGCCGCCCGCTTCCTGCGTAAATACATCACCGGATTCACATAACGGACCGGCAATCACTGAATCAGTCAGCGGTTGCCCATTGAGATCCCGACCATCGGCGGGCAGCAAAGAAATATGGTGATAGCTGCCGTACATCGCCGGGCGCATCAGGTCGTTGAAACCCGCATCACACAACACAAAATGACGGCTGCCCATGTTTTTCGCGGCACGTACCTGCGCCACCAGCACGCCAGATTCGGCGACCAGAAAACGACCCGGTTCAATTTCCAGATGCACAGCATGGCCGAGATGTGCGGCAATCTGTTCACGCGCACGGTTCCATAATCCGTAATAATGTTCAGTATCGATGGCTTCTTCGCCGAAATGGTAGGGAATCGACAAACCGCCGCCGGCAGAAATCGCGTCAATATCATGACCCGTTTCGATCACCTGCCGCACCATGGCATCGCACACCTGCCCGAGGTGCGCATAATCCACGCCGGAACCGATATGCATATGAATGCCCACCAGTTTCAGGTCATAACGCGTGATCTCAGCCAGCGCTTCGGGTAAATCGGCATACCAGATACCGTGTTTGCTGTTTTCGCCGCCGGTGTTGGTTTTCTGGCTATGACCGTGACCAAAACCTGGGTTGACCCGCAGCCACACCGGATGTCCGGCTTTCTGGCGACCAATTTGCCCCAGCATATCAATCGACCCGGCGTTAACCGGAATATCCAGCTGCGTCACGCGGTCCAGCGTAGGCTGATCCAGCACATCAGCGGTGAAGACGATCTCACTGGCTTCGCGGCCCGGCACAAAACCGGCCAGCAACGCACGTTCAATTTCGCCAAGCGAGACGGAATCCACCTTCACGCCCTGCTCACGCATCAGGCGCAGAATGTGGATATTCGAGCAGGCTTTCTGCGCAAAACGGATCACATCAAACTGGCGAAGTTGAGCAATACGCTCATTGATGATCTGCGCGTCATAGGCCCAGACCGGGCAGCCATATTGCTGCACCAGTGCCAGAAGATTGTCCGCGTTCAGCGCGGTAGAAGTGTCGTTTAAGGCGTGTGGCATAAAGAGTCCTGGGATCGGCTAAGAGGAAGTTAACCTGAGTATCGCCGATCCTTTTCCTGCGTGAAAATATCTGTTTAGCACTAGTCTATTCATTTATGATATGGAAATTGTTATCCGTCGCCGCACAGCAGAGTCCTCATGCCAACCATTTCCCTGCGTCATATTGAAATTTTCCATGCCGTCATGACCACCGGTAATCTGACCGAAGCGGCCGCACTGCTCAATACTTCTCAACCAACGGTGAGCCGTGAGCTGGCGCGATGCGAGAAATTGCTGAATCTACAGCTATTTGAACGTCTGCGGGGCCGTCTGTTTCCGACGGTTCAGGGGCTGAGGTTGTTCGAAGAAGTGCAGCGTTCCTATTATGGGCTGGATCGCATTGTCAGCGCAGCGGAGGGTATCCGTCAGTTCGAACAGGCTCAACTCTCCATCGTTTGCCTGCCGGTTTTCAGCCAGTCTTTGCTGCCTGCGGTATGCAAACCCTTTCTGGATCGCTATCCGGATGTCAGTTTCAACATCGTGCCGCAGGAGTCGCCGCTGCTGGAAGAGTGGCTGTCGGCGCAGCGCCATGACCTTGGGCTGACCGAAAATACTCACACGCCTGCCGGTACCGAACGTCAGGCATTGCTGACCCTCAACGAAGTCTGTGTCCTGCCTGCCGGGCATGCACTGGCAGCAAAAAAATGCCTCACGCCGCAGGACTTTAACGGCCACAATTTTATCAGCCTGTCTGCCACCGACAGCTACCGCCAGTTGCTGGATACCTTGTTTACCGAGCATCAGGTAAACCGACGCCTGGTGATGGAAACCCACAGCGCCGCATCGGTGTGCAGCATGGTGTGTGAAGGCGTCGGCGTGTCGATAGTCAACCCGCTGACCGCTCTGGACTATGTGGAACGCGGCGGCAAGCGCATGGTAATACGTGAATTCAGCCTGCCTGTCCCTTTCACCGTCAGCCTGATCCGCCCGCTGCATCGACCTGCCTCGGCGCTGGTCACTACCTTTATCGAACATTGCCATCAGCAGGCAGAACGCTTCGCACAACGCCTTGAGGCTGCCCTCGGCAGGTGAGTGGGCGAGGAATTCAGACCGTGGCTTTTTCCGCTTTCTTCGCCGCACGGCGGAACGTCACAATGCACAGCACAAAACCCATCAGACCCAGGCCGGATGCCGCCAACGGAACCGCTGTCAGCCCCATCCCACGGGCAATGACCGCCCCGCCGACCCAGGCACCCAGCGCATTACCGACGTTAAACGCCGCAATGTTCAGGGTCGAAACCAGATTCGGCGCATTTTTTCCGTACGTTACCACGTTGATTTGTAATGCCGGAACGGCAGCAAAACTGACCATCGCCCAGAAGAACAGCGTTACTTCGGCTGCCAGCAGGTTGACGCTCGTCCAGCTAAAGAGTGCAGAGAAAACGGCGATCAGCAGGAAAATCAGCGTCAGGGTCGCACCCAGACGCCAGTCCGCCAGACGCCCGCCGACCACGTTACCAATCGTCAAACCCAGACCAATCAACAACAGCGTCCAGCTAACACCGTGCTCAGAGACACCGGTGATTTCGGTCAGCATCGGTGCGATATAGGTGAACAGCGCAAACATCGCGGCGGAGAAAAACACCGTGATCGACAGCGACAACCACAGACCCAGACCGCGCAGTGCGCCCATTTCTTTGCGCAAATCCGTTGGTTCTTCGTCTTTCTTATCCGGCAATTTCTTATAGAGCGCGAACAGTGACGCCACGCCGATGATCGCCACCGCCCAGAAGGTTGAACGCCAACCAAGCGCCTGACCGAGCGCGGTGCCGAGCGGCACGCCCAGTACGTTGGCGAGTGTCAGACCGGTGAACATCAACGCAACGGCTGAGGCGCGGCGGTTAGGTGCGACCAGATTGGCCGCGACCACGGCACCAATACCGAAGAAGGCACCGTGACACAGCGCGGTGATCACCCTCGCCAGCATCAGGAAACCGTAACTGTACGATAAGGCGCACATCAGGTTGCCGAAGATAAAGATCACCATCAGCAATAACAGGGTTTTCTTACGCGGTAATTTGGCCGTCAGTACCGCCATGATCGGCGCACCGATGGCAACACCCAGTGCATATCCGCTGATAAGCCAGCCCGCCAGCGGAATGCTGACCTGTAAATCATTCGCCACATTAGGCAACAGCCCCATGATGACAAATTCGGTGGTGCCGATTGCAAACGCACTCAGCGCCAGTGCCAGTAGTGAAACAGGCATAGAAGTCCCCGTTGGTTATTTATAATTGTTAGCGCAATGTTGCACAGACATATAGGCGACAGAAATACCACGCAGATCACACTTTTGACCAGTTTTGGCCGATAACAAAGGCACAAAATGCCATGAAAAAATCGTTAAGAATTTGATATTTAGACAATGATCAACATGTGTACAAAGATGTCTACACATAGCGCAACCCAGGTTTCCCGATTATTTCTCTACGCTCAGTGACAGCCAGCGCGGATGCCCCGCAAACCACGCCACCAGAAAGTCCAGCAATGCCCGCAGTGCCGCAGGCATTTGCCGGCGTGAGGCGTAAATGGCATAGATGCCCATATTTTGCGGCTGCCACTGCGGCAACAGCGCCACCAGTTGCCCGCTGGCGACCAGCGGCGCGGCGGAGTAATAAGGTTGCATGACGATCCCTGCCCCTTCCACCGCCCCCGTCAGCAGCACCAGCGACTCATTGGCGCTGAGATTGCCACTGACCGGCACCGCCGTTTTTTCACCTTCGCGCTCAAACTGCCACAGGCTTTTGCCAAAATAGCTGTAGGTCAGGCAATTGTGCAGCGCCAGATCCTGCGGCTTTTGCGGCGTTCCCTGAGACGCCAGATAAGCCGGAGAGGCGCATACGACCGACGGACACTGCGCCAGCGGGCGGGCAATCAGGTTAGGGTCAAGATCATTGGTGATACGCAACGCCAGATCGATGCGATCTTCCACCAAATTAATCGCCCGGCTTTCGAGTTGCAGATCAATACTGACCTGCGGATGGCGGCGTAAGAACTCAGCAACGGCGATCACGACCGCACCCTGCCCGAAAGATTGCGAACAGCTCAGGCGTAATAAACCGCGCAGCGCATCATCCTGACTGGCGCCGACGCTGACCATTTCTGCCGCCACCGACAGCATTTTCCGGCAGCGTGCGAGGGTGTTTTCACCGGCGTCCGTTAAACTGAGTTTACGGGTCGAGCGGTGCAGCAGCCGCGCACCGGACCACTTTTCCATTTCAGAGAGGTATCGCGTCACCATCGCCCGCGACATATTCAGCGACTCGGCGGCGCTAACCATACTTCCGCGTTCAACAATGGCGACAAAGACTTCAGCAGCGGTAATTCGGTCCATGGATTCGTCCGGTTTATGCAACAAACAGTTGCGCATTATCCGGTTTTTCTCCCGCTTTATGCAACGTACAGTAGGTGCTTACCGACTGTTATTATTTTTGCCCCTGTTTACTCTGAGGAAGCTCCATGCGCCTGAAAGCCATACGTTTGAAAAAGCTCACCCTGACCGCTGCGTTACTGCTCGGCACCAGCTTGTCCGCCTACGCCGCCGACCTGAAAATGGAGGTCTACAATCCGGGCGAAAACAGTATCTTCCCGGTGTCGTCTGAAATCATCACCGGTGAAAAAGACGCGGTGTTGATCGACGCTCAGTTCCAGCGCAACGATGCACAAAAACTGGTGGATAAGATCAAAGCCAGCGGCAAAAACCTCACCACGGTGTATATCAGCCAGTCAGATCCGGATTTTTATTTCGGGCTGGATGTGATCCACGCCGCTTTCCCTGACGCTAAGATCCTCGCCACTCAGGCAACCATTGATGAAATTAACGCCACCAAACAGGGCAAAGTGGCCTTCTGGGGACCGCAGCTTAAAGAGAATGCACCGAAAAATGTGATTGTGCCGCAGGCGCTGAAGGGCAACAGCTTTGAGTTGGAAGGTAAGAAGTTTGAAGTGAAAGGCCAGGCGGCTGACCGCACCTTCGTGTGGATCCCGTCGTTAAAAGCCGTTGTGGGCGGTGTGCTGGTGGATGGCAATAACATGCATCTTTGGGTCGCCGACAGCCAGACCGTTGCATCCCGCAAGCAGTGGGTTGCCGCACTGGACCAAATTGCTGCGCTGAAACCCACGACTGTCGTGCCGGGCCACTTCCTGCCAGGCGCACCCCATACGTTGGAATCGGTGAAATTCACGAAAGATTACCTGCTGACGCTGGAAAAAGAGCTGCCGAAAGCCAAGGATTCCGCGGCGCTGATTACTGCCATGAAAGGTCACTATCCACAGTTGAAAGATGATTCGTCGCTGCTGATGAGCGCAAAAGTGCTGAAAGGTGAAATGAAGTGGCCGCAGTAAATCGCTAAGATTGAATGTTGCTGCACTCCCCTAAACCTGTGGGTTTAGGGGATGACGGTCTCTTTTACAGCCAAACCCATCTCGTTCTACAAGACGCGCACGAACGGCCCTTCGGCCTGCACGTTCATGCCAAAACCGCAGTCGCCAAGGGTGTGTAGGTTGACCTGTTCGGCGGCGAAATCCATATTGACCACGCACTGGCCGCCACCGGCATTTTGGTCATCGGCCTGGTTATACTCTGCTTTCCCCTCTTTGACCGTGGTCACCACTGAGAACTCGCCGGTATTTGGGCCGTAATAGAGCGACATCAACCCCATGTACATCCCGCTGAAATCAATCCGAAATTGTGCCTCTTCAGCTTTCACCTCGACCACGTTCCAGTTGCCGTAACCGGCGTATTGCCAGTAGAGCCCGGCGACGCTGACAGCAGCCGGTAACGCATCCAGCTTGGCCTGAATCTGGCTGAGGTTGTAGGCCGATTTCTTGTCGTCTGGTGCCAGCGCCAACCAGGCTCTGGCTTTGCGATACTGCCCCTGACGGATATAGGTCAGAGCAATATTGTTATAGGCGGTGGCAATCGTATCCTGCGGTTTATGGCAAAACTCACTCCATGCCACTTGGTCACGAAACACTTCTCGCGCTTTGTCAAACTGGCCCTGTTGATAAGCCACTTTCCCGGCGGAAGCGTAAATACCTGCCTTCAGGCAATCGCCATTGATGTCAGGCTCATCGATTTTCGCCACAGCCTGGAGACTCACCAACCATCCTGCCAGCAACAGCAGATTCAATACCACTTTCATCAAACACCCTTTTCTCAGTACGGAATTGAACTTTACCGCGGGAAAAACATCCTTACATGTGTGCCATTGCCCTCTCGCGCTGGGTCACTCATTCTGGGATGATGATTCATTCACAACATAAATCTTTTTGAAACACGGCAATTTATGACTAACAAACCTGGGAAATCGGCACCGTGGCGTGCTGTCTGGCAGTTGATTAAGCCTTATTGGCTCTCGGAAGAGAAGTGGCGTGCCTGGGGCATGTTGACCACTATCGTTATTCTTTCGCTGGCAAGCGTTTACCTGAGCGTCCAGTTCAACGAATGGAGCCGGGTGTTTTACGATGCGCTGCAAAACAGAAACTATCCGGTTTTCAAAGCGCAGCTGTTCAAATTTACCTGGCTGGCGCTGATCTTTATCGTGATTGCCATCTATAAAGTCTACCTGACGCAGGGCCTGCAAATGAGCTGGCGGCGCTGGATGACCGAAGAGTATATGGACAAGTGGCTGGGCAATCACGCCTATTATTACACCGAGTATCAGCATCAGGTGGATAACCCGGACCAGCGTATTTCCGATGATCTCAACGCACTGACCAGCGGAACGCTTTCGTTGGTGCTTGGGCTGCTCTCAAGTGTGGTCACGCTGTTCTCCTTCGTCTTTATCCTTTGGGCCATCAGCGGGCCATTAACCTTCGCCATCTCCTCCCACGAATTCACGATTCCAGGCTATATGCTCTGGTTTGCGCTGCTGTATGCGATTGTGGGCTCCATCGTGGTGTGGTTTGTCGGTAAGCCGCTGGTTAAACTCGGGTTTAATCAGGAATGGTTTGAAGCAAACTTCCGTTTTGGCCTGATCCGCGTGCGTGAAAACAGCGATGCGATAGCGCTTTATCACGGCGAGAAAAGCGAGCGTGAGCAGTTGAGCGGCAAGTTTGAGTCGATCAAGACTAACTGGTGGTCGATCATGAAGGTCACCCGTAGCCTCAACGTCGCCTCCACGTTCTACGCCCAGTTCGCCAATATTTTCCCGATTCTGGTCGCGTCACCGCGCTACTTCTCTGGCGCAATTCAGATGGGTGCGCTGATGCAAATCGCCTCGGCGTTCGGTCAGGTTCAGGGCTCGCTCTCGTGGTTTATCAACGCCTTTACCGATCTCGCCAGCTGGAAAGCCTGCGTTAACCGTCTGGCAGGTTTCAATGCGGCTATCGATCAGGTCAACGCCCAGCCACGCGGTATCAGCGTGCGCGAATCAGACAGTGTGGATCTGCAACTCGACGATTTAACCCTGAAATTGCCCAACGGCAGCCCGCTGTTTTGTAATATTTCCGCCAGCCTGAAGGCCGGTGAGCGGGTGCTGATTGCAGGCCCGTCAGGCTGTGGTAAATCAACGCTGCTGCGCGCCATTGCCGGGATCTGGCCTTACGGCGCGGGTAGCATTCACCTTGCCGCCGGTAAAAGTCATCTGTTCCTGCCGCAGCGCAGTTATATTCCGATTGGTACGCTACGCGAAGCGCTAAGCTATCCGGACTCCAGCCGTGATTACACCGACGACCAGTTGATTAACGTGCTGGACCAGTGCTGCCTGCCACATCTGCAAAGCGTGCTGGATGATTACGCCAACTGGAGCCAGCGCCTGTCGCCTGGCGAACAGCAGCGTCTCTCGTTCGCCCGCGCACTGCTTATCAAGCCGGCCATTTTGTTCCTCGATGAAGCCACCAGCGCACTGGATGACGAAACCGAGCAACGTATGTACAGCCTGCTGGTTAGCGAGCTGCCGGATACCTCGGTGATAAGCGTCGCGCACCGTAACAGCGTGGCTAAATATCATCAGCACTGCTGGCGCTTCAAACGTCAGGAAGAGGGCGGCAGCCAGTTCTCTTCGTCAGC
>BHES01000071.1 GCA_003864575.1 Enterobacterales bacterium
GGTCACGACTTTGACGCTGTAGCTCTTCAAGGGCAATCTTCTGTTTTGCAGTCAGCTCTATTTTCATCGCGCTGAGCATGATATTTATCAGCTGGATAATCAAGCACTTTCAATGACCACGGGTATAAACTTATAAACAAATGTCTTTCCATTCGCGTGGGCTGTTGGTCAGCAGTTCGAAGCCGTCTTCGGTGACCAGCACGTCATCTTCAATCCTCGCGCCACCGATGCCCGGAATATAGACGCCCGGTTCGATGGTGATCACCATCCCCGGTTCCAGCCGCTGTGGGTTGTCCGTACGCAGCGAAGGGGCTTCGTGTACATCGAGCCCGAGACCATGCCCGAGATGATGGCTGAAGTATTCGCCGTAGCCAGCGTCATCGATAATGTCTCTCGCTAGCCAGTCCAGCTCCTGACAACTTATGCCCGGACGCACCGCTTCACGGGCGGTTTGCTGTGCCCGCAACACGGTGTGATAAATCTTCTCCAGTTCAAAACTGACCTGCCCCAGAGCAAAGGTACGGGTGATATCCGAACAGTAGTGCCCAAAAACCGCACCAAAATCTATCGTGACCAGTTCACCGTGAGAGAGCAATTTTTCAGTCGGTCTGCCGTGAGGCAGTGCGCCGCGCAGGCCAGAAACCACCACGGTATCAAATGACGTTTTACTGCCGCCCGCCTGCCTTACTGCCATTTCAATCTGGTCCGCCAGCGCTTTTTCAGAAATACCGGGCTGAATAAAGGGCATCACGCTACTCAACGCGCGGTCGGCGATCCGGGCTGCATTGCGGATGAGTTCAATTTCATCCTGTTGTTTAGTCAGGCGCAGGCCGCAAGTGTCCCAGTGTTGCAAAGGGAAATCACACTGCGCCGCGAGAGTATTCCAGGCCTGATGGCTTAATTGGGCGGCGTCGGTGGCGAGCGATGACCAGGGATATTGCTGGTGAATATCGGCTAAATGATGGGCCAGCCCGTAAGGCTCGCTTAACGGCCTGATATCAAACTCCGGGCTTTGCTCCCGGCATTCCGCCATGTAGCGGCCATCCACCAGTAGCGTCTGGCTCTCCTGCGTGATGAGCACGTAGCCGGAAGCGCTATAAAGGCGCGCGATATAATATTTGCTGAAACGGTCGGTCAGCAAAACAGCCTGAATCTGCTGCTCCGCCATCATGTGCCGTAGGTTGCGTAAACGCAGTGCGTAACTCATGTTTTTCCCTGAAAGTCCGCAGGGTACTGACGTACCCTGCAATAGTCTCACGCGACCTGTAACAGGCCTTTTTTAATCAAGTGGTTGCGATAATAAACGCAAGTGACGGCAATAAACAGCGAGCCTGCGGCCAGACCGATCAGATAGGCCGGAATATTGGTGATCAGCGGCCATGCCCAGATTGCCGACTCAGGGAACCACTGAACCGCGCCGAGCGACACGCCAAGCAGTGCGCCAATCACGGCACCTATTACATACACCGGAATAACGAAGCCGGGACGTTCCAGGGCAAAGGGGATCGAGCCTTCTGAAATTCCCATAAAGCCGAGGAAAATCGCGGTACGCCCAATCTGATTGAACTGTTTGTCGTAGACCCGGCGTCCAACCAGCCATTGGTCGATCACGGTAGATAACCCGAGGCCGAAGGAAGGAATAACAATCGCCAGACAGCGCGCGGTAATGGGCAACACTTTTTCAGTGGTAAAGCCGAGTGCCACAAAACCCGCCGCTTTGTTGACCGGACCGCCGAGATCGAACGCGGTCGCCGCCGCCAGAAGCGTGGCGTAGAAGTAGGTTCCCGCCGCGCCTGCGGCCTGTAAGGCTTCTTTGATCAGCGTATTCAGCCAGCCACCGACAGGGGTGATGATGAATACCATCAATACCATGGCGAGGATGGCGGAAATCAGCGGAATAAAGAAGGTGGTTTTGAACGCCAGCCAGCTGTGAGGCAGTTTAATGGTTTTATTCAGCCACAGAACGAAGTAACCGACCACAAAGGCGATGACAATCGCACCAAGGAAGCCAGAAGCCACCGGCGCGACGGTCGCCCACTGGGCATTGACCAGCGTGGGGATAGCAACCGGTTTGATTGCCACGTACCCGCCAATGAAACCCGCCGCCAGCGCGGTTTTCCCGCCGATAGAGTTGGCCGTAAAGGCCGCAAACATCGGGATCGCAAAGCCAAACAGGGTAAAGCCGAAGCTTTCCATGATGCTGGCAATCTGTAACATCCATAGCGAGCTGCCGGTATAACGGCCACTGTTCAGTGCCCCAATGATCGACTCATCGGGAGACATGCCGAGAAAAACATACGGAATAATCTGCGACAGTGCGCCAATCAAACCGCCCATGATCAGCACCGGGATCATGTAGGAAATCCCGGTCATGATGTGCTTGCTGAACTCTTTCCACGCGCGGCTTTCGCCTTTTCCTGTCGAACCGCTGGGGGAAGCCGGGCTTTCCAGCGTCGAATTGTGCCCGGTATTTATTATTTTTTTATGTATCGCCACGAGGTAACTCCTTCAACATAGTGAAAGAAAAAAGAGGCTGAAAGGGTTACTGCGCCTGATCCTGCTCGATTTCATCAATCAGGCTGCCGGCGTCTTTAACGGCATCTTTCAGCTCGACGTCATACACGGCATACCCATTGAAACGTTCCAGGTTCTGCGGAGTGATACCGGTGGCATGAATAATGACGGTGGCTTCGGCGATGTCGGCGGGCGTCAATTCATTCTGAATGCCATCGGCACCCTGCGTTTCCACTTTCACTTCATAACCACGTTTGCGGGCTTCGACTTCAATGGCTTCAGCCGCCATAAAGGTATGGGCCAGACCCATCGGGCAGGCGCACAGAGCGATCAGTTTTTTAGCAGACATATTTTTACCTCTCAGGATGGTCAGAAGGTGCTGGCAGATTTGCCAGCAGATACAGGGCTTCGGCGTACATGCCGATGGCACTGACGAACCGGCATAAACTGCCGAATTCGTCCGCGCCGTGTGTATTGCCGGAAGAGCCGTCGGGAAATTCGCAACCGAAGATGACGGCGTTAGGCATTTCGCTGGCGTAGCTTCCCGCACCGGTGGTGCGTGACGGATGGTTGCGATCGCCGGTGTGGCGGACATAGATGTCGTGCAGGGTTCGCACCAGCGGACTGTTTGGCGGATATAAACTGGGGGATTTCACGGGTTCCATCGTCAACGTGCTGGCTGGCCAGCGGCTATTCCACTCGCTCAGTTGTTGATAAATCGTGTCTGCGGTGAGATTTTCCGGGTAGCGGACGTTCAGCGTCAGACGCATTTCACCGTTGGCGATGTGAAGCACCGTGGGAACCAGCAAAATTTTTCCGCACTCTCCGGGCTGATCCAGACCAAAACGCACACCGCTCTGCCCGTATTGTTCATCGGTGATTTCACGTAATTGCGCGCTCCAGCCAGTGTGATCGAGCTGATCCAGTAACAGGCTGGTGGCCTGGATCGGGTTCAGGCAGGGTTCCGGTTTTGACGAGTGGCCGCCACGGCCGTGCAGCTGATAGTGGTCATGTTGTTCGGCTATCAACGTGAAGCCTTCGGCTAAACACCAGTCGGCGGTGGTCAGCGGCAGTCCGCTAATCCGCGCCATATTAGGGATGGTATTCACCACGTTGCCGCAGCTGACCCGCAATGCAGACTGATCGACGGGAGCGGTTATATGCACTAGCAGCGACCCTTTCTCTCCATAAATGACAGGGAATTTAGCATCCGGGGTGAAGGCAAACATGGGGTGGGGTTGTGACTGAAAATAGCGGCGTATACAGCGAAATCCCGTTTCTTCATTACCTCCGGCGACCAGCCGGATGCGGCGGCGTAGTGGCAATTTCAGTTCGCGCAATATACCCAGCGCCAGCCAGGCGGCAATCATCGGGCCTTTGTCATCCATCACGCCGCGGCCAATCAACTTATCGCCCAGCCGGGTCAGTTGATAGGGCGGGTGATGCCAGCCTTCACCTGCGGGGACAACGTCACAATGGCCGAAAACATACACAATCTCTTCACCCGAGCCATATTCGATGTGTACGGCGTGGCCATCGACGTCGAGAGTGCTGAGCCCGGCACCGTCGCCGAGGTTTTTCCACCAGGCCAGCGCTTCGCTGACTCCCTGACCAAAGGGCCGGTTTTCGCTGCGACTGTCGGCATCAAACGCCGAGGGAATGGCGACCCACTCCTTCAGCAGATGCAAAAATTCATCAATCCGTTGTTGAGCCAGTCTGGCAAAATCAGTCATCACAATCCTGTGCGGTTGAGTAAAGATTAACCACAGCATCGGTGTTGAGCAGGGAAGGGTCAAAAGGCGGAGTACAAGAATGATAAATAAAACAGGTAAAATTTTAGCGGGTATAAATTTTACCTGTCGGGAAGTAGGCACCCCGCAACGACTAAACGAGGATCGTCACAAGACAGGGTTTCGCCATTGAACTGGTGTTGCAGGCATTCAACAGCGCGTGCCGCAAGCGAAGCCAGGGGGATATTCATCAGAGGAAGTGCCAGTTTCTGTGCTTCTTCAGACTCACCAAAACCCGTGAGTGCTAAGGGGCGGGAAAACAAACGCCATTTACTGGAGGGGTTACCGCCGGAGTGCATGTGGTGCGCGGCCAGCAGCACGGTGGGGTTGTCGCAGAGTATCGCCGTCGGGCGCGGTGGCTGTTTCAACAGTCTGGCGGCGGCCAGCGATGCTTCTGAGAAGGTCGCCGGACAGGGCAAGCTCAGCGCCGGGTTGAAGGCCATTCCCGCCTTACCCAAAGCGTTCACCAGACCACCGAGTCGTTCGGCCCGCACCAGTGAATTGCTCTCTCCACCCAGATACGCAATGGCAGAGTGTTGCTGACTCAGCAGGTTTTCTACTGCCAGCTGCGCGGCCTGAGCATTATCAGGGCGAATGGCTGGAATGGCGCCAGACCCCAAATGCGGCATCAGGCCAACCAGTGCAATATGGCGTGCCTGAGCTCTCAGCCTCAGCGTTGCGTCGCCGCTGAACTGCCCGCATAACACCAGACCGCAGACGCCCTGCGCCAGCAATGTGTCACTGGTATCCCGTAATGCGGCATCGGATGTTTCGCTGTAAATCAGGGTCACTGACTTGCCGGCCAACTGTAATGCCAGAGAGAGCGCAGGCAGCAGACGAGAAGAAAAGTGACAGTGATAAGGCAGGATAATGCCGACCCGATCGGGTAACCCAACGGGGTCAGCCTTACGCTGATAACCCAGCGTATCAATAGCCTGATAAATCCTTGAGACGCTTTCTGGCGAAATACGCCCTTTTCCCCCCAGCACCAGCGAAACGGTCGTCACGGAAACGCCGGCCAATGTGGCGACATCCTGTTGAGTGATTTTGTGGCGCAGCGGCTTTGTGATCATGAGATTAAGCGCGTTTTTGATTTTATGGCGATGATGAAAAGTCAGGCAGGCAGTGTCTCAGGAATAGCGGAGGAAAAAAGGCGGTAAGGCCCGGTTTTCGGACTCTGGTTTCATGATTAAAAAAAGGGCGGGCACCAGGCCCGCCGAATGTTCACGTAGTCATACACTCTTCATTTATTATGATAATTCTTATCTTTTCGCGTCGTCTTATTGTGCGACTTCGCACACTTCTGCTTCGCTGTTCAGATAGACATCCAGATCGTCGCTTCCCCCGATGTGGCGACCTCCGATAAAGACTTGTGGCACCGTTGCACGGCCTGTTACGGCGCGCAGACTGACCGTTGTCGCATCTTTACCTAATACAATCTCTTCGTACTGCATGCCGTTTTCCTGCAACATCTGTTTCGCTTTGGAGCAGAACGGGCAACCCGGTTTGGTGAAGATCGACACGGACTCCTGCACTTTAAAATCCGGGGCCAGATATTTCAGCATGGTGTCGGCGTCCGAAACCTCAAATGGGTCGCCCGGTTTGTTCGGTTCGACAAACATTTTCTCTACCACGCCGTTACGTACCAGCATGGAGTAACGCCATGAGCGCGGACCGAAGCCCAGGTCAGCTTTCTCAACCAACATGTCCATGCCTTGGGTGAATTCGCCGTTACCGTCAGGAATAAAGGTGATGTTGGCAGCGCTCTGCTCGGCCTTCCACGCATTCATGACGAAAGTATCGTTGACGGAAACACACAGAATGCTGTCTACGCCGTGGCTCTTAAATACGCCAGCCAGTTCGTTGTAACGTGGCAAATGGCTTGAAGAGCATGTCGGGGTGAAGGCACCTGGCAAAGAAAACACGATCACTGTCTTATTTTTAAACAGCTCATCGCTGGTGAGATCTACCCATTGGTCGCCCTGACGGGTATGGAACGTAACTTGCGGTACTTGTTTCCCTTCGTGGCTTGCAAACATGAATAACCTCTTAATTTTTCTTAATAAAAAATAAATAAAACTGATTTTTTGGCTGTGCCGTTTCGATGGGGGACATTATTGACGATTGTTGTTGATAGTTATAATCGTTGATTGCTATCTTATCTATCGCCGCGAGCTATCGTCGCGACCCGTTATGGGAATGGAGGATAAATGAATATTCGGGATTTAGAGTATCTGGTCGCACTGGCTGAGTTTCGTCATTTTCGCCGTGCCGCTGATTCTTGTCATGTGAGCCAGCCGACATTAAGCGGACAGATCCGCAAGCTGGAAGATGAACTGGGCGTGATGCTGCTGGAAAGAACCAGCCGCAAAGTCTTATTCACTCAGGCAGGTTTATTGCTGGTGGATCAGGCGCGGACCATACTGCGTGAAGTCAAAGTGCTGCGCGAGATGGCCAGCCAGCAGGGCGAGGCGATGTCAGGCCCGCTGCATATCGGGCTTATCCCGACGGTCGGCCCTTATCTGCTGCCACAAATTATTCCCACGTTGCACAAAACCTTTCCAAAACTTGAGATGTACCTGCACGAAGCGCAGACCCAGCAACTGCTGGCGCAGCTCGACAGCGGCAAGCTCGACTGTGCGATTTTAGCGTTGGTCAAAGAGAGCGAAGCCTTTATAGAGGTCCCGCTGTTTGATGAGCCGATGAAACTGGCCATTTATGATGAACACCCATGGGCATCACGCAACCGCGTCGCCATGGCGGATCTGGCCGGTGAGAAATTGTTGATGCTGGAAGATGGGCACTGTCTGCGGGATCAGGCACTGGGTTTCTGTTTCCAGGCCGGCGCTGATGAGGACACGCATTTCCGTGCCACCAGTCTTGAAACACTGCGCAATATGGTTGCAGCGGGCAGCGGTATTACGCTGTTACCCGCGCTTGCTGTGCCAAAAGAGCGCAGCCGCGATGGCGTAACCTATCTGGTGTGCGACAAACCGGAACCGAGACGCACCATTGCTCTGGTGTATCGCCCCGGTTCCCCGCTGCGTGGTCGTTATGAGCAGCTTGCCGAAGCCATCAAGGTTCACATGCAGGCGTACATGGAAGCTGCTGCATTAAAACAGGCGATTTAATCCATTCAGTGCAGCAACGCGGTAGGCTTCGGCCATCGTCGGATAGTTGAAGGTGGTATTCACGAAATACTCGATGGTATTCCCTTCGCCTTTCTGTTCCATGATGGCCTGACCGATGTGGATGATTTCCGCCGCGCGCTCTCCAAAACAGTGAATGCCCAGGATTTGCTTGGTTTCGCGATGGAAGAGCAGCTTCAGACTGCCCACATTCATACCGGCGATTTGTGCACGGGCAAGATGTTTAAACTGAGCGCGGCCCACTTCATACGGCACTTTCATCGCCGTCAGTTCCTGCTCGGTTTTGCCGACGGAGCTGATTTCCGGAATGGTATAAATACCGGTCGGAATATTTTCGATTAAGTGCACTTTTGCCTCACCCTGGATCATCGCCTGCGCAGCAATGCGTCCCTGGTCGTAAGCGGCAGAAGCCAGACTTGGGTAACCAATGACGTCGCCGACCGCATAAATATGCGACAGTGCGGTCTGGTACATGCTGTTTACTTTCAGCAACCCACGGCTATCAGCCACCAGGCCGATATTTTCCAGTCCGAGATTGTCGGTATTGCCGGTGCGTCCGTTGGCATACAGCAGGGCATCGGCTTTCACTTTCTTGCCGGATTTCAGATGCATGATCACGCCATCTTCGACCCCTTCGATCTTCTCGAATTCTTCGTTATGGCGGATGACTACGCCGTTATTCCAGAAGTGGTAGGAAAGGGCGTCTGACATTTCCTGATCGAGGAACGACAGTAAGCGGTCACGTGTGTTGATTAGGTCAACTTTGACGTTCAGTCCACGGAAGATCGACGCATATTCGCAGCCGATAACGCCAGCACCGTAAATGATCACATGGCGCGGTTCATGGCTCAGTTCGAGAATTAAGTCGCTGTCGTAAATGCGTGGGTGGCTGAAATCTACGCCGTGCGGACGGTATGGACGCGAGCCACAGGCAATAATGATGTTGTCTGCGGTGATCTGTTCATGGGTGCCGTCGGCAAAACGAACATTAATGGTGTGTTCGTCAATGAAACTGGCATCACCGGAGATGAGTTGGCACTGGTTGCGCTCATAGAAACCCTGGCGCATGCGAGTCTGCTGATTAATGACGGAATCGGCATGGCGCAAAATATCGGGGAAACTGGAGCTCATCGTGCGCGAGTTGTCACTGTAGAGTGGATTTTGGTTGAATTCGATAATTCTGCTGACGGCGTGGCGCAGGGCTTTGGAAGGGATGGTTCCCCAGTGAGTACAGCCGCCACCGACGTTATTATAGCGTTCGATGACCGCAACTCTGGCCCCTTGTTTAACCAGTCCCATTGCGGCGCCTTCTCCGCCCGGGCCTGAGCCAATGATGATGGCATCAAAATGAGATTGCTGTTGCATGGTTCGAAACCTATTTTTATACAAAATAACAACGAGAAAGTAACATATTAGTCCGGTTTCCCCTACATGCAGTTGTCAAATCGTGGGAAAAGCGCGACATTCTGACCCATATTATGCTGTAGTTTCTTTACCTCAGCCGATCAAAAACTTTGGTATAGTGAAATGGCATTGGGCTAACAGCTAATAAGAAGAAAAGACTCCGTATGAAGGTTATGGGCGTAAGAGCACAACAAAAAGAGCGCACGCGTCGCTCACTGATTGAGGCGGCGTTCAGCCAACTCAGTGCCGAACGCAGTTTTGCCAGTTTGAGTTTGCGCGAGGTGTCCCGCGAGGCCGGGATCGCGCCGACCTCATTTTACCGGCATTTCCGTGACGTCGATGAACTCGGTCTGACGATGGTAGATGAGAGCGGCTTAATGCTTCGTCAACTGATGCGTCAGGCGCGCCAGCGTATTGCCAAAGGCGGCAGCGTGATCCGCACTTCTGTATCCACCTTTATGGAGTTCATTGGCAATAATCCCAATGCTTTCCGCCTGCTGCTGCGTGAACGTTCCGGTACTTCTTCGGCGTTTCGTGCCGCGGTAGCCCGTGAAATTCAGCACTTTATTGCGGAACTTGCTGACTATTTGCAACTCGAAAACCATATGCCGTGCAGTTTTACCGAAGCGCAGGCAGAAGCCATGGTGATCATCGTGTTCAATGCCGGTGCGGAAGCGCTGGATGTGGACATCGCGCAGCGGCGTCAGTTGGAAGAAAGGCTGGTGCTCCAGTTACGGATGATTTCCAAAGGTGCGTATTACTGGTACCGCCGTCAGCAGGAAAGAACGGCGGTGTCTCCAATCAATAAGCCCAGAGGTACAGAAAATGACCGAACAACCAAACCAGGATAATGGCACCCTGGTCCTGGCTTTGATTGCCGGACTGTCGATCAGCGGCACGTTCGATGCGTTGTTTAGCTCCGTCGTCACTTTTTCTATTTTCCCGATCATCGCACTGGTGCTGGCTGTGTATTGCTTGCATCTGCGTTATCACAAAGCTGAGATGCCCAAAGGCTTGCCGACCTTGTCCGCGCTCTGTTTCCTGCTGGGATTATTACTTTACAGCACGATTGTGCGGGCTGAGTATCCGCAAATTGGATCCAACTTCCTGCCGTCGGTGATTTGCGTCGTGCTGGTTTTCTGGGTAGGTATCAAGCTGAAGAAACGTAAGTCACAAAATATTTGATTACGCCTTCCCGCGCTGTGAAAAGCGTGCTTGGAAAGCGTCATTAGGGCAGCCTGCGGGTTGCCCTTTTTATTTCCGTCAAACCCACATGTCACTCTCGCCTGCAAGACATGGATTAATGAACTGCCGTTTCATTAAAATAGAACTCATGTTCAATATTTAGACGTTGATCGTCCCCATCTTCGTTTCTTTGCCATAAAGTCATCGCGGGTGGCAAAACCAGAAAGGTTTTCATTGCCGTCCGTCGCTAATTTGAATCATGGCGAAGGGGGCGTGGGCCTTCTGCCAACGCGTATCGGTGATTCAACCAGGGGCATGACGGCAATGAAAACACGGAAAATCGGTTTACTGAATTATCTGGCCTACGGCTCCGGGGATTTTCTCGGTGCAGGGACGACGGCGCTGACGGCAGCCTGGCTGCTCTATTTCTACACCACGTTTTGTGGCCTGAGCCCCATCGAAGCCACCTTTATTTTCGCGACCGCCCGCGTGGCGGATGCTGTACTCAGCCCGCTGATGGGTTACCTGACCGATAACTTTGGTGGAACCTGGCTGGGTAAGCGCTTTGGCCGCCGCAAGTTTTTTATTCTTCTCGGTATTCCCTGCGTATTTAGCTACAGCTTTATGTGGGTTGGCGACATGGGATACGTCTACTACCTGTTGACCTATCTGCTGTTCGATATCGTCTACACCATGATCCTGGTGCCTTATGAAACGTTGGTGCCGGAAATGACTGACGATTTCAAACAAAAAACTAAATTCTCCGGCGCCCGTATCGCTCTGGCGCAGCTGTCCGCGATTCTGGCGGCGTTTCTGCCGGGCATTCTGCTTTCGCATCTCGGCAAAGACAATCCGGTTTCCTTTTTCTACTCGAGCCTGGTGTTCTCCGTGATATGCGCATTGGTGCTGACGTTGGTGTATTTCTTCACCTGGGAGCGCCCGCAGGAGCTTAAGTCCGAAGCCATGCTGAAGATTGAACGGGAGCGCCAGCAATTGACGCTGGCACAAAGCCTGAAACGTCTGAAAGTCGAGCTCGCCTCGACGCTGCGTATCAAGATTTTCCGCCAGCATCTCGGGTTGTACCTTGGCGGCTATATTGCTCAGGATGTCTTTAACGCCGTGTTTACGTATTACGTGGTATTCGTGCTGATGCAAAGTGCCACCGTGGCGTCGAACCTGATGGGCATGATGGCGATTCTGCAATTTGTGGCGGTTATCGCCATGATCCCGCTCTGTATTCGCTTCGGCCCCGCCCCTTCTTACCGGCTGGCCGTCATGCTTTTTGCTCTGGCGGTGACCTCCTACGGCATCCTCTATTTCAGCCACATGAGTGACTCCATGTCGCTGCTGTTGCTGATTTCAGCCCTGGCTGGCCTTGGGCGCGGCGGTATCAACTATGTGCCGTGGAATATTTACACCTACATCGCTGATGTTGATGAAACCATTACCGGTCAGCGCCGCGAGGGGATTTTCGCCGGCGTCATGACGCTCACCCGTAAAGCCTCGCAGGCCGGTGCCGTGATGCTGGTGGGGATTATTTTGCAACTGGCCGGTTTTGTGTCTGGCAAAACCGAACAGCTTCCGTCGGTAGGCCACACCATTCTGGGTGTACTGACGGTGGGTTCATTGGTGATGCTGAGCATGGGCTTCATTATTTCCCTCTATTTCCGCCTCAATCTGAAAACCCACGGCGTGCTGGCGCGGGAAACGCAGAAGATGCGCGATGCCAACCGTATCGTTCCAGAGCAGATCACGCCGGAAGATCGCGCCACGGTTGAAATGCTAACGGGGATGAAATACGAGTCGCTGTGGGGCAATAACAATATTGGCTATTTGCATCGCCACAATCCGCCGCCGCAGAAATTGACCCGCGCAGCCGCTGCCGGGTTGTCGGTTCAGCAGTCTGGCCACCGTTTATAATTCAAGGAGAACTTCATGCAAGTTTTTGACGTTAAACACAGTGCATTACTGAGACAGCCGGAGCACTTTATTTCACGCAGTGAGTTGCAGGGACTGATCTGCAAGGTGACCGACAATCTGGTGAATATCGAAGATAAAACCGGTGAGTTTTTATTGCGCCTCGACGATGGTCGGGTGATTGATACCAAAGGTTGGGCGGGCTGGGAGTGGACGCACGGCATCGGTCTGTACGGGATTTATCAGTATTACCAGCAGACCGGCGACGGAAAGATGCGCGCTATTATTGATAACTGGTTCGCCGCGCGGCTGGCGGAGGGCACGCCGACCAAAAATGTGAACACGATGAGTCCGTTCCTGACGCTCGCTTACCGCTACGAAGAAACGGGCAATCCGTTATGGCGGCCTTATCTGGAGCGCTGGGCTGAGTGGGTGATGTACGAAATGCCCCGCACCGATAAAGGCGCGATGCAGCATATTGTTTACAACAATGAAAACCATCAGCAGATGTGGGATGACACACTGATGATGAGCGTCTTGCCGCTGGCGAAAATCGGCAAACTGCTGGGTAAACCTGAATATGTTGAAGAGGCGACCTATCAGTTTCTGGTGCATGTGCAGTATCTGATGGATCGGGAGACGGGACTGTGGTTCCACGGCTGGACGTTCGAGGGGCATCATAATTTTGCCGAAGCCCGTTGGGCGCGTGGCAACAGCTGGCTGACGATCGCTATTCCTGAATTCCTCGAACTGGTCGATTTAGCGGAGAATAACGCCACCCGCCGCTATTTATTGCAGGTACTGGAGAGTCAGGTGGCGGCACTGGCGAAATGCCAGGACGCAAGCGGTCTGTGGCACACGCTGCTTGATGACCCGCACTCTTATCTCGAAAGCTCTGCGACAGCCGGTTTCGCCTATGGAATGTTGAAAGCGGTGCGAAAACGTTATATCGATGCGTCATATGCGCCGGTGGCGGAGAAAGCGGTCCGGGGCGTGATCAAACACATCAATCCGGCGGGTGAACTGACGCAAACTTCTTTCGGTACGGCAATGGGCAATGATTTGGATTTCTATCGCCAGATTGCGCTAACGTCTATGCCTTACGGGCAGGCGATGGCGATTTTGTGTCTGTCAGAGTATCTGCGGGTTTATTTATAGAACGGATTGACCGGATCTTTTCAATAAAAACGGGCACGCGGAGTGCCCGTTTTCTTTTTAAGCGTAACCTGCGCTGGTCAGATTTTTTCCAGCAATACGCCACATTCCATATGATGCGTATACGGGAACTGATCGAAAAGCGCGAGTTTAACCAGACGGTGGGTTTGGCTCAGTTGGTCGAGGTTAGCGCTCAGGGTTTCAGGGTTACAGGAGATATAAAGGATGCGGTCGTAACCCTGCACCATTTTCACCGTATCTTCATCCAATCCGCTGCGCGGTGGATCGACGAAAATCGTGTTGCAGTGGTAGCCGGTCAGGTCGATATCTTTCAGACGGCGGAATTCGCGCACGCCGTTCATTGCCTGAGTGAAGTCTTCAGCGGCCATGCGAATAATCTGCACATTATCGATATGGTTGGCCGCGATGTTGTACTGCGCCGCCGCCACTGACGGTTTGGCGATTTCCGTCGCCAGCACGCGGTTAAAGTTACGTGCCAGTGCCAGCGAAAAGTTACCGTTGCCGCAGTAGAGTTCCAGCAAATCACCGGTTGACCCTTCGGTCACGTTCAGCGCCCATTCGAGCATTTGAATATTCATCTCGGCGTTCGGCTGGGTAAAGCTATTTTCTACCTGACGGTAAATCATGTCGCGGCCAGCCACCGGTAAAACTTCATCGATATAATCCTGGTCCAGCATGATTTTGGTTTTGGACGCACGGCCAATCAGTTGAATATCAAAACCCTGCTCACGCAGTTGGTCGCGCAGCGCCGTTGCGGCCAGTGTCCATTCATCATCGAGCTTACGGTGGTAAAGCAGTGATGCAATGACTTTACCGCTGCGCGTGGACAGATAATCAATCTGGAAGATTTTACGACGCAGTGCCGGTTCCAGCTTGATGGCCGCGATCAGCACCGGCATCAGGCGGTTGATGACCTCGCTGGCGACAGGGAATGTGTCCACCCGCACGCGGGCCTTGGTCTGCTGATCAAACATGATGTGGTACAGGTCGCCTTCGTCATGCCAGACGCGGAACTCGGCGCGCATACGGTAATGACTGACTGGCGAACGGAAAACGTCAGGCGGCGGCGCATTAAAGGGCGACATCATTGCCGCGAGACGTGCGGTTTTTTCCGCCAACTGGTCGTCGTACTGTTCAATGGGCAGGTTTTCAGGCGTCATCGGTTTTCTCGTCTAACTGGGAATAAATGGGCGAACTTTGCGGAGGATTGTAGAGAATGTCCCCATTATGTCCAGCTTTCCCCTTCATCCTCGGCGTTATAGCTGCGTTGCGGCATTCGTTCACCCAAAGCACTGACTGATGTCAGCTCATCGAGGGTTTCTCATTTGTTGCTTTGCTCTCACGCCAATGACTTCGGAGAAATTGATTCATCATTGTAGATGTCTGGATTTCCAAATGGGTTGATCGTAGGATGCAATCCGGCCTCATTAACAGAGTTAAAAGGGAATCCGGTGTGAATCCGGAACTGGCGCGCAGCGGTATGGGGAAAGCACGGCGATAGCACAGGTACAATGCAGACACTGTCTTCTTCTTGTTTCCTATTTATAGGCAATAGAAAAGAAGAGATGGGAAGTCATCGCCCGGTGGCGGTTTATTATTTCTTTCTGTTTTTCGTTAATAGAAATAGACCAACAAATCCTAAGTCCGAAAACCTGCCGATATTACGTCGCAACTTCACTGTCGTCGCGAAAACGCCGGTGTTTTTCTGCGGCATCCGCCAATTAAGTTTGGATGCTCGATTTATGACAATTAAAAAGCACGCGCTGCTGACGGTATTATCTGTCACAGCTTTTTCAGGGTGGGCGCAAGATAACCCCTCTTCGCCGGATAAAAGCGATGACCTCGTTGTTACCGCCAACCGTTTTCCACAGCCTGTTTCATCCGTATTAGCGCCAATGGATATTGTTACCCGTGATGATATTGACCGCTGGCAGTCCACATCGGTAGTGGATGTTTTACGCCGCTTACCGGGCGTAGACATCGCCCAGAACGGCGGATTGGGTCAGCAAAGTTCTTTATTCGTTCGCGGCACCAACTCCAGCCACACTTTAGTGCTGATGGACGGCGTGCGTTTAAATCAGGCCGGCGTCTCCGGTTCTGTCGACCTTAGCCAAATTCCTATTTCTCTGGTTCAGCGTATCGAGTTTATTCGTGGTCCGCGTTCGGCAGTTTATGGTTCGGATGCCATCGGTGGCGTCGTTAACATTATTACCACCCGTGACAAGCTCGGTACGACGCTGTCGACTGGCATTGGTTCTAACGGTTATCAGACCTATGACGGCTCAACCCAGCAGAAACTTGGTGAGAATACCGTTGCGACGGTAGCGGGTAACTATACCTACACCAAAGGCACGGATGTAGTGGCCAACCTGCCGGACAATTATGGCGACCCGCGTCAACCAGACCGCGATGGCTTCATGAGCAAAACGATCTGGGCAGGACTTGAGCATAAGTTCAATGAGCAGTTCAGTGGTTTTGCCCGCGCATACGGTTTTGATAACCGCACCGCCTATGACGGCACTTACAGCTATGCCGACCCGGCGCATCCTGACGCATTGCCCGATACGCGCCAGTTATATAGCCGCACGTATGACACCGGATTACGTTTCCAGCAGGGTATTTACTCCACGCAGTTCAGCGGCAGTTATAGCAATACCAAAGACTATAACTATGACCCGAAATACGGTCCGTACTCCGCTTCAGCCACGCTGGATGATTCTGACCAGTACAACCTGCAATGGGGCAATACCTTCCAGGTTGGGCAGGGTTCGGTGAGTGCGGGTGCAGATTGGCAGGAACTCAGCACTCAGCCGGGCACCAACTACATTACCGATGGTTATACCCAGCACAATACCGGCGTGTATGTTACGGCCCAGCAGAAGGTCAGTGACTTTACGCTCGAAGGTGCAGTGCGTAATGATGATAACTCGCAGTTTGGTTCACACGGCACCTGGCAAAGCAGTGCGGCGTGGGAGTTCATCGACGGCTACCGCTTCATCGCTTCCTACGGTACGGCGTTTAAAGCCCCTAACCTCGGACAGCTCTATGGCAGCTTTGGCGGTAACCCCGATCTGAAGCCGGAAGAGAGCAAAGAGTGGGAAGGTGGGCTGGAAGGCCTGACCGGGCCATTGAACTGGCGTTTGTCTGCCTATCGTAACGATATCGATCAGATGATCAGTTACTACAATCAGCAGCAGGGCTATTACAACGTCGACAAAGCAACCATCAAGGGTGTGGAGTGGACGGGTAGCTTTGATACGGGCCCTCTGCATCATGGCATCACACTCGAATATCTTGATCCGCGAAACGCTGAAACAAACGCAATATTGCTGCGCCGTGCCAAACAGCAGGTGAAATACCAGTTGGACTGGACGGTGGCTGATTTCGACTGGTCGATCAACTATCAATATCTGGGTGAGCGTTATGACACGGACTTCAATACCAACGAGAACGTGAAACTTGGCGGAGTCAGTTTGTGGGACCTCGCTGTGTCATATCCTGTGACGTCACATTTGACCGTTCGTGGTAGAATTGCCAACCTCTTAGACAAAGATTACGAGACGGTTTATGGCTACGAAACACCAGGACGTGAATACTACCTCACTGGAAGCTATACCTTCTGATCACCGGATAATTTCCGACCGCCCGACGGTGCTGGTGTTTGACTCCGGCGTCGGCGGGTTATCGGTTTATCATGAAGTCCGGCAGATGTTGCCGGACCTTCACTATATATATGCTTTCGATAATGTGGCTTTCCCTTATGGGGAGAAATCCGAAGAGTTTATTGTCGAGCGTGTGGTCGATATCGTGAGTGCAGTCGCAGCACGTCATCCCCTTTCTATTATTGTTATCGCTTGTAATACGGCGAGCACCGTTTCACTCCCGGCACTGCGTGCCAAATTCGACTGTCCGGTCGTCGGCGTTGTTCCTGCTATCAAACCTGCAGCCAAGCTGACACGTAATGGCGTAGTCGGCTTGCTGGCAACGCGTGCAACCGTACAGCGTCCTTATACTCACGATTTGATTGCCCGCTTTGCGACGGATTGCAAAATCCTGATGCTGGGCTCTGCCGAACTGGTGGAGATCGCTGAAGCGAAGCTGCACGGTGTTGCGGTACCGCTGCCACTCTTGAAGAAAATCCTCCAGCCCTGGTTGCGTATGCAAGAGCCACCGGACACCGTTGTGCTGGGTTGTACCCATTTCCCACTGTTAAGTGAGGAGCTGGCGCAGGTATTACCGGATGGAACACGGCTGATTGACTCAGGATCAGCGATTGCACGTCGCGCGCATTGGTTAATTGAAACGGCGCATAAGAATATTCCAGCTAAAAAAGAGGGGGTGGAAATAGAGAGCCTGGCGTATTGCATGGCCGCAACGCCTGAGACGGAAATCCTGCTGCCTGTTTTGCAGGCATATGGCTTCAAAAGCATCCAGGAGTTGTCGCTTTAAACGTCGTTTGATGAAAGATTCAGCGGTCAGTAATTTATTTGTATTTTAGGGGTTGCGGCCTTCTGAGAACTCCCTATAATGCGCCTCCACTGACCGGGAACAACGATTGAGAAGTCGCTCGGACAGGAAGGGAAAAAGACGAAAGTTCGAATGAATAATCTCTTGACTCTTCAGCGGGAAAACGTAATATACGCCTCCCGCGCCGCATAATATTCCTTGCGAACCGCGGCATGCTCTTTAACAATTTATCAGACAATCTGTGTGGGCACTCACAAGACGATATCAGCCACTTCGGTGGCAAAAAAATATCAAGTCTTAAAGAGTGACCAAGCAGTAATTCATTTAAGTGAATTATTACGAAAGTTAATTTTTGAGCACCGCTTCACGAGTTGAAGCAAATCGAACTTTTAATTGAAGAGTTTGATCA
>BHES01000072.1 GCA_003864575.1 Enterobacterales bacterium
CATGTTTTTTGACATCCTCGATCTTGCTACAAAATCGACATTTTACTTCCACAATCGCCATTATTGAAGATCCCGCATAAAAGTAAGTATTATACATGACTATCAACGTATTGAATACGTGACCAAATTTTTCCACCGTCGCCTGATGTACCGGGAACAGGCTGAAATTCGCCAGCAGGCTGACGAAATACGGCACCGGACGTTCGAGTTGCACTTTGAGTTGATGCTCACCGATGGCCGTCACGCCGAGTTTATCAACCGGCATTTTGCCGGCAATAATCGCGTCAGCATGTTGAATTCCGGCCAGCCCCGCAAACCACGCGCCGGAGGATAACCCTTTAGGATCCACCAGGCGGCGCCAGCTGTAGACAAAATCTTGCGCCGTGACAGGGTCACCGTTGGACCAGCGGGCATTTTTTCGCAGGGTAAAAATGAAGGTCTGATTGTCCTGAGTCTGCCAACTCTGCGCCACGCCCGGCACATTTTTACCGTTGGCATCCTGATTCACCAACCCTTCGAACAGATCACGGGCTACCTGAGCTTCGGGTAAACCGATCACTTTAATCGGATCGAGCGAGGCGGGTTCGTCTTTAATATGGCGGACGATCTCCTGTTTATCCGCCAACTGGGTTCCTGCCGGAACCTGAGCCGCCGTCGCGCTGCCCAAAGAGAGCGCAATCAGCCCGGCGCAGACAGTGTAAGAAAGTGGACGAAACAGTTTTCCCTCAAGCATGAACTTCCCCTGACAAGCAATTGATTTAATGATGTTCAGGAGTTGTATCATTCATTGAATTCAACCCCTATAAAAATTCGTGACATATTGGTCTCAGCGCACAAAACTTCAGCGAACACGGGGCCGCAGCGAAAGAAAAGGTGATAAATGTCCGGCGTGGAACAATAAAGCTACATTCCGGCGGCAAACTGCGGTAAATAAAAGCCATCCTGATCCCATTCTTGTTCTGGAATTTTTATGACTGATATTCGCCCCCGACACCTGCGTGGACGGTTAAGCACCCTGGGTACGCCCTACGGCAAATCCCTGCTCGGCGCACCGCTGATTTACTTCCCGGCCGCCAATCCGGATAGCACCACCGGCCTGATTCTGGCCGGTACGCACGGTGATGAAACCGCCGCGGTAGTTTCACTCTCCTGCGCGCTACGCAGCATTGAACCTGCGCAGCTCAAACATCACGTCGTGCTGGCGGTTAACCCGGATGGCTGTCAACTGGGACTGCGCGCCAACGCCAACGGCGTCGATCTCAACCGCAACTTCCCCAGCGCCAACTGGCAGAGCGGTGAAACGGTTTATCGCTGGAACAGCGCGGCGCAGGAAAGAGATGTGTTGCTTTCAACCGGGGAGAAAGCGGGCTCAGAACTGGAAACTCTGGCGTTGTGCCATTTGATCCTCCGACTCGCGCCAAAATGGGTGGTCACCTTCCACGAGCCGCTGGCCTGTATTGAGGATCCGCATAGCTCCAGTCTGGGTGCCTGGCTGGCAGAAGCCTTTCAGCTGCCGCTGGTGACCAGCGTGGGTTACGCCACGCCGGGCTCTTTCGGTAGCTGGTGCGCGGATATCAGCCTGCCGTGCATTACGGCGGAATACCCACCGGTCTCTGCCGATCACGCCAGCGAAATCTACCTGCAGGCGCTGATCGATTTACTGACCGGCGTGGCGAAGTAACCTCATTGTGAGGTACTCAGATCAATCACGCCGCAGTGGAAAGCCAGCGGCGGTTCCACGTCCTGTGAAAGCCAGGTCGGGCCGTCGAGGTCAATAAATTTGGCCCCGACGGTGAGCGGCAGCGCAGCGCGAACCGCCAGCGAGGTACACAACATGCAGCCGAGCATGATCTCAAAACCCTGCGCATGGGCCTGTTCGGCCAGCGCCAGCGCACCGGTGAGTCCGCCGGTTTTATCCAGCTTAATATTCACCATCTCGTAGCGCCCTTTCAGCCGCGGCAGATCTTCTGCCGTGTGGCAACTTTCGTCAGCGCAAATGGGTAACGGATGAATAAAGTTCTCCAGCGACTCATCCTGCCCGGCGGGCAGCGGCTGTTCGAGCATCATCACGCCCAGGTCCGCCAGCAACTGACAGCGCGCCGCAAGGCCTTCGCTTTGCCACGATTCATTGGCGTCCACAATCAGGGTGACGTTTGGTACCGCGCTGCGGATAGCCACCATACGTTCGGTGATCAGGTGATCATCGAGTTTAATCTTCAGCAGAGTGGCCCCATTTTTCTGATGCGTCATGGCGGCCTGCGCCATCGCTTCCGGCGTATCCACACTCAGGGTTTGCGCCATGCTAATACAAGAGAGCGGCGCGATGCCGGTCAACTGCCACAGGGTTTGGCCAGTGAGCTGGCTTTCGAGGTTCCACAGCGCGCTGTCCAATGCATTTCGCGCCGCACCGGCTGGCAGAAGATCCTGTAACGCCGCCCGACTGACACCCTGTTCGATGGCCGTAAGCACGCTGGCAATCTGCGCCATCACGCTGGCTTCACTTTCGCCATAACGTGGATAAGGCGTACATTCTCCGATACCGCGAACGCCGTTTTCTTCAATTTCTACCGCAACCACCCGGGCTTCGGTCCTGCTGCCGCGGGAAATGACAAAGGCCGTATGCAACGGCCAGGCCTGCGGATAAAAGCGCACACTTCTCATCGATAGCTCCTGACGGCTCGTTACGCGACCTCCGGCGGAGGCGCAGAGGTCACCATTCAACATAGTTTGCCAAAATGATTAGCAAACTTTATATACCAAATTTACATTTGATACCCTAAACTGATCGCCGTTTGTCTCATCTGTACAAAGGAAAATATCATGACCCAGACAGTACATTTTCAGAGCAATCCGGTCAGCGTTGCTGGCCAGCTTCCGCAACAGGGCGACGTTGCCAAGCCTTTCTCTTTAGTCGCAAAAGATCTCTCTGATGTCAGCCTGAGCAGTTTTGTCGGTAAACGCAAGGTGCTGAACATTTTCCCAAGCATTGATACCGGCGTTTGCGCGGCGTCCGTGCGTAAATTTAACCAGCTGGCTGGCGAAATCGACAACACGGTTGTGCTGTGTATTTCTGCTGACCTGCCGTTTGCCCAGTCACGTTTCTGCGGCGCGGAAGGTTTGTCGCACGTGGTTACCCTCTCCACCCTGCGCGGCGGCGAGTTCAAAAATGAGTATGGCGTGGCAATCATCGACGGTCCGCTTTCCGGCCTGACTGCACGTGCGGTTGTAGTGCTGGATGGCCAAGACAACGTGCTTTACAGCCAGTTGGTGAATGAAATCACCACCGAGCCAGATTATGAAGCGGCTCTGGCCGTGCTGAAAAAGTAAGGTCGCGTTAGCGTCAGAACGAAACAAAAAAGCCCTGCGGATGTGAATTGCAGGGCTTTTTTTATTGACAGAAACGGGAAAACTAATCGTCGCTGGCGTCTGATTTTCGGCTGCTTAAGCCATATTCCCGCAGCTTGTTGGCGATGGCGGTATGGGAAACCCCCAAACGTTTGGCCAGTTTACGGGTGCTGGGATAAGTGCGGTAAAGGCGGGTCAGCACCGAGCGTTCGAAACGCTTGCTGATGTCATCGAGCGAACCGTTCAGAGCCTCTTCGCCCAGCGTCACTTCCGCATCGAAATCAGGCAATACGATGTCCTGCGGGCGCAGTTCACCGCCTTCGAGTTGGGTCAACGCACGGTATATCGCATTTTTCAACTGCCTGACGTTACCCGGCCAGCCGTAGTGCGTCAGATAATTCGCCAGCTGCGGTGACAGTTTTGGCCGCGCCATACCCTGCTCATCGGAGAAGCGCGCCACGAACAGTTCAGTCAGCGGCATCACATCGGCCTGACGTTCACGCAGCGGCGGCAGCGTCACCGACAGCACGTTAAGACGGTAATACAGGTCTTCGCGGAATTCACCGCGCTGCACCAGTTCCACCAGATTCTTCTGCGTGGCGCACATCACCCGCACGTCAACCCGCACTTCATGCTCTTCGCCCACGCGGCGGAAAGTGCCGTCATTGAGGAAGCGCAGCAGTTTGATCTGCATACGCGGCGACATTTCGCCAATTTCATCGAGCAGCACCGAACCGCCGTTGGCCTGTTCGAAGAAGCCTTTTTTGCCTTCCACCGCGTTGGGGTAAGCCCCGGCGGCGTAGCCAAACAGTTCGCTTTCCACCACGTCATCCGGCATTGACGCACAGTTGAGCCCAAGGAAAGCATTCTTGCCGCGTGCGCTGCGCAGATGGCAGGCGTGCGCCAGCAAATCCTTGCCGGTGCCGGTATCACCGACGATCAACAGCGGCGCGTCGAGCATCGCTAATTTGCGCGCCTGATCCAGCACCTGACGCATTTTGCCGCTGACGGCCACGATATGATCAAATTCACTGTCATCGTTAACGGTCAGATCCTGGAGCTGACGCCCCATGCGCGCGGCGGATTTAAGCATAACCACGGCGCCCACCACTTCGCTTTCCTGATGTTCATCATCATTGAGCTGAATCGGGGTCAGGTCCATCAGGAAGTCCTGCGAACGAATGACGACCCGTTCGGAGTGCGGGCGGTTACTGTCATGCTCCAGCCAGCGGTTGATGTTGTAACCTGAGATCAGACTGGCGGCGGTTTGCAGGCGAATTTTATCTTCGTCTAACTCAAACAGCGCCTGCGCCGCCGGGTTCGCCAGCTCGACCTTGCCTTTCATGTCGATGGAAAACACCGGTTCAGGCATAGACACCAGCAATGCACGCAGTGGGCGGTGCTCGCGTTCGGAAGGCATAAAAGGCACGGTGCGCACGTCGGTTACACCGTCAATACGGCGGATTTCGGCCATCAGGGCGCGGAAAGTATCAAAATCAAGCTGGGAAAAATTCAGGTAAATACGGCTACTGGCGGCAATTTCAATACCGCGCAGATCGATACTGCGCAGGACCAATAAATCAAGTAACTCTCGGGCAAGACCCAGGCGGTCTTCGCAAAAAACTTCCAGACGCATCAGTATTGACCTTTTTCTGCCGGTGCGGGAATCGCTGTGGGGCATAATACTCTTTCATGTACAGCCAAAGAAGAGACTGTCACAAAATGTTGACAGAAATAACGACTAAATTTCCTAATTACTGACGTTAATCTCCTTATGTCATGGATGCTCCGGCGGGTAACCGGCGTGGCTGTACAGTCTGCTCCACGTACCATTCAGAAAAAGAATCTGCTACCATCGGCTCCTGATTTCATCGCCAAACGGTTCCCGACTATGAAGTTCGTCTCCTTTAATATCAACGGATTGCGCGCGCGCCCGCATCAACTCGCCGCCATCATCGAACAACACCAGCCAGACGTCATCGGTTTACAAGAAACCAAAGTACATGACGATATGTTCCCGCTGGAAGAAGTCAGCCAGCATGGCTACCACGTCTTCTACCACGGGCAGAAAGGCCATTACGGCGTTGCCATGCTGACCAAACAGGAGCCGGTCGCCGTACGCCGTGGTTTCCCGGGTGATGATGAAGACGCTCAGCGCCGCATTATCATGGCGGATATCGAAACGCCGCAGGGCCTGCTGACCGTGATCAACGGCTATTTCCCGCAGGGCGAAAGCCGCGACCATCCGACCAAGTTCCCGGCCAAAGAGAAGTTCTACCGTGATTTGCAGGATTATCTCAACACCAGCCTCTCGGTGAATAATCCGGTGCTGGTCATGGGTGACGTGAATATCAGCCCGACGGATCTGGATATCGGCATTGGTGAAGACAGCCGCAAGCGCTGGCTGCGCACCGGTAAGTGCTCATTCCTGCCGGAAGAACGTGAGTGGATGGAACGCCTGAAAGGTTGGGGTCTGGTGGATACTTTCCGTGCCGCTAACCCGGATGCTGCCGACAAATACTCGTGGTTTGATTACCGCTCACGCGGCTTCGATGAGAACCGGGGTCTGCGTATCGACCTGCTGCTGGCCAGTACGCCACTGGCGTCCCGCTGCATAGCGACCGGTATTGACTACGAAATCCGCGCCATGGAAAAACCGTCTGACCACGCACCGGTCTGGGCTGAGTTCGATCTGAAATAAGGTCTGACTATGAAAGTGATTGATGTGGTGGCCGCGATTATCGAGCGTGATGGCAAAATTCTGCTCGCGCGACGTGATGCTTTCGGCGATCAGGCAGGATTGTGGGAGTTTCCCGGCGGAAAAGTGGAAACCGGTGAAAGTCAGCCAGAGGCTCTCATACGGGAATTGCAGGAAGAGTTGGCCATCACCGCGCAGGTGGAAGAATGGATTGCCAGTCATGACTTTCAGCAACCCGAACGTGTTATTCGCCTTCATGCCTGGCGAGTCAGCGGCTTTATGGGAGAGATAACGTTACAGTGTCACTCAGAAGTTGACTGGGTTGTTCCCTCAAAAGCTCACCTCTATGCGTTAGCGCCTGCCGATGTGCCTTTGCTGGAAGCCTACTGCCGCATCATTACGTCTTAGACGCAGAAATATTAACGGGGGCACAGTGCAATACTGCGCTCCCCGTTTTCATAGACATCGTTTTTATAGACATCGTTTTTATAGATCAGCCAGGTGCGTTATTCGGCCACCGCGCCTTTGGTCACGGCCACGTTCTGCGCGACCTGCTGCGCTTCCTCTTTCGCCACTTTCTTCGCATAACGCGCGGCCAGCACGGCGCAGACCATCAACTGTACCTGGTGGAAAATCATCAGCGGCAGCACCATGGCCCCCACGGCAGAAGCCGGAAACAATACGTTGGCCATCGGAATACCGTTCGCCAGGCTCTTTTTCGACCCGCAGAACACGATGGTTATCTCATCTTTGGTGCTAAAACTCAGCCAGCGCGCCACCAACGTATTGATGATCAGCACAATGGTCAGCAGCACAATGGAACAGACCAGGATCGCCAGCAGTGACCAGCCATCAATCTGATGCCAAATACCGCCTACGACCGCAGCGCTGAAGGCCACGTAGACCACCAGCAAAATTGAGGAACGGTCGGTAACGCTGACAATTTTCTTATGGCGCTGCACCCATTCTGCAATCAGTGGGCGACACAGATGACCCATAATAAACGGCACCATCAGTTGCAGAATAATCGAGCCAATCGCGTGCAGCGTATCGTTAGTGCCGCCCTGCGTGTGCATCAGTAAACCGACCAGTACCGGCGACAGAAAAACACCCAAAATGCTGGATGCTGAGGCGCTGCAAATCGCCGCCGCAACGTTACCTCCCGCCACCGAGGTATAGGCAATGGCTGACTGCACCGTCGCAGGCAGCGCACACAAATAGAGGAAGCCGTAATAGAGTGTGGGCGTCAAAATGCCCAGCGGCACCAGCCATTTCATCCCCAGCCCCAGCAGCGGGAAGAGTGCGAAGGTGCTGAGAAACACCACCAGATGCAACTTCCAATGACTGATCCCCGCCATAATCGCTTCACGCGACAGTTTGGCGCCGTGCATAAAGAACAGCAGCGCAATGGCTGCCGTGGTCAGATACTCAAAAATCGTCTTATAAATACCTTCACAAGGGAAGAAAGAGGCGATCACCACCACGGCGACTAATATCACCAAAAACTTATCTATACGCAGACGTTGCAACCAGGACATGGAGCGTTTCCTTGCAAAATGAAGAAAGGGAAATTTAATAAAATCTTAGACAATAAATGAAAAACGCGCCCTCAGCTGGGGCGCGTAGTATCTCTCAGCGCAATCAGTCTTTAGCGACTTTTAGTGTTTTTTGTTGCTGAGAGGAGTGAATGCCCAGTTCGATCAGTTCCATCACGCGGATAGCGTCAGAAGCCGGTACCGGATTTGGGCCTTTGCCGGTGATCGCATCACGCACACCAGCGTAATAGGCGGGATAATCGCCCGGCAGCGTCGGCAGATGTTTGTCGGCCTGTACGCCCTCAAAGCTTAATGTCAGCACGCCATCGCGCTTATCCTGACCCCAGTTAGCCTGCGGAGGACGAACGCCTGCTTTCAGGCTGTCTTCCTGCGTATCCAGCCCAAACTTCACAAAGCTGCCCTTTTCGCCCTGCACGATAAACCGTGCGGTTTCGGCGCTGGCGTAAACCGTACTGTGCAGCACCACGCGACGGCGACCGTAGGTCAGCACCGTATTGAAGTAATCTACTGCTTTGCCGCCGGGGCGCACCACGGCGAGATCAGACTGAAGGGTGTCTGGCATACCGAACAGCACGATGGCCTGATCCAGCAAGTGTGAACCCAAGTCATACCAGATGCCGCTGCCCAGCTCGTCGTTCTCACGCCAGCGCTCCTGAACCTGTGGTTTAAAGCGGTCGTAATGAGATTCGAAATAGACGATATCGCCCAGCATTCCCTCATTGATCAACGCTTTGACGGTGAGGAAATCAGAATCCCAGCGGCGGTTGTGGAAGACCGAGAGCACTTTGCCCTTTTCCTGCGCCAGAATGTTCAGTGAACGCGCTTCACCTAAGGTCACGGTAAACGGTTTATCGACAATTACGTGCTTACCGGCTTCCAGCGCCTGCTGCGCCAGCGGGAAATGCGTGGTATTGGGCGTGGGGATCACCACCAGATCGATAGTAGGGTCAGAGAAAATTTTCTCCGGCGAGTCAACCACGGTGACGTTCGGCCAGTCGGCATGTACCTTGGCGGCATCACTGCTCGACACCACAGCCAGCTCTAAACCCGGTGTGCCTGAAATCAGCGGTGAGTGAAATGTTTTGCCAGCAAAACCATAGCCCACCAGCCCGACGCGTAGAGTATCAGTCATTTCTTTATCCTTTTTATTTACAAAGCTTCAACCTGATTTGACACCAGCTTAGAAGCGCGAACAAGTCTTAAATGTGACAAAGGCCACATCGTGTGGCCTTTCGCAGAAGCAGGTTTCGCAACACCTGTTGTCAGAACTGATACGCCGTGGCGTTTTCCGGTTCAGGCCATGGGTGTGAACGGTAGGGTTTAGCCGGATAGTTGATTTCCACGCTGCGACGGCGGAAATCACTTGGACTGACGCCAACCCGTTTACGGAAGACGCGGGAGAAGTAGAGCTGATCGTCATATCCCACCACGCGACCAATGGTGGCGATGGACTCCTGCGTAGTCTGTAGCAATAGCTTGGCGCGGATCACTCGCTGATCTTCACGCCAGCGCAAAATGTTAATGCCCACCTGCTCACGGAACAGATGTGCCAGCCGCGACGGCGACAGGCAAACATGACGCGCCACTTCATCAATACGCAGCTCACCGGCCAGATTGCCGGTAATAAATTGGCAGGCTTCGATCACCCGTGGATCCATGATTTCCTGCGGGCTTTTCGGGTCTTCTTCCATGGCGCGTAGCAACAGGCGTTCCAGCAGATTCATTCCCAGCTCTTCGCAGAAGCGCCGTCCGGACTTTTGCGTCTGTTCAATATTGGCAAACAGGCGGTCAAATTCCAGCAGCAACGTATTGTTGGGCAGCGAAAGCCGCCCGACGTCGTTGGTTTTGGTGTGCCATTCCAGCCAGTCTGCCCAGTAGGCGCGTGGACGGAAATAGACCCAGCGGTGATACCAGCAGTCGCTGTTGGCCGAACGGCCATACAGATGCCGCGCCTTCGGCGGGAATAACAGCAGATCGCCGGGGTTGCAGTAGAAAGTGTCCTCGCCGTCGAACACTTTACCCTGACCTTTCACCGTCAGATTAAGTATAAAGCCTTTCATGCCGCCGGGCCGGTCGATGGCGAAATCCAACGGGCCATCAATCAGTATCGGGGTCATCCCTGCCACCAGATATGCGTTGAAACTGTAACCCGGTAACAACGGGTTTTGCTGTTGATCCTGGATCATACGGTGATACATCGGGACCTCCTGAAAATCACTCTGGGGCGGGTTTTCTTTTATTCTATCGACCGGTGAAAGCGCTGCCAGAAAACGTTGCAAAAATGTGAACAAAAGCGGATTTTTGCGGCATCTGACCGCTGAAAGCATTAGATGCCGCGTGAAAACGTTATCACTAAATCTCGTGCAGTGGCTTAAACTGCCCTTTTCGCTTTCTGTTTGTAACGGTCAAATATCACGGCGGCCAGCAGAATCATCCCGCGCACCACGTATTGTGAGAACGGCGAGATGTTCAGCAGGTTCATGGCGTTTTCTACGGTACCAAGAATCAAAATACCCGCCACGACGTAAGAAATTTTACCGATGCCGCCTTTGAGCGAAACGCCCCCCAACACGCAGGCGGAGATAACAATCAGCTCATAGCCCAGTGATGTCATCGGCTGGCCACTGGTCATGCGTGAGGCCAGAATGATCCCCGCCGCCGCCGACACCAGCCCCGACAGCATAAAAATGATGATTTTGGTGCGTACAACCGGCACACCTGCCAGCCGTGCTGCATCTTCATTACCGCCAATCGCTAACGTGTTACGGCCAAAAGTGGTTTTATTCAACAACAGACCGAAAATGATCAGACACCCGACTGTCAGCCAGATGGGCGCAGGCAGGCCAAACCAGTTGGCATAGCCCAGCGCGAAGAAGCGTTCGTCTTCGATACCCACCGCTTTGCCGTCGGAGATGATATAGGCCAGACCGCGCACGATCTGCATGGTCGCCAGCGTGGTGATCAGCGCATTGATTTTCAGCCGTGCGATGACAAAACCGTTCAGCAAACCGGTCAGCATTCCCAGAATCAATCCGGCGCCTACGCCAATCCACAGGCTTTCGGTCAGGTTAATCACCACCGCCGTAGTGACACCGGCGCAGGCAATCACCGATGCGACAGACAGGTCAAAATCGCCGGAGGCCAGACAGAACAACATACCGCAGGCCACCATACCGGACATGGAGATGGCCAGCAGCAGCCCTTTCATGTTGATAAACGAACTGAAATTGGGCACAAAAATCGTACAAGCCAGGAACAGCACGGCGAATACCACCAGCATGCCGTAGCTGTCCCAGATACGCATAATGCTCTGACCGCCACGGGAGGCGGCTGAGGCGTTTTCCGGTTTACCGGAATTTGTGGTCATTGATGACATAATTTTATGCTCCTGCCGTCAGTTCTGGCGCTCTTAACATTGCCAGCCCTAATGCTTTCTCTTCAGTGGCGTCGTCATGCAACAACTCGCCGGAAATCGCGCCTTCGCGCATCACAATAATTCTGTCCGCCAGCCCCAGCACCTCAGGCAAATCACTCGAGGCAAACAGCACCGCGATGCCCTGTTTCGCCAGCGCATAAATCACGTTGTAGATCTCATGTTTGGCACCGACATCAATTCCGCGCGTTGGCTCGTCGAGCAAGATCACTTTCATCTCCTCCGACAGCCAGCGGCCCAAAATGGCTTTCTGCTGATTACCGCCGGATAGATTCATGATCAGTTGCTGGGCACTTGGGGTTTTAATGTTCAGCGAGGCAATGTGCTTTTTGGCATTCTGCGCTTCCCACGTGTTATTGATTAGGCAACCGGCGGTGACCGTTTTGCGCCGCGCACTGATGTTGATGTTGTCCTGTACCGAATGAACCGGAATGATGCCGTCGGCTTTGCGATCTTCCGGACAAAGCATAATCCCCAGACGAATAGCATCGGCAGGCTTACGAATATTAAGCGCCTCACCGTCGAGTGACACCGTACCGCCGGTGATCCTCGTTCCGCCAAACAACCCTTTCATCAGTTCGCTGCGCCCCGCGCCCACCAGCCCGAACAGGCCGACGATCTCCCCCTGACGCACGCTGAGGCTGATTGGCGTTTTCACGCCCGGCGCTTTAACCGCGTCGAGTTGCAGACGAATGTCACCATGCGGACGCGGCGCGTAGTCATAGATATCGCCGAGATTGCGCCCAACCATTGCCTGCACCAGTTTCTCGTTATTCACCTGCGCCATATCATCAAACGTGCAGACGTAGCGGCCATCTTTGAACACGGTCACGGCGTCGCTCAGGGCAAAAATCTCTTCCATACGGTGCGAGACATACAAAATGACCCGTCCTTCGGCGCGCAGTTCGCGGATCACGCGGAACAGTTGCTCGATTTCACGGGCCGACAGCGAACTGGTTGGCTCATCGAAAGCGATGATTTTGGCGTTCCGCGCCAGCGCCTTGGCGATCTCCACCATCTGCCACTGGCCGATGGACAGGTATTTCAGCGGCGTATCCGGATCGATATCCAACCCCAGATGTTCCAGCTGAATTTTGGCCTCATAGCGCAGCAGTTTGCGGTTGACGCAGCCATATTTGCTCGGCAACTGCCCGAGATAAATGTTTTCTGCCACCGTCATTTCCGGCACCAGATGCAGCTCTTGATAAATAATCGCCACACCGGCGTCCAGCGCATCGGTGGTGTGAGTAAAACTCACCGGCTGGCCCTTGATGTGGATTTCGCCCTGCGAGGGCTGATAGTTACCGCTGAGGATCTTGAGCAGCGTGGATTTCCCCGCACCGTTCTCCCCCATCAGGGCGTGAATTTGCCCGGCGTTGCAGCTAAAAGTGATGCCATCCAGCGCTTTCACACCGGGAAACGTCTTGCCAATGTTATGGAATTCCAGATACGGCGCGACCGCATCAGACTCCGTCAGCGACGGTTTCAGCAGCGAGGCATTGAGTACGGCTTGCTGAGTCATAATAGTTACCTGAAAACGAAACAAAGTGAGTAAAGAAATCTGGATAGATAATCTTATTTACCCTAAGTAATTCGGGTTGCAGGCAGGCGACAAGCTCGAGAATCCCCGGGAGCTTACATAAGTAAGTGACCGGGGTGAACGCGCGCAGTCAACACACCTGCAGCCCGAAGAATGACGGGTAAATTACATCAAGCCTTTCTTCTTCAATTCCACTTTGAAATTGTCGCGGGTGATCAACACAACGTCGGTCACTTCGGTAAATTTCGGCGGCTCAACGCCTTTGGTCACCCACTCATTCAGCATCTGGATACTTTTATAACCATGAATGTCGGGACTTGGCAGCAGGGAACCGTAGAAGCCAGTCTGCGCACCTTTGGAAAGTTCGTTAACCGCGTCCACACCGTTGATACCGATGCCGATCACGTTAGCCGCTTTGAACCCCTGACCTTCGGTGGCACGCACGCCACCCAGAACGGTGTTGTCATTCATGCCGAGGATCAGCCAGTTTTTCACCTGCGGGTGCTGCACTAACAGGGAGTTACCGGCATCGAGCGCGCCCGGAATGTCGTTAGATTTGGTCGGCACTTTGTAAATCTGTGCCTCTGGGAATCCCGCAGCTTTCAGCGCGTCCATAGCACCGGTAGTGCGGCGGCGCGCGGTGTCGAGTTCATCAGCAGTGATGGCCATGACGCCGGTATCAGCCGCGTTCCAGCCGCGTTTTTGCATCTCTTTATACAGCTCCATGCCCTGACGCTCGCCGATTTTTGTTGCTGCCATCATGACTAATGGCACCTCCTCCATCGGTTTGCCCTTGGCATTCACAAACTGGTCATCAACCTGAATGACTTTCATGTCGTAGCTGCGTGCTTTTGCCATAATGGCCGGTCCCAGACGCGGGTCTGGCGTACAAATCACAAATCCTTTTGCCCCGTTGGCTGCCAGACTGTCGATAGCGTTCAGCGTTTTCTCGCCGTCCGGTACCGCAATTTTGATCACCTGGAAGTTCAGATCCTTACCTGCTTTATCCGCGAACTTCCATTCAGTCTGAAACCATGGCTCTTCCGGTTGTTTAACCAGAAAGCCCAGCTTCATGGTCTCCGCCATAGCTGAATGTGACATAACGACAGCAAAACCTGCCATCGCTAACGCCTTAGTGAATTTATGCATGATGTTCTCCGACTTTTATTGTTGTCGCTCGCGTCGTTGCGTCGAAATCTCTCGGCTAAGGCACGGCGTGAAAACGTTCTCAGTAGGGTGAAACCAAAAAGCCAACCTGCTATTAACCGCCTTATTTCGGCGGATTGTGAAACAGGATCGCTCTTTTTGCTAAACAGGACGGAGACAGTTTTAACGAGAAATTAACGTCGGAAGGTAGAGCGCTATCACACTTGGGGATTACAGCAGGATCGTGCATAGATATAGCGATTTTAGCCAAGCATTAACTTTTGACTAACCTCACAGAAACATCATGAGGAGCAGGATTGTGCATACTTGTAGCTAACGCCTCCTCACGCACCGCCCTCACCCACGCACAGGATATTCAGCAGACATATTTCATCTATATCTTGGGAGTGAGAAGAATGACGCAAGGTGCAATTGCTCTTGGTCTGGATTTTGGTAGTGACTCCGTTCGCGTGCTGGCCGTGGACTGCCAGAGCGGCGCGGAGATCGACACCGACGTAGTTTACTACCCGCGCTGGCAGGAAGGTTTGTTCTGCAACGCCGCGCAAAATCAGTTCCGCCACCATCCGCGTGACTATATAGAAGCGATGGAACAGGCGATTGTGAATCTGGTACAACGCCTCGGCACCGAACGCAGCGCTAACATTATTGGCATCGGCGTGGACTCAACGGGTTCCACACCGGCACCGGTGGATGCACAAGGGCAGGTGCTGGCACTGCGTCCTGAATTTGAAAATAACCCGAACGCCATGTTCGTGTTATGGAAAGACCACACCGCGATTGAAGAAGCCGAAGAGATCAACCGCCTGTGTCGCAGCGGTGATTTTCCCGACTACTCCCGCTATATCGGCGGCGTTTACTCCTCTGAATGGTTCTGGGCCAAAATTCTGCACGTCTCTCGCGAAGACGCCGCCGTTCGTAAAGCCGCTGCCTCCTGGGTTGAGCTGTGCGACTGGGTACCCGCTCTGCTTTCCGGCACGACGGCTCCGGCTGATATGGCACGCGGACGTTGCAGCGCCGGGCACAAAATGTTGTGGCATCCGTCCTGGGGCGGCCTGCCGCCGCGCGATTTCTTCACGGCGCTGGACCCGATTTTGGTCGAAAACCTGCCGTACCCGCTGTTTACCGATACCGTCACCGCAGACAAACCGGTCGGTCGACTGACCGCCGAATGGGCGCAGCGTCTGGGCTTGTCGCAAAATGTCGTGCTTTCCGGTGGCGCGTTCGACTGCCACATGGGTGCCGTGGGCGCCGGCGCGCAGCCTTACACGCTGGTCAAAGTGATCGGTACTTCCACCTGCGACATTCTGATTGCTGATAAACATCGCGTGAATGACCGCGCTATTGGTGGGATTTGCGGTCAGGTGGAAGGCAGCGTGGTGCCGGGGATGATCGGCATGGAAGCAGGACAATCGGCCTTCGGCGATATGTACGCCTGGTTCAGCCGCCTGCTGAGCTGGCCGCTGGTGCAGGCGATGCACGCCCATCCTGAGCTCAAACCCGTACTTTCAATCCTGCAAAAAAATCTGCTGCCGGATCTCACTGCGGCCTGGGCGGCCAATCCGTCGTTGGATCACCTGCCGCTGGTGCTCGACTGGTTCAACGGACGCCGGACCCCCTTCGCTAACCAGCGTCTGAAAGGCGTGATCACCGACATCAACCTCGGCACTGAAGCACCTGAACTGTTTGGCGGATTCATCGCCGCTACCGCCTTTGGCGCCCGCGCCATTATGGAGTGCTTCGAGCAGCAGGATATTCCGGTGGAAAACGTTCTGACGCTTGGCGGCATTGCGCGTAAATCTCCGGTGATCATGCAGGTCTGCGCCGACGCCATGAACCGTCCGCTGCAAATTGTAGCGTCAGACCAGTGCTGTGCATTGGGTGCCGCGATTTTTGCCGCCGTCGCCGCCGGAGAGTATGCCAACGTCCCCGCCGCGCAGAAAAACATGGCGTGCAGCATCGAACACACCTTGCTGCCAGACCCGCAGCGCGTGGCGCAGTACCAGAAACTCTATGAACGTTATCAGCAGTGGTGTAGCACGACAGAACCGCTGTTTGCAGCAAAAACAACACACTGATCCCCCTTCTTATTTTGCAGGAGTTACAAATGGACGCGTTTAAACATCTCGAAGTCTGGTTTGCCATTGGCAGTCAACACCTTTACGGCCCGGAAACACTGCGCCAGGTAAAAGAGAATGCCGAGAAGGTGGTCAACGGCCTCAACAGCGAAGCCGGTTTACCGATTAAACTTGTGCTGAAACCGCTGGTGACCACGCCGGACGAAATCACCGCGCTGTGCCGCGAGGCTAACTACAGTCAGTCTTGCGTGGGTTTGATCACCTGGCTGCACACCTTCTCTCCGGCCAAAATGTGGATTGCCGGTCTGACTATCCTGCATAAGCCGCTGTTACAGTTTCATACCCAGTTCAACGCCGAAGTGCCGTGGGACACCATGGACATGGACTTTATGAACCTCAATCAGACCGCGCACGGTGGCCGTGAATTTGGTTTCATCGGTGCCCGTATGCGCCAGCAACACTCGGTGGTTGCCGGTCACTGGCAGGATGGCGAATCCCATCGCCGCATTGGTCAGTGGATGCGCGTGGCGGCGGCAAAAAATGAAAGTCAGAATCTGAAAGTGGCGCGCTTTGGCGACAATATGCGTCAGGTGGCCGTAACCGAAGGCGATAAAGTCGCGGCACAAATTCAGTTCGGCTATACCGTCAGCGCCTTTGGCATCGGTGATTTAGTTGCCGTGATTAACGAAGTAAGTAACAGCGACATTGATACTTTGGTCGAAGAGTACGAAGCCACTTACCGCTTGTCTGACGCGGTTAGGCTGCACGGCGAACGCCGTGAAAACCTGCTCGACGCGGCAAAAATTGAACTGGGCATGACCCGCTTCCTGGAACAGGGCGGATTCCACGCTTTCACCACCAATTTCGAAGATCTGCACGGCATGAAGCAGCTGCCGGGGCTGGCGGTTCAGCGTCTGATGCAAAAAGGTTACGGCTTCGGTGGCGAGGGCGACTGGAAAACCGCCGCCCTGCTGCGCATCATGAAAGTGATGGCCGGTGGTCTGAACGGGGGAACCTCGTTTATGGAGGATTACACCTACAACTTCAAAACCGGCAATGATTTGGTGGTCGGCTCGCACATGCTGGAAGTCTGCCCAAGCATCGCTAAAGAGCCAAAACCACTGCTGGATGCGCAATACCTCGGCATAGGTGGTAAAGCCGATCCGGCGCGCCTGATTTTCTCCACCCCTGCCGGTCCGGCGGTGAATGCCAGCGTGATCGACATGGGTGACCGCTTCCGTCTGCTGGTTAACTTGGTCGATACCGTAGAACAGCCGCATGACCTGCCGAAGCTGCCGGTGGCCCGCGCCATCTGGAAAGCCCAGCCAACGCTCGCCACCGCCGCCGAAGCCTGGATCCTCGGCGGCGGTGCACACCACACCGTGTTCTCGCAAGCGCTGGATATCGACCATCTGCGCCTCTACGCCGAGTTGCACAACATGGAGTTGCTGGTGATTGATAACGACACGACGCTGGCGGACTTCAAGAATCAAATTCGCTGGAATGAGGTTTATTTTAAACTTTGCGGAAAGTAAGACCGTTTTAAATTCCACGTCTACGTCAAGACCGTGGGCTCGCCGCCCACACGGGCCCAAAGGAGGTTTAAACGAACCTCCTTTGGAATCCTGCGTTTTTAAACTGCGCGCTTCGCTGAATCGGGATGGCCGTGTTCCAGGTATCCCGGTGATAGCCGCAAACTCCACTAGTATGTAAATCAAAGAACGTTTGGCTTTTCTCCTCCCCCTGCGAAGGGGGAGGCTGGGAGGGGGTTTTGCATAAAACACAGAGGTTTACATGTCATACCCCACCCCAACCCTCCCCTTCGCAGGGGAGGGAGCAGCACGTTTTTTGAATTTAAAGAAGCTTCGGCCGTATTCAAAATGTCACCGGCAAGTCGGTGGAGAGACAACGTTTTTACCGTTGGCTCGAACCCGCAGCCGGGAAGCCCGCAGGGCTGACATTTTACGGCGATAACAGCGGCACCTGAAACACGACCATGGTGACCTGCGCAGCTGCTGTTTTTAAAAGAGCGTAGAGTCCAGGCCCCATTCCCAGTCGAAACGCAACAAAACGGTGGAGCATTAAGCTGCCTGTAAGTGCGTTAAAAATACCTCATTCGGAGAGCGATAGCCCAGCGATTTTCTCCCTCGCGTGTTAAGCAAATGTTCA